>DAIOSQ010000010.1:0-24524 GCA_036752465.1 Legionellaceae bacterium | reverse complement strand
CATTGGTTGATACACTTAGAACATGTAACCGTACCGCAGCAAACCCTCGAAATCCGCGTGGCGCTGGCAGATACAAACAACCAACCATGCCTGCAGATGCAACCTACGTTGATACCTGCTGGCGTGCTGTCTTGGCATGTAGCCTAAGCATTTTCAAATTGGTTTAAGAGAAATGTTGCTAGGCTAAAATTTTACTGCCTGTTGCATTCACTGCCTACTTCATGTATAATTAAAGCTCAATTTTCTGCTGGGTAGTGGCAGCGCCTCGGCACAGAAGAGTGTTTATTTTGCACGAGGATAACTGATTATGTTGACAGCCGTAAAAAACTTAAAAGACTATTTCAAAGCGTTGCCGTGGTATCAACAATATTTTTTTCCTGCAAGCTTGAAGACTATTTTGTTACAAGCCAACGCAGCAAACAGCACAGTGACCACGTTGGATATTATGCAGGCTGCGTTGGATCCCAGTTGGTTATCAGGTACGTGGTTTTTTCATAGGTTTTTTTTCCCAGGCTTAAAAACGTTTTATGCGACGCCAGCCATGCAACCATGCCAAGAGTTATTTAAAAAGGGTTGGTTGAGTGAAGTTGTGGTTGAGCACGATCATTCGGAGACGATAGCGCGGCAGTTTTTGCAGATGTACGAGGGGTTTAATCAGGAAAGACAGGGTCCTGATGCAGGTGCAGGTGCGTATGATTTTGCAGAGCTGAATATCACAATCAATGCTCCAAATAATGACCTCGGTAAGGCAACCAGAGTAAATCTAAGCACTGGCGCAAGCGCAACAAATATTCAAAAAATCAAGTTGATTATCAGTAGCTTCCAAATTTTAGAAAAAAATGCAGCATTCCTAGGTTCGTCTGGGCTTCAGAGGATGTCTTATTTAACAAAGATTGTGCAATGCGATGACCTGCAGCAATTATCTGATTTGCTGACGCTGCTTCAAGGTGATGGTATAATCGCTACAGGATACCCTCAGGCAGCAGCTAATTTAGCTCGCCTCTTTACAAACTTAGCGGTCATTAAATGCCTGAGCGAGGCATGGCAAAATTTGCCTGGTCATCATCCTACTGAACAGCGAGATCTAGCCAGTGATCAATCGTATTTCGATACTTTCTTGAATAGCAATCAACCAAGCCAAATTACAGAAGCCATTCGTATACTACGAAAGTGTAAATCTTCAGATCTCAACATCATCATGACACACGAGAATGTATTGGCTGTCATGAGGCATAACAAACCTCAAGGGGTGGCTACAGCTTTACTTGCCTTGGCGGAACTTAAAATACCTATAGAGTCAGTGTATCTCCAAAAAATTTGTGCACAACCAGAGCCGCTAAATATAGCTGTTATATTAAAAAAACTTGAGGTGATTAGCAAAAAACGTGATTCTGACACCAAAAAACTAGACGCAGTTGTCATCTTTAATAGTGTGATTAAGTTTTCATCTGTTTTGGGCGGATTGCAACAAGTTAATGATTTTTGGGAGGATAAAAGCTATACGATGAAGCTCTCGCATTGGATAGAAATATTGATGTTATGTCATGAACATGAAGATTCTCCAGATCTAGCGCAGCAGCAATGGCAATTGTTAGCAACCCGTTTAAAGCGTCCTAGGACAGAGTCAACTGTTCTGAACACAGCAGGTGATATCAACAAGCCAGCCCTTCTTAAGGCGTTAGTAGATGCCCAAGAGAACCAATTGCTCATCAATGCACCGGAGAGTTTTGCCTGTTTAATGAATCGTTTATTCCATGCCAATGCCCAATTGATGGCTCAACTCCAACAACCAGAGGCGATTAAGATAGTGAACGAACTTTCAGCCCTGGTGCAACGTCACATACTCAGTATCGAACAACTAAATGGGCTACTAGATTTGATGTTAGATCTGAATTTATTTAACAACAACAGTATTCAAAATATGCTTGCTCTGATTTGTTTTATAAAAGATAGACCTCAGATAGATGTGCTTAATTTGCAAACTATATTGCAAGCTTTAAAAGCTGCTCATCCGGAGGTCAAGGACCAGATACAAGTTCATTTTGCAGCACTAATGAATAATTTTATACAAGTATCAAGTATTTACCTCCAGATGATCACGCCAATTAATTTGCTAAGCTTAAACGGTGCTCATAGGCATTTGACAGAAATTTACTCGCGATACGACGACCGATATTTACCAGCAGCACTTTCTTTCGTGCAAACGCATCATCTGTCTTTATTAAGTAGCCCTGCTGAACGAGCGACAGCGGTTGATGACCTGCTCGCGCAAAGACGCATGAAGGATTTTACCGAGGCATCGGATGCATGGTTATCTGATCGTGGCACACGGAACGTCGAAAAAAGTAAAATATTTTTCCAGATATTGCTCAAGCACCCTCTTCCTAAAGATGCATTGGAGGCGCTCAATATCCTAGATAACGCAGCACTGCTGGCAAACGTACGCACGTGCAACGCCTATTATGGCTTAGTTCGTGCGGAATCAGAGAAACCAGCGGAGCTTGGACAAGCACTTGTGAGGCTGCACCATGCAACATTATTACCAGATAACGGGCACGTACAAAGTCAGCGTATCATGGAGCTGGTTAGTAAACACAGGCATATATCGGAAATGGCAGAAGCAGTGATAGTGATGTCAAACAACGGATTACTCGGTCCACACATTGAACATGGAGAAAATTTGAACGCGGTTGCCAGCAGTAACAGCCCGATGGCGCTAGCTGAAGCATTGGTCAGCCTTAAAAATAGTGGGTTGCTGTCGCATGTAACCCGTGTTGCCGTGACAGGTGCATCACATCCAGTTGAATTCGTTGAGCAGATAATAAAATTGAGTGACCAAGGTATCGTATACGAACAAAACCAGCAGCTGCTATGTGCTATTTTATTACGAGCAAATAACTCTGATGACTCAGACTGCTACCAAGCACTCGCTGATGAGTTAATAGGTATAAAGCAGGATGAACATGAAGAAGATAATTACGATAAAATCTTAGCCATGACCGGTGTATTACACAATAAGCAATGGCGCATAGGTTCTTCAGGCACCGAGTATGATTTGAGCTTTATTTTGCGACACAAGGAGCATTTGTGCAATGTTCGTGCGCATGCATTTTTTCTCCAGCCACCTTCTGAGGAAGCATTGGAGCATTTTCTGGCTGGCTTGGAATATTTGGACCCGCAGCAGGAGGGTGATCATCAAGGTGAATTGTACGCCTTGATTGAATCCACGCGAATGGGCTGGGAAGATGAATTCTCCAAAAAATTGAGAGTTCCCGCCCTGAGTATGTTTGCTGGGAATCATAACGCCAACAATACGTTGCAGCTAACAGAGCAGCCTAATCCTAATTCACCAGGGTGCATAATATCCTAAAAAAGTTCTTATTTATAAAATAAAGCGCGTCCAGTGCCACGCGAAACTTAAAAAAACTCGCAATAGGGTTCGCTATTACTCGCTTTTTAAAGTTCCGTAGGCACAAAAAGCAAGTTGCGAAAAAACCAAGATCTTCAGGCGGAATGAGTATAGAATAGCTGATTTGCCACAAATGTGGTTGAGGGATGTCAATATGTGTGCTCAACATGCCAAACAAGCCGTTGCCTGGTTCCGTAAGCCTGTGATCTATGCGTTGATGATAGTATTGGGCATACTGGGCGGTTTATCCGATGTGGCGGTTGTGAAAACCATAGGTCACTTGATTACTGAGACATTCATTCGTATGTTCAAATGTATCAGTTTGCCCATTATTGCGCTATCAATTATTGTGACATTATCTAATTATCGCAGCGATGGCATGATGCGTAAGGTCTGGCGCCGGACCATGTGTTATACCTTGGCAACCACATTGCTGGCGGCTTTGATTAGTTTTATATTGTATTTGCTGATCAAACCAAGTTTGATAAATTCAGATCCGCACACCACTCAGACGGCTTTTGCGCAGCAACCAGGTGGTTATGTGCAACATCTTATCCATCTGATTCCAACCAATTTTTTAGCGCCGTTTTTAGAAAATCAAGTGTTAAGTGTTTTGTTTATGGGCATTATTGTGGGCATTGCCATACGCTTTATTCCTGATGAACACGCCAGAGAGACCATTACCCAATTTTTTCGCGGTGCGCATGGTCTATTTATGGTCATTACCAGGTGGATTATTGCCATTATTCCCATAGGCTTATTTGGTTTTATAACCTCAACCATTGTGGAGCTGCGCAGTGGGGTGGCCATCAAGGGCTTGAGTGAGTATTTGGCGATTATTGTCTTGGCCAATTTGCTACAGGGGTTTGTGGTATTGCCGCTGTGGCTCAAAGCGCACGGTATTCAACCGTTTGCTACGATGCGCGCTATGCTGCCGGCACTTTCTTTGGCCTTCTTCTCAAAGTCTTCGGTAGGCACGTTACCTGTCACGATGGATACCGTAGAAAAGAAGCTATTCGTGCGTCCTGAGATAAGCCGTTTTGTGTTGCCACTGTGTACCAGCATTAATATGAATGGTTGTGCTGCGTTTATTTTTACCACCGTGGTTTATTTAATGCAAAATAATGGCTTGGAGGTGACGTTGACTTCTATGGCACTTTGGGTGGTGGTGTCTACCGTTGCCGCGATTGGCAATGCTGGGATTCCGATGGGCTGTTTTTTCTTAAGTGCGAGCTTACTGTCCAGCATGAACATCCCTATAACATTAATGGGTATTATTTTACCATTTTATAGTCTGATCGATATGTTAGAAACAGCTTTGAATGTATGGTCCGACTCATGTGTCGCCAAAGTGGTCAATCAACATGTGGTTGCCAGCAGTACCTCATAAACAAAGATTGGAGTAAGTAATGACGATGACAACAACATATTGCGGTTATATCGCCATAGTAGGTAGGCCAAATGTCGGTAAATCGACGTTACTGAATAAAATTCTGCAACAAAAAATCAGTATTACTTCCCGCAAACCGCAAACCACACGACATAGCATTTTAGGGATCCAAACCTTGGACAACTATCAATTGCTTTATGTTGATACTCCAGGTATTCATGTAGGCTCCAAGAAAATCATGAATCGTATGATGAATAAAACCGCTAGCAATGTATTGCAAGATGTCGATGTGGTGTTGTTTGTGGTTGAGGCCCTGCGTTGGACAGAAGAAGACGAATATGTGTTGGAAATTATCGCCCGCCAAGCGGCTTCGTGTTTTTTGCTGGTCAACAAAGTTGATAAAATCAGTGACAAAGCTACTTTGTTACCGTGGTTACAGAGCATGAGCGCTCGCTATGCTTTTAAGGAAGTGATTCCTTTGTCTGCCAAAAAAGACATTCAACTCGATGTGTTGCAAAACCACCTCATGGCCTATATGCCAGCAGGACGACATGTGTTTGCCGATGATCAAGTGACCGATCGCAGCACGAAATTTCTCTGTGCCGAACTATTGCGCGAGAAAATATTTCGTATGTGTGGCGATGAATTGCCTTATTCAACCTTGGTAGATATTGAGTCTTTTAAAGAAGAGCCGCAGTTGATTCGGATTCATGCCTTGATTCTGGTTGAAAAAGATAGTCACAAACGGATGATTATTGGCAACAAAGGCAGTAAGCTGAAAGAAATGGCCACTAACGCCAGAATTGATATGGAAGTGATGTTGCAGCAGAAAGTATTTTTGCAATGTTGGTGTAAGGTCAAGTCTGGTTGGTCTGACGATGAGCGACTATTGAAACACATGGGCTATGATCATTGAAACCCAAGCTTGGGTGCTGCATATACATCCCGCCAGTGAGAGCAGTGCTTATGTGACTTTTTTCAGCCAGCAGTACGGTTTAATCAAATGCAGCTATCGCGGGGCAAGAAAAAAACATAACGCTGCCTTACAGCCATTCACACCTTTATGGCTAGAAGCGCAGGTATATCCAGCGGGTGGGGCGTTTGTTAGAAAACTAGAAATGCTATCGCCTATGTTAACCCTGCGCAAGGACTCGCTGTTTGCCGCGCTCTACCTAAACGAACTGCTCTATCTTGCACTCAAACCAGGCGATCCAGCAGATGGTTTGTTTGTTCGTTATGCGGAAACTCTAAATATTTTGATCACCAGCGATCATACCTTGGTCACGCAAATGGCGCTCAGGCAATTTGAATGGGTCCTGGCACAAGCCTGTGGCTATGGCATAACCTTGGATCGAGATGTCAGCGGAGCTGCTTTGGAGCCACATGCATGCTATCAATATATCGCTGCTGAGGGCTTTCATCGAGCCGCAGAGGGTTTATTGGGTGCCGATATTCTGGCGATGGCCGCTGGTCGTTTGAATGACGCTGCCGTGTTAAAAACTGCCAAAAAAATCATGCGTGCGCTGGTCCATCATTTGGTGGACGGTAAACCTATTCATACCCGAGCACTCTATACCCATACTACCTGAAGATACTGGATTTTCGCTATCGCTTACGTTCGATAGGTAGGTGATCAAAAAAAGAATATATTGTTACTATTTTGAGTTTATTTATGTAATAATATGCCAATTTTTATACTTATGTGAGTTGATTGCGATGCGAAGTGTTAAAGAAATCTGTGGTTGGATGGATGATAAAAATCATAAACTGATCGATTGCTACCGTAGTCCAGGGGCACATGGTTATCAAACCAGGAGGTTATTTTTAGAGGATCTTGCGCAAATTTCCGAAGATATTGCACGGTCGAGAGAGCAGGATTGGCAGAGCATTAGTATTGGACGTTGTCTGAAGGGGTTAAAAGGACTGACAGCGGATGAAAGGGCTGTGACCTTGATTTTGCGACAACTGACCATAAAAATGCATGTTTCAGACGCGAGACTGGATGCTCAGGCGATTGGCAATGCGCTGTATGGTCTGCAGAAGATGAGTTACCTCCAGACTGAGGTAAGCGATACATTAGTTGCCCTTGAGGCCAAATTTACGGCCATTGATTTTGATGCGGATCGTTTGGCATGGTATCAATGCGTGGTCAGTTATGTGCAATTAGCCAAAAACAGCTCTACAGACATACCATTAGCGACCCTGCAACGGTTTTTTACTGATCTTCCCGTTGCAAAATCGGCATACAGTGCTGACGAGGTGTGTGAACTGTTGGTCCGTCGACTTCAAGAGCACCAGGTTCAGGGTGGTGGCATGCTTGATTTGCATGGTTTGGATTACCTGTGTGCGAAGTTATTATTACAAACCATGGTGACGGATGATGCGCTACGTCAGGGATGCATGAAGGGTATTATTAGCGGTCGAGGTTCACATAGCCGTATGGCACATCGAGGCATCATGCGTGACATGGTATCCGAGCACTTAGCGACGTTAGATCATGCATCGGTTACATGGTCTGCAGATCAAGGTTCATTGGTTTTCAACACGCCTGTTGCGATGCGGTCGACAGAAAAAGTGGCTGCTGTCTCGATGACAAACGATGCAAGTGGTGACACCGAGGGTTGGATTGAAGTAGCCCCCAAACGTGCTGAACGCCCCTCCTCGTCACGATCGGCACCAGATGGTCGGCATGGTGGTGGTGCTCAAGGCATAAATCATCTCAATAGGATGTTTAAAGATGTATCTAGATCGGGTGGCACCGCGGCCAAGCATGGCCCCCAAAAGGGAGCTTCGGTACCACGTTCGACAGGTAGGTGATCAAAAAAAGAAGACATCACATCTTGACCGCTCGCGACGATGGCAACTGCGTTTTTCATGTTTATTCAGTTGAGAACGATGAGTGTGGCAACCAAGATCGCATCATCTGATGCAAGTATCTGCAGCTAGTATCAGTATATACCCAAGATAAGGCTTGTTTGCATTAGACAAATTGCCAAAAATACTGCTAAGCTCAAATGGTTGATGCTGACAAAGAGATCTCTACAATGGTTAAATTGACAGAAGAAATCGTGATTCGCATCACCGGAGATTCTGGCGACGGTGTGCAAATTGTGGGTGAACAACTGACGATAACAGCTGCTATGACTGGCAAGGATGTCAGAACTTTACCTGACTTTCCTGCCGAAATTCGTGCCCCTGCTGGCACGGTTGCTGGCGTATCTGGCTTTCAACTAGCAATGGCAGAGCACGCGATTTTTACCGCAGGTGAGTCCTTAGATGTATTGGTGGCACTCAATCCGGCAGCCTTAAAACATTCTTTGAGTTTTCTTAACGAGGGCGGGTTGTTGATTGTCAATGCAGATAACATGCAAAGCAAAGACTGGGAAAAAGCAGGACTGTCAGCAGGTTTTTTTGATGAGGTCAAAGATCGTTATCAAGTGCTGTCATTGCCATTGGTCAGTCATACGTTAGCAGCACTCAAAGCGCTTGAAATAAGTCATGCGCAGGCAAAAAAAGCCAAGAATTTTTATGTGTTAGGGATAGTGTTGTGGTTATTTGATTTAACTATGGACAGTTCGTTGGCGTTTATCAATAAAAAATTTAAAAAAGCAACGGTATCGGCGACTGCCAATCGTTTGGCATTGCTTGCCGGCTATCATTATGCCGAGACTCTTGAGCTTGCCCGCGCGCAATATATGTTGGGCGGGGTGGATAGGCCAGCTGGCGAATATCGACAGATAACAGGGGTAGAAGCGGTATCTATGGCGTTAGCAACCCTAGCAGTCAAAACCAATCAACCTCTCTTAGTTGCTGGCTACCCGATCACGCCAGCGTCCGGTATATTGCATGAGTGTGCCAAGCTGCAAGCGTTTGGTGTAACTTTATTGCAAGCAGAAGATGAAATTGCGGCAATTTGCGCTTGTTTGGGGGCTGCTTTTGGTGGACGCTTGGCGGTAACATTTACTTCTGGTCCAGGGTTTGATCTAAAAAGCGAAAGTTTGGGATTGGCGGTAGTGAGCGAGCTCCCTTTGGTAGTGGTAGATGTGCAGCGCGCTGGAGCGTCTACTGGCATGCCTACCAAAACTAGCCAAAGCGATTTGTATCAAGCGATGTTTGGTCGGCACGGCGAAGCTCCCTTACCGGTGCTGGCAGCAACTTCACCGGTGGATTGTTTTAAGACCATGCTTGAGGCGTTTACAATTGCCATAGCGGCGATGTCTCCGGTGATTGTTTTATTAGACGCCTATATTGTGAATGCTGCAGAGCCATGGCAAATTCCCGATGTGGATGATATTGCTGTGCCACAATGGTCATTTAACCAATTTGCCAAACCTTATTTGCGTGATCAATATTTGGCACGCAGCTGGAATATTCCGGGCACCCCGGGCTTGATCCACCAATTGGGAGGGCTTGAAAAACAGGGAGAGGAGGGGCGGGTGAGTTATGACGCCAGCAATCACCAAACCATGGTCAAGACCCGCGCACAGAAAATTGCTAACGTCACGCGCTTATACGCACCGTTACGCATAGAAGGTCATGAGCATGCAGCCGTGTTACTGGTAGGGTGGGGCAGTACCTATGGCAGTTTACAAGCAGCCTTGCAGCTATGCTCAGCAGCGGGTTTGCGGATCGCGCTGTTGCACTTGCGTCATTTAAATCCCCTGCCAGCTGATTTGGGCAGAATCCTCAAAGCGTACCCTCAAGTATTTGTGGCGGAATTAAACTCCGGACAATTATGTCAGATGATCCGAGGGCATTTTTTGGTAGATGCTCAGGCGATCACGCAGTGTAGTGGTCAACCTTTTTCGGCAAGCACAATTTTTAATGCCTTACAAGCGGAGTTATCGCATGCATCAGCCAGTGTATAAACGTGAAGACTTTGTCAATCAAAACGAAGTCAGGTGGTGTCCGGGGTGTGGTGATTATGCAATTTTAGCAGCTTTGCAACGGTTATTGCCGGAGTTAGGCTTGCCTCCGGAAAAACATGTGTTTGTTTCGGGAATTGGTTGCGCAGGGCGGTTACCGTATTACATGAATACCTATGGCTTTCATACCATTCATGGTCGCGCAACTGCGGTGGCTACTGGTTTGAAATTAATGCGCGATGATTTGTCCGTCTGGGTGATTACCGGTGACGGCGACGCTTTAAGTATTGGCGGCAATCATTTTATTCACTGCTTGCGACGAAACGTCAATATCAATATTTTGTTGATCAACAATCAAGTATATGGTTTAACCAAAGGACAATATTCGCCGACTTCGCAACCTGGACAGGTTACCAAAACATCGCCGCAGGGGCTTAAGCAGGAACCCATCAATCCATTGCTGTTGGCATTAGCGGCGGGTGCTACATTCGTGGCACGGGCGGTGGATAAAGATCCGACCCATTTACAAGCTGTGTTAAAAGCAGCTTATGAGCACTCAGGCACATCTTTGATTGAAATTTACCAAGATTGCAATATATTCAATCATGGGGCGTTTGATGGCTTTGCTTTAAAAGACCACCGCAAAGCCAATACGGTTTTGTTGGCAGACCAAGCGCCACTGCAATTCGGTATAGACCATGAAGAGATGCTGGTGTATTCATCCACTGGGTTTACCCGGATGCCATATCAACACGGACAAGCATATCATCACGATGTGAACAATTTTACAGCAGCAATTGCTTTGGCAAAATGTCAGTTCCCAGCGTTGCCGGTACCGCTAGGTATATTTTATCAGGCAGAAAAAGATCTCTATCCGACCCACCAAATGCCTCAACCTACCGCATCACTTAAGGATTTATACCGTGTGCGCGCGTGTTGGCAAGACATCTAAGGCAGCAATCCCGTACTTGGGGTGTTAGGAACGATTGATTTTGTGCGGAAGCGTGATCATCTCTTGCTTTAGTTGGCTAATCCAGTAAAATGCACCTTTTGAAATCATATAAGTGAATTTATTCATGGAAAAGTCAAATTTAGAAC
This sequence comes from Legionellaceae bacterium, assembly GCA_036752465.1. Classification (GTDB taxonomy): domain Bacteria; phylum Pseudomonadota; class Gammaproteobacteria; order Legionellales; family Legionellaceae; genus DAIOSQ01. The sequence continues at coordinate 13,762 of DAIOSQ010000010.1, read as the reverse complement.
AAAAAGAAACATCAGGTGGTATCAGCAGTCCAGAGAAATTGCAACCGCGTCAGTTGCAAGCATACGCTGATGAAGCTACTAAACTTGAGGAACTAGAGGAAAGTGATTGGGGGCATTTTCTTGATTTGGAGGAAGAAGACTCGAATCAGTGTGACGCAAACAGAACCGAATCTAAGGCCGTGGATCTTCAGCGTAATACCAAACCTGGTGCGTTAGTCACATGTGGGTTATTCTCTGCCAATCATATAGAAGAAGAACAAAGTGGTCAGACGTTAACTACCAGTGAAAGCTTTGAGAGCTCTGGAAGCTCTGACCTAATGTTTGTCATGGAGATGTGATTGTACAGTCGGACAGAGTGGTATTATTCATCGCTAAGAGTTGCCATATCAATGACAAAGCGATACTTAACATCGCCGTGCAGCATACGCTCATAAGCGTTGTTGATTTCAGACATGGCGATGACCTCGACGTCACAGCTGATGTTGTGCGTACCACAATATTGCAGCATTTCTTGGGTTTCTGTGGTGCCTCCTATTAAGGAGCCTGCCAGTTGCTTGCGACCGAAGATTATTTGACCAGGGCTTAACGACAAAGCTTCAGGTGATATGCCTAGCAAGCAGAGCGTTTTCTGCGGTTTTAGTAAGGCTAAGTAGGCATCGATATTATGCAAGCCAGGTGCGGTATTGAGCATGAAATCAAAGCGATTTTGATGCTGTGCCAGCGTGCTCTCATCTTCCATTAGAATCACTTCATGCGCACCCAGGCGCAGTGCATCTTGTTGTTTGTTGGGATTGCCGGTGAGCATGACCACATACGCGCCCATCTGTCGTGCAAATTTAATGGCCATATGTCCCAAGCCACCTAAGCCTACAATACCAACAGTGTCTTGTTTACCAATGTTCCAATGTTTGAGTGGGGAATAGGTGGTGATGCCCGCACAAAGCAAAGGGGCGGCTTTGGCTGGATCTAAGTGCGTGGGGATAGCAAAGACAAAATTTTCATGCACCACGATATCGCTGGCGTAGCCCCCCTTCGTGATGGTTTTATCAAAATCGACGCTATTGTAAGTAAAAATGGCTTGTGACTCACAATATTGCTCAAGGTGTTCATGGCAATAATGACAGCTCTGGCAAGAGCCCACCATACAACCGACCCCCACGGTATCACCTATCTTGACTGTACTGACCCCAGCACCGATTGCAATGACCTCGCCAATAATTTCATGCCCTGGTACCATGGGATACCTCGCACCTTGCCACTCGTTTTTCACTGAGTGCAGATCGGAATGACATACCCCACAATAGTTTATTTTAATATGAACATCGCTTCTGCGAGGAGCTCTGCGTGAGAATTCGTAATATCTCAGGGGAGAGTGTGCATCAAATCCAGCAAAGCCTCGCGATGTGGGCATGGTTGTCTTCTTTTTTAGTCTCTGCTATTGCCAGAAAAAGCGCCCAGTAAATTAAGTAAGCTGATGAAGAGGTTATACAGTGAAACAAACAGGCTAATCGTTGCCATGATGTAGTTTGTCTCGCCTCCGTGGATGATTTCACTGGTTTGGTATAAAATCATTCCAGAAGATATCAGAACAAATAAAGCGGATATTGCCAGTTGCATAAAAGGCAATTGCAGGAATACACCAGCCAGCATGCCTAGAAAAGCCACCATCATGGCCACAAACAAGAAGCCATTGAGAAAACTGAAGTCTGTTCTTGTGGTTAAGGTATAGCCTGACAAAGCAAAGAAAATTATACCGGTGCCCCCGAGCGCTGTGGCGACAATCTGTGGGCCATTAACAAAATGTGATATGTAGGCATTTAAAATTGGGCCAAGTGCATATCCCATGAAACCTGTGAAGGCGAAGACACACGCTATGCCAGCACCACTATTTTGTAAAGCGCTGGTCATGAAAATAAGACCATAGGCGCCGACGATAAACAGCAGCGGATTTAGTGGACGTGCCCCTGTCACAAAAGAAACATACGCCATAACGGCGCTAAAGATAAACGATAAGCTTAATAATAGGTAGGTGTTACGCAACACTTTATTGGTTGCGAGGGCTGAATCTCGGTTGCGATTCAAGGCCGATACGGTTTGTCTGTTCATGTCTAATTTCTCCAGGTCTAGTCACTTCATCTATAGCATATATAGGGTACTTTCTCTCACTTTTCAAGGGGTATGGCTATATTTTCTTCATGAGGCAACAGATACAGTGCTAAAAATGTCAGCAGCATCATGCCACCTTGCACCATATGATTGGCTTCTAGGTCAAATTTCATGACCAGTTGGTCGGCAATAAAGAAAGCAAACCATAGCAAAATACTGAAAATGTATGCGTGTGTTGCGTAGGCTAACCAGATGTGCAGTGGCTTCTTGCAGAGCAACGCTAGGCTGGCACGCAGAAAGAGCCAGGTGGCTAACAGCTCCCACAACATAATGCCGCCATAAAAAACCGCGGGTAGCCAAGCAGGCGGCGAGTACATCGCAAGCGATGCTACCAAAAAAGGATAGTTGGTATTAGGCGCCCAAGCACGGTGCAACCAGCCCAATTGCGCTAAGCCGCCGATCACATCTGTCCATAACATGATGGCGAGCCACACAGTCCAGAAAATTACCGTGATTTTTTTAAAACTCAGTATGCTGTTCGGTGGCCGCCAAGACATGTCAGCTCCTGTCATTAAATACGTTTCAACATTTATGCGGAAAGCGCAACCGGTGAGACCTTTGCTGATCAGGATCATCAAGTCGTGAAAATATAAGAGTCTTCGGTTACAATCAGTATAGACCTTAATTACACAAAACAAGAATCAATCCATGTCAAAAGTTGCGGTGGTGCAATTGGTCTCAGGATCTACAGTGCAAGATAACCTTAAACAATTGCCTGCTTTATTTGCGCAGGCATGTGAGCAGGGGGTTGTCTTAATAGTCTTGCCAGAAAATTTTGCCTTTATGGGGGTTGCCGAGTGCGATAAACTGGCCATTGCCGAAATCTTAGGACAGGGTGAGATACAAGCATTCCTACAAAATTTGGCCAGATCTTTTCAGATGTGGATTGTTGCTGGTACCTTACCTATTCATGCCAGCAAAACGCATGTTACTGCCAGCTCACTGGTCTACAATGATCAAGGGGTTTGTGTGGCGCGTTATGATAAAATGCATTTATTTGATGTCAATGTGACACCCGAGGAATCTTATCAGGAGTCACGCACCATTGTCCCGGGTACTGAGCTGGTGGTGGTAGTGACACCTATTGGTAAGATTGGTTTGAGTGTATGCTATGATCTGCGTTTCCCTGAGTTGTATCGTGCATTGGTGGCCCAGGGGGCACAAATTCTGGTGGTCCCTGCGGCATTTACCGCAAAAACGGGGCTTGCGCACTGGCAAGTGCTGCTACAAGCACGTGCCATTGAAAATCTCTGTTATGTGCTGGCTGCCAATCAAGGCGGCTATCATGAGAATGGTCGACAAACCTATGGCCACAGCATGATTGTTGATCCATGGGGCAAGGTACTCGCCAGCCTTGAACAAGGTGCGGGGCTGGTGGTGACCGAAATCAATTTACCGCAGTTGTATGCCTTAAGACAGTCATTTCCGTGTCTTGGGCATCGAGTCTTGAGGAGTCATTGATGAACTTAGCATTAAATCTTGCCAGTGAGTTATTATTAAAACCGGCTGATATGGATCTATCCAGTGTAGAAAAGCTACTACGCGCGATGACGACTAAGCGTCTTGATGATGCTGACTTATACTTTCAAACCACCTGTTATGAGTCTTGGTATCTGGAAGACTCAGAGGTTAAAAGTGGTAGTTACTCGATTGATAAAGGTGTAGGCGTGCGCGCGGTGTCGCAGGCAAAAACCGGATACGCGTATTGCGATGATATTATGCTACCTTCTTTGGAGCGCGCGGTAGAGGCGGCGCGATCCATTGCTACCAATGGTGCCTCGTTGCTAACGCCGGTCAAAATTGGCACTGCAGTGCCGACACGTTATGCTGGGTTTAATCCAATTGAAGGCATGAGCAAACAAGAAAAAATTGCTTTGCTAGAGAGCATAGATCACGAAGCAAGAAGCCAGGATCCACGGGTCATTCAGGTCAATGCCACACTGAGTGGTTGTTATGAGGTCATTATGGTGGTGGGCATGCATGGGCTAATGGTAGCTGATGTGAGGCCTTTGGTGAGTATCCATGTCAGTGTGATTGTTGAAGAAAAAGGCCGTCGCGAATCTGCACGGAGTGGTGGTGGCGGACGTGTTCCCTATAATTTTTTTCTAGCACAAGAGCGAGCCTTAACGTATAGCCGCGAAGCCGTGCGAGAGGCATTGGTTAATTTACATGCCACAGATGCGCCCGCTGGGCTAATGCCCGTGGTGTTGGGACCCGGTTGGCCAGGCGTGTTATTGCATGAAGCAGTTGGGCATGGTTTAGAAGGCGATTTTAATCGCAAAGGCTTATCGGCGTTCTCCGGCCGTATGGGGCAGCAGGTGGCCGCACGGGGAGTCACCGTAGTTGATGATGGCACTTTGGAAAATCGGCGCGGTTCATTAACTATAGATGACGAAGGTACACCGACGCAATGTACTACGCTAATAGAAGATGGTATTTTGGTTAATTACATGCAGGATCGGCTCAATGCACGTCTAATGGGCATGCAATCAACCGGCAACTGCCGCCGTGAATCTTATGCTCATCCACCGATGCCACGTATGACCAATACCTATATGCTAGCGGGTCAGTCTGATCCCAAAGACATCATTCAATCAGTCAAGCGCGGCTTGTACGCTGTCAATTTTGGTGGTGGTCAAGTGGACATCACTTCGGGCCAATTTGTTTTTTCTGCCAGCGAAGCATATTTGATCGAAGATGGTAAAATTACGCAACCGGTTAAGGGAGCTACGTTGGTTGGTAATGGTCCAGAAGTTATGCAGCACATCAGTATGATAGGCAATGATTTGGCACTGGATCAAGGCATAGGTGTCTGTGGTAAAGATGGCCAATCAGTACCGGTAGGTGTCGGTCAACCAACTTTGAAAATTGATCAAATGACGGTGGGTGGGACAAAATAAAACATTCGCTTAAACCTTAGCCAAATGCAGCAACAACGACTCAATCTCGGCAATCCGTTGTTGCGGCAGCATGGTGCTGTCTAGACTGAATTTTAATTGGGTAGGCCCATCCAATTTATAACGCTGACTTTGCGTTTGAATCAATTGAATCAAAGCAAGTGCATGGATAGCTGCCTGCGCTGAAAATTCGATTCTGCCTTGTTGTTGGCTTGCTTGTATACGGATGACGCCAATTTTAGTGGCTAACAACTTTAGCGCAGTTATTTTGAAAAGATTTTTGGCAGGATCGGGCAATAAGCCAAACCGGTCGATCATTTCCACTTGTAGTGCATCTAGTGCGGCTGTATCTTCAGCATTGGCAATGCGTTTGTATAACACCAATCTGGTATGGATATCGCCGATATAGTCTTCCGGTAGAATCGCACTGATTTGCAAATCGATTTCAGCGCCTTTGGCAACCGTGTAGTCGGTCGAGATGATTTTCCCGGATTTTAAGTCACTCACTGCTTTATCCAGCATTTCCATGTACAAGTGATAACCAATCGCGTGCATATTGCCACTCTGCTCTTCACCGAGTAATTCACCTGCGCCGCGAATTTCCATGTCATGCGTTGCTAAGGTAAAGCCAGCACCCAGATCTTCCAGCGACACAATTGCGGTTAATCGTTTCACCGCATCTGCAGAAAGTAGTTTTTCCGGAGGCGTTAGTAAATAGGCATAGGCTTGATGATGAGAACGACCGACTCGACCACGCAATTGATGCAATTGGGCCAGTCCAAATTTATCCGCGCGGTCAATGATAATCGTATTGGCGGTAGGGATATCGATACCCGTTTCAATGATGGTGGTACATACCAACACGTTGAAGCGATGATGATAAAAATCCGACATCATGCGTTCTAACTCACGCTCGCGCATTTGACCATGGGCGACATGTACGCTAGCTTCTGGAATGAGTTGCTGTATAGATTGGCAAACTTTGGCTATGGTGGTGACATTGTTATGTAGATAAAAAACTTGTCCCCCGCGTAATATTTCCCGCAAAATGGCTTCACGGATAGTGGCGTCTTGATATTCCTGCCAAAAAGTTTTGATGGCTAGGCGTTTGGCTGGCGGGGTCGTAATCAGTGAGATATCCCGAATGCCGGCCATGGCCATATTGAGCGTTCGGGGAATCGGCGTTGCAGTCATTGATAATATATCCACATGGCTGCGCAAAGCTTTAATGTGTTCTTTTTGTTTGACACCAAAGCGATGCTCTTCGTCTATGATCAGCAAGCCTAGTTCGTGAAACGCGACGTCTTTTTGGAATAGTTTGTGGGTACCAATAACTATATCTGTTCTGCCATTTTGTAGCGTTTGTAAAATACTTTTAGCCTCTTTTTCACTTTTAAAGCGCGATAATAAATCAATATTTATTGGAAATTCGGCGAAACGATCGCGAAATGTTTCATAATGTTGGGTTGCTAAGAGGGTTGTGGGTACCAAAACGCATACTTGTTTGCCATTTTGCACCGCAATAAAAGCGGCACGCATCGCTACTTCTGTTTTACCAAAACCGACATCACCACAAATAAGGCGGTCCATCGGTTGTGGGGATTGCAAATCATGGATAATTTCCTGGATGGCTCTGAGTTGATCTTGGGTTTCAGTAAATGGAAAACCACTGGCAAATCGTTGGTAATCTATGGTTTCGCATGTATAGACATGCCCCGGCTTTGCCGCGCGCTTAGCATATATTTCTAATAATTCAACCGCAACATCATGGATTTTCTCCTGGGCTTTTTTCTTTTCTTTTTGCCATTGATCAGTGCCCAAGCGGTGCAATGGCGCATGGTCGTTATCAGCACCGGTGTAACGACTAATTAAATTTAAAGCAGTGATGGGCACATAAATGCGGTCATTATTGGCATAATTCAATATTAAAAAATCATTGTGTATGCCGTGCACCGCAAATGACTGTATGCCCATATAGCGCCCAACACCATATTCAAGATGCACCACTGGGGAACCGACTTGTAGTTCTACCAAATCGCGGATCAGCAAATCCGGATCAATGCTCTTTTTTTGATTACGGCGGGTAGGCGTACGATATTCGCCAAATAATTGCGCCTCGACTACAATGGCAACATCAGCTATTTCTAGACCAGCGTTTAAGCTACCTATCGTGATAGCAATGGAGTTGTCTGGTGCCTGGAGAAATGCCTGCCAAGAATCAATGTGGCTGGGTGTGATCTGATGTGCTTTGAGCATATCGGATAAAACTTCGCGACGCCCTTTGCTTTCCACGACCAACAAGTGACGCCTGCCTGGCTGTGACAAGTATGTGCTTAATAGATGCAGCGGTTGGTCGGATTTACGGTCGATTGGCAGGCTGGGGGGTAGATGCAGATTAGCGATTTTTCTCGCCCCTTTTTTGCTGACATCATCATGGAATAGCCGCATTTGCTGGGTTTGGTTGACTGCAGCCAACAATTCATGCGGTGCTATAAATAACTCTGCTGGTTTGAGAATAGGGCGGCTGACATCATGCGATTTTTGTGCGTAGCGATTTTCAATTTCTTGCCAAAATTGATCGGCTGCGGCTTGTGCTCCGCCTACGAGAAAAATTTGAGTGGTGCTGGTTAAATAATCAAAAATGGTTGCGGTGCTCTCAAAAAAAAGTGGTAAATAGTATTCGATACCATGGGGACACTGTTGTGCACTCACGCTTTCATACATCGGACATTGACTGGGGTTACCACTGAACGCCTGGCGAAAGGCACGCCTAAATTGGCTGATGCTGTCATCATTTAGGGGAAATTCACGGGCTGGCAAAATAGTAATGGCGGAAATTTTTTCAATGGTGCGTTGATTTTCTTGGTCAAACAAACGAATATTATCAACTTCGTTATCAAACAACTCCAGTCGAAATGGGCGCTTATGGCCCATTGGGAATAGATCAATCAATGCGCCACGGATAGCAAATTCACCGTGCTCCAATACTTTGTCAACCAAGTGATAGCCGGCTTCGATTAGTTGCTGCTTGAATAAGCCAAGATCCAAGGTTTGCCCTTTCTTAATGACCAATACCGTTTGTTGCAGAAATGTGGCCGGACAAATTCGATGCATTATGGTGGAGACTGCGGTTAAGACGATGGCATGACTGCTGCTTTGTAAGCGACTTAAACACGCCAAGCGGTCTGAAATGATATCTTGATGTGGCGAAAATTGGTCATATGGCAAGGTTTCCCAATCCGGAAAAAATAAGATATTAGGTTGTATGGGCTGCTTATTAAGAAAAAACTGCAACTCATCATGCAATTGCTGGGCAGCCAAATGATCGGGAGCCACAATAAGCTTGATACCGCTTGATTGCTGGCAGAATTCTGCTAGAGCCAAGGACAGACTGCTGCCATATAAGCCTGACCATATTTGTTTTTTATCTTGCGAGGCTGGGAAAAACATACGTAACATGTGAGTTGCGAGAAAAAATGGCAGTATATACGTATACCCAGTGCGCTCGCAATCATAAAATGAACCTAGGGCAGGCAAGCTAATGACTTTCCTAGATTACCAATGTATTCGATCTTCTGGCTAGGCAAGCAGCAGCGATCTGCGAAACTGAGCAGCAATCACGGCTGATCACGAACTTTAATCGGTAGGTAGCATCGACCATTAGGAGCTTGTTATGCTAACATCCTACGTCCCAACATTTATTATCAGTGCAGCGCATGCAAACGTTTGATGTAATTATTATTGGCGCGGGAGCTGCTGGTCTTATGTGTGCAATTGAGGCTGGTAAACGCGGTCGTCGGGTGTTGGTGCTGGATAAGGCCAATAGACCCGGCAAGAAAATTCTGATGTCGGGGGGTGGGCGTTGTAATTTTACCAATACGCACACCACACCCCAGCAATTTATTTCACATAATCCGCATTTTTGTAAATCAGCCCTTAGCCGCTATACGCCTTGGGATTTTATTGCTCTCATTGAAAAATATCAAATCCCATATTTTGAAAAAAAGCTCGGGCAATTGTTTGGTCAAGAAAAAGCCATACGCATCGTCGATATGCTGTTGCAAGAATGTGAACAGCAGCAAGTGAATCTGCAACTTAATCAAACGATCACTTGGTTGCGTGCAAGCGATCGTGGCTTTATCCTGGAAAGCAATCACAGCCGTTATCAATGTGAGTCTTTGGTGATAGCGACGGGTGGGCTCTCTATTCCCACCTTGGGATCAAGTGCATTTGGTTATAAAGTCGCAGCTCAGTTTGGATTGCATGTGTATCCTACCCGAGCAGGTTTGGTACCACTTACCTTACATGTTGAAGATAAATTGCTCTATGAGTGCCTTGCAGGGATTGCTGTAGACTGTCGCGTCTCCTGTCGTGGGCAGTCTTTCCAGGAAAACCTCCTCTTTACCCACCGTGGATTAAGTGGCCCAGCTATTTTGCAAATTTCTTCGTATTGGCAACCAGGTGATACTATTTTGATTGAATGCTTGCCGGACACGGATTTACCAGACATTTTGTGGCAAGCACAACACACGCAAAGTGAGCTGGCGTGCAAGACTGTTTTATCGCAATATGTGGCAAAACGTATGGTAGAAGTGTTTTATCCAGCAGAGATCTTAAGCAAACCATTAAAACAATTTAGTGCTAAGCAATTGACAGCGCTGGCGCAACATCTGCAAGCATGGACTATAAAACCGAACGCTTCCGAGGGTTACAGAACAGCTGAAGTGACTCTGGGCGGTGTAGACTGTAATGCACTGTCCTCGCAAACCTTTGCTGTCAAACACGTGCCCGGATTGTATTTTATTGGTGAAGTACTGGACGTTACCGGTTGGTTGGGGGGCTACAACTTTCAGTGGGCTTGGTCGTCAGGCTGGTGTGCGGGACAAGTTGTCTAGGGGCATATGCACCGGTTAAATCGGTACTGTCAGATGTCCGTCACCGACCAGTACCAAAACCACATCTTCTAACATAGACCAAGCTCGTTGCACGGTATTGGATTTGATCGTCAAGTCAATATCATGACAATATCTTAACACCCTCAGCAAGTCGTGCTGTGAGCGTCTATGTAGGACCTTGTTGTAATAAGAGATCTGGGAGGACCATATTTTCAATTGCTGACACGCAAGTTGGCAGGTCATGGTCTCTGTTAACCGATGCAACTGCAGCAGTTGCCGGATGTATTGTGTCAGATACCATAATAACAGCGTAGGCTCGGTTTTTTTTTGGGCTGCAGTTTGTAAGATATGAATGGCTTTTTCAGGCATCAACTTGAGACAGGCATCGGTGAGTTCATAAAATGGGTAATCACAGGCGATAACTAACTGTTCATGCACCATGCCTTCATTGATAACGGTGGTTTTTGGATAAATTATATTTAATTTTTCGACAACCTGCACCGCTGCTGCCAAGTTACCCTCAGTGACTTGCTGAATCATATGAGGGACCTTAGCGGTGTAGCGCAGCTGATACGCTGTGAGCTTGTCGGCAATGTATTGCTGCGCATTGAGCGCATTCAGAGCTTGAATCTGCACTAGGAGCACATCTGGGTGATTAGCGAGCCATTGATGGTGCGTATTTTTCATGTGGGGGGTACGAAGCAATACCAAACATTTGGTATTCAAACGGCTAAGATAGGTGTTAAAAACGGCTTTGTGGCTGTGATCCCAGGTTTTTTTATCATAGGAAGCATCAAGGATGGTGTGCTCCGCAAACAACTGGTAGCTGTTGGCCTCTTGAATCAGATTTTGCCAGTCAGTGAGCGTATCTAGTTTCATGGTTATTTTTTCAGCATCCTGATGCCAGGATTGCTTGATGCGGCTTGCCGATTCTTGCAGTAAAAACCAATCTTGCCCAAACAGCACATATATCGCATGCCGTTTTTTGGCTAACGCACGCGGGAGATCAGCGTATTTAATGAGCATGCTGCTTGCTATTCCTAGCAGGATTGGTGTGGCTGATCTGCGCGAGCATTTGCGTAATGGCTTCTTTTTGCATTTCTAGCTTGATTTGATCTTCTTCATTGTTGGAGCCTAGTACGCGGTTGCTGTTGACGGTTAATTGTCGGTTAATAGTAATGGCGCGTGCAGCAATGATTTCTTCGCCGCTGGCAGTTTGTACTCTATACCATAAGGTGTATACCAATTGAAATTGACGCGTGCTGGTATTTGAGCTGATGCTGGCAGTTTGCTCGTCAGTTTGATCTTTTTCAATGACTATCCAGTACCTTGCCTGCTTGGAATCTGGACTGACATGTACGTGATATAGTGCCAATTGATGCACAAACATCGGACCCAAATCACGATTGGCTTGTTCTATGATGATGCTTACGTTTTCAAGCCAGGGGGGCAAATCTATGATGCCACGTAAATGGAATCCACAACCACACATGCTGAGACCAACTATCCAAAGTAGCGCGCTTGTTTTGATGCGGCTGTAGTGAGACAACGCAATCATTGCTTGATCACCAAGTTAATCAATTGTCGGTGTGGGATAACAATTGATTTCATGATGGAGCCGGTGATGAAAGATTGAGTATGTCCTTTGGCCATTTCGACAAGCTCATCTTCAGATGTGTCGGTGGCCGCAGTGAAGTGCGCTCTTAGTTTGCCATTGATTTGTACGACGTAATTCACTTCATCCGTTTTTAAAGCGGCTTTGTCGCATTTGGGCCATGGCGCATCAATAATAATTTTTTCAAAATGTAACTGTTGCCATAACGCATGACAAATATGCGGTGTAATAGGTGCCAGCAAGCGCAACAGAATACTGAAGGCAGAATGGATAAAATATCTATCATCCTCGGTATTGACTTCGTAAGCGTTTAATTCATTCAGCAATTTCATGCATCCGGAAACGACCGTATTAAATTGATTGCGCTCATAATCGGCATTCGCCTGGGCTACTATTTGATGTACGATGAGGCGTGATTTTTTTAGGCGATGTTCGCATTCTTGCCACTGCACATTGCCGTTGCCATCTGCAATTAATTCATTGATTTCCAGAAATAATTGTCTATGCTGAACAGCGAAGGCCCATAGTCTTTTTAAAAAGCGATGTGCGCCATCTACGCCAGCATCAGACCATTCTAGTGATTGTTCCGGTGGGGCGGCAAACATGACAAACAAGCGGGCCGTATCTGCTCCATAGGTGTCTATGAGATGATTGGGGTCAACAATGTTGCCTACGGACTTTGACATTTTTTGTCCGTCTTTTAAAACCATGCCTTGGCTCAATAATGCTTTAAAGGGCTCATCGGAATTAACTAGGCCTTCATCACGCATTAATTTATGAAAAAAACGTGCATATAATAAATGCATGACTGCATGCTCGACGCCGCCGATATATTGATCAACCGGAGTCCAGTATTTTGCACGATCATCGAGCATTGCATGCTCTTGGCCTTTGCAGGCAAAACGAGCGTAATACCATGAAGACTCGACAAATGTATCCAGGGTATCGGTCTCACGCACAGCATCTTGGTCGCACTTGGGGCAAGTGGTATGCACGAATTCATCACACTGCGCCAAAGAAACTCCTTTGCCGGTCAATTCAATATTTTCTGGTAACTTAACCGGTAACTCATCTTCCGGAACGGGTACAAGACCACACTGTTCACAGATGATCATTGGAATAGGCGTGCCCCAGTAGCGCTGACGGGATACACCCCAGTCGCGCAAGCGGTAATTGATGGTGGTCTTGCCGCAATTATGTGCCAGTAAAAAAGCATTTATAGCCTGCACAGCATCTGGCGATGGTAAACCAGTAAACTCAGCTGAATCAATCAGTATGCCGGCGGATGTGTAAGCAGACTGCGCAAAGTCGTGCTTGCCCGCGATGGGGGTGATGACAACATGCAACGGCAATTGGTATTTTTGTGCAAATTCCCAATCGCGTTGATCGTGCGCAGGGACGGCCATGACAGCACCTGTGCCATATTGCATCAAGACAAAATTAGCTATCCAAATTGGGATTTCATCGCCAGTGACAGGGTGTATCGCCATATATCCAGTTGCGATACCCTTCTTTTCCATTGTCGCCAGCTCGGCTTCTGCCATGCGTACGCCGCGACAGCTATCTATGAATGTTTGTACGGCACTGCTTTGTTCGGCACTATGTTTTGCCAAGGGATGTTCAGGAGAAATAGCCAGATAGGTCACGCCCATTAAGGTATCAGGTCTTGTGGTATAGATTTTTAATTTTTTGGTATAATTTTTTACTTTAAAAAAAACTTCGGTTCCTGTTGAGCGGCCGATCCAATTGCGTTGCATTTGTTTGACTTGTTGTGGCCATTGATCCAAAGTGTCCAAATCATGCAGCAACTCGTCAGCATAAGCGGTTATCTTGATAAACCATTGAGATATTTCTTTGCGCTCAACCAACGCACCGGAACGCCAACCTTTACCGTCGACTACCTGTTCATTGGCAAGGACTGTTTGGTCTACAGGGTCCCAGTTAACCACCGCATTTTTTTTATAAATCAGACCACGCTCGAATAGCTTGATAAAAAACCATTGCTCCCAGCGATAATAATCAGGATCGCAGGTGCTGATCTCACGACGCCAGTCATAAGCATTGCCTAATCTTAAAAATTGTGCGCTCATAGAGGCTATATTTTTCTTTGTCCATTCCTGCGGAGAAACCTTATGTTTGATGGCTGCATTTTCTGCTGGCAAACCGAAAGCATCCCAGCCAATAGGTTG
>DAIOSQ010000009.1:0-26110 GCA_036752465.1 Legionellaceae bacterium | reverse complement strand
CCAAGTGTTAGCTCCATTATTGAGTAAAAAGGGTTCTTTTGATCTGCTCATTCTAATTGCGCAGGCCTATGCAGAAATCAACCAACCTCGACACGCTTTGTTTTACTATAAATCAGCATTTGCGATCGCAACCACAGTGCAACAGCATAGCATCGCGTTATTTGGCATCAGTAGAATGCAATTTTGGTTGAGTCGTTATTACGCTGCCATGTTAAGTTATAAAAGACTGCTGCCGTTAACCACGAATTCGCGTGATTACGAATTAACTTCTGCCGGAATCGTCAAAAGTGAAGCGTATGCGGATAGACCTATCTTAGCCTATCATTCAATCCCAGAGAATCTGGTATTCACTACACCTGAAATGGTTGTTGCTGCGGCACAAGCAACTCTCTGGGCCGATCAATCGGACTTGACATACAATACGCTGATTAAATATAAGGCAATAACTGATCAGATAGATCCCAATTCAAATTTAGGCAGAGACCTAAAAGATGTTGCCTGGCAAGCATCCCTGAGTACGCATCCCAATGTGTTAACCCCTAGTGAATTTTATTCGCAAGATTCTGAACATTTTGCGGTGTTGCGTTCAGCATTGGATTATAGTCACTACTGGTCCTATCCCTATCAAACCTTTGTCGGTTTTGAGCAAATCCGCTATAAACAGTTGTCTTCACTACTAAATGCCGAAGGAATTTATGTGCGACAAAAGTGGCGACCGAACAGAGCTTTGACTTTGAATGGCATGATTGAGCCCATGACGTATCAGCGATGGAACCCCATTTTATTTCTTGCCAGTGCTAACTATAAACCGAACGATTTTTTTGGCGCCCAATTTTTAACAAGAAATGAAATATTTGAAACATTTCCGGCGTTTGCGCACCATATTAGTGGCTATCAACAAGCTGCCAACTTAAGTATAAACCCGGTACCTTATGTGAGGATTAATGGCTCGGTCAGTAGACTCAATGTAAGCGATCATAATGTCCGTAACGGTTATTTTGTTGCAGCCACAACAACCCTTTCTACGGCGCTAGGTCTGAATCTAACCCTACAAAATCGAGGCTATGCTGATAAGTTTGTGTCGCCTTATTATTTTAGCCCAAACACATATAGTACAAGTACGGTTATTCTAAGAATAGGTCGTAGAGTGCGCTCAGTGTGGCATTACTATTTAGATGGAGGGATTGGCGTGCAAAACATCGGCATAACAGGTAACCCTATAGCAACCAGCCCGACACGACAATTTGGGTTGGGGCTAAATGGGCCCATCAATCAATATTTAGTCCTTAATGCGTATTATGCACTGTCACGACAAGTCTCGGCATTTTTGGGGTCGCCAGACTATCAATACCAATACGGCGCTGTGTCGTTAAGCGTGCTATTGTGAACCTCTTACGCAAGTTACGCAGGTTGTTTTTGTTTGATGGCATGAAAGATATAAGTCATTTGGATATTTATATACGATGCGTGTTTTGTGGCTTTATGCTGCTACCGTTGTTCATATTGTGCTACTTTATCGTTAATTTATTCCATAACCCCGATTGTATTACTTTGTATCTTCATAATAAGCGCATTTCATCGACCCCAAGGATTGCCTGGCCACACCAAGGCCTATTGACCATATGGTTTGATAATTCTTATTTTGAACAAAATAATGCTAGTATTTTGCCTTTAATGCAGCAGTACCAATTTCCTGGAGTGATTTCACTAGCGAGTGGTCAGAGTTGTCCTATATCCATCAGCAAACTATTGAAGCTGCAGCATGTAGGCTGGGAAATCATACCATCGGCTAAATTTAGCTTTATCCATGGTCAGCATGCAATCAATGATATGCCTGCAACCGATGCAGCAAAGTATGTTATCTATGATATCTCTAGTCCTGCCTATGAACGGTTGCTTGAGCATTTTTTGGCCGAAACAAAAGCACGTAACGGATGGATTTTGTTATATTTTCATACCTCATCTACTGCAAAAAAAGCAGAGGAGAGCGAGCGCTTGGGACGTATCTTCAGGGTTATCAAGCATGCCAATATTCCGGTGGTATTGCACAAGCAAGTTTGGCGCGTGAGTCAGTGAATATGCATGTGCGTGTGGGCACGATCTGCAAATCGTTCAAATGATTTTTATTTGACCAATGTATGCATTATATGTATAATAGTCTGTTTGTTATAAAGATTTGCGTGGCTTGTGATACTTGTCGGTATTTTGCGTTTACCCGGCTATTATGAGCGGATACGCAGAGTGGATGGTATGGCATGCCTAAATTATTTGATTTTTCCCCGCTTGGTGAGCTTAAGTATACAGAAAAAAGCACCGCGCCGTGTTACACCTCGAGTCAGACCGGACAGATTAATTTTAGTCGTTTGGTGCATGGGTATAGTGATTATTGGGAAAGCCCCTCTTCGACGATAGTGCATAAGAAAAAAACCCTTATTTTAGCTGACTGGTCGGCTGCTGACTGGAGTGATGAAGAAGAACAAGCGTTTTTTTTACTATTTTCGTATTTACTTCAACAAGAATTTGTTGTTTATGTTTGGCAGAAAAACGGATTGGTTAAGCTGCACACGGCCTCGATGGTGTTGGATAAATCCTTACAATCAAACATAGTACCCGAATTTAAATGCAATATCCTGGCTGGTGTGATGCAGGATTATAACTTAACACCGCATCAAGTGATGATTCTGTATCGATATCAATTGATGCGCTTGTTGGGGTGTCCTGAAGAAGAACTGTGTCCAATTGAAATAAAAGCGACGCGTTCAAAAACAAAACAAGAACTTGACCGCATTGCTGAAATACAACAACAAGATGCGTTTTCATCTCTTGTGCGGCACAAGACATCATCGTTACCGCGTCTGCAAACGTTGATGCTGTCACATGAAAATATTGATCAGATGATGACTTCATCTGCATTACCGCTGGTAGCATTAAGGGATTCGATTTTTAAAGAACCAAACGGTTTTACTGTTCGATTGATGGGTGAGGCAACATCAACACCAGCAAAGCACGTTACCCTGACGAATGAAAAAGATTTTACTCTGTTGCCCATAGGGTTTTTTAATTGGCTCTTCGAAGTGTCAGCCTTGTCAAATCAGGTAGAGCATTTGCACTTAACTAGGGTTGACTGCAAAGGTGATCTAGCTAGTTTTATGGACGGATCGTTACAATCGTTACAATTAGAAGATGTTCACATTACAGCGAGCTTATTGGCGCGTTTGTTGCGAGGTTGCAAATCTTTGTTTATCAAAAGTGTGATTCTTGAGGTCGATACCGACGAAGTATTTTCTTTTCCTCAGCTGATATCAGTACAACAAGCGCCCAATGCAGATGAAACAGGGGTGATAGGATGGTTAGGTAAACAGAATTTAAATTTACAGGAATTAAGAGCGAATTCATTGTTGTCGCTGTCAGGCATTTCGTTTCCGCGTCTTGAGGTGTTTGAGCTGCATCTCGACTCTGAAAGCGATATCTGTTCAAAAGAATTAACATCCATACTGGAGCGGTGTCCTTCCATTCGAGTATTTAAAACAAATTTTGCACAGAGTTTAGACTTTAATGTGGCATTGTGTTCTGTTTTGAATCGAATAGCAAAAGTGAAATTAGTATGTTTTTATGCTTATAATGACCCTCCAGGTGACTCTGACTCTGACTCAAATGATGAATCCGATGATGAATCTATGGATAACGTTTCTGATTACGGAGATTGGGGCCGCCTACTTAGGGTTGATGAGTTGATGATTTGTGATGACGATGAGCATTGGTTTCCTGAGGAACGACGACATTTTAAGGCTTTGCTCAAATCTATAGAAAGCGTTAAATATATGCGGTTGTATAATGAGCACTCCAATTTTGAGCGTTTGATTGATTATGATTATCCTCAGTCAGTTGAGCATGTATGTTTCGTCGGTAACGGTATCCGTTACGAAGACCTGTTGTCCATGGCAAGTAACTTCGAGAATTTAAAATCTTTAATGTTCTATCCAACAGATGCTTGGACCAAAATTCTATATCTAGATGAAGAGGAACAATCACAGTGGGTTAATGCAAAAAAAGACCCCGACTTTACGCAGCTTATGCAGTCATTAGAATACTTTTCCTTACCAGATGAATACATGCATGCCAATAGAAACCCGATGTTGTTGAAGCGCAAACGTGATGATCTGAGTGATGTTGAAAGTGATGTTGAAAGCGATGATTATGCAACGCATGCGAAACGGCGACGTCGTGACTTGTCTATTGACGCGGACACCAAGCTTGATGAAAACAAGCATTACGATTTAACTCGTATTTTTTATTTGCATGACCAAGTAATGCCGATGCTTCCAGCGCCGAGCAGTTATCGATTGAAGGTGCATAATGGTTTGAGCATACAAGAAGGAACACAACCTTTTTTATTGCATAATGAAGATGATCTGATGCTCACAGCCGATGGTGTGCCGCAATTTCTGCCACAAGATCAGGATGTTTCAACGATTGTTGTGCTTCATGATAAGCTATGGCGGTATGCCGCAAGACAACGTTTGCATTTGGATGCCGAATGGCAGCCAATTGCGTCACTGGACCCGCAAGAGTGGCTGTATGCGATAAAATGCACACCGCAAGATGACGTTGAAATTAAATATTCGGGACGTGATAACCTGTATTATGTGAAGAGTTCGAAAGAGGAATGGGTCACCCTAGACTTTATCGTGTGTGGTGATAACACGCTATGTTTGGATCCACTAGATCCAGAAATTATTCTACTCATTAACGATTTTCGTGCATTTGGTGAGGCGGCGTTAGATTTAGATTCGCAAGAGAGCATTTATCGCTTTTCCAATGCATCTTTGAATGACAACCTCAAACAACAACCGTTTGCAAATCCTTATTTAGACGCCATCCTCAAACAAAGGGTGGGCTCTTGTCGTCATCGCGCCGTTGCTTTCTTTGCAATCATAAATAGATTTTATCCACAATGGCTAGTACGTATTATTGAAAATGATTGCCATATGTTTGTGGAACTACTCTCGAATGGAAAGTGGATAATCTGTGATTTAGGCGGGTATCCCGCGCATGTTACGATTCATGATGTTGTGTCAAGTCATGAAGAGAGTATCCAGTCTGAAGATGATGAATCGCCCCCAAAGATTGGTGTATCCGTGGATTCTCAACAACCCCTGTTTGAGCGAAAGCTTGAAACTTGGCATACAGACACAGAACAAGCGATAACAAATTGTAATGAGTATGTGGATTGGTTGTTATCGCAACCCTATCCTTGTCATTTAATTCGACTGCCCGTAAAGCAAGCATTACCTCTCGCAATGGCCCTACAAACACACCAAGATAGAGCTAGGCCCGTGTTTTATATACACTCACCGGATGATTTGGTATGTGCTGGGCCTTTTATTCAACGGCAGGGCACTCGTGGCGTGCTATGTCAGCAATCCGGCGGCGCATTGTATGATTTTTTAAGCGCATCCTTGCAAAATGACGCGCTGCAGCCCATATTAATTGTTAATTATAACCATTTTTTGTTAAGTGATTTTGCGCGCTTTAATACGTTGATTGATGCGGTGGAGTATCGTCATGTTGATCACACACCGCTATCACCTCGCGTACGTGTACTGGGTTTGATTGACCCCCTGCGGCCAGGTGTTTATGATGGCGCTGATTTTTATTCACGTTTTTCGTTCATCTCAACTTGTCCGATTGCACTTTCGCCCATGCCGTCTCCGCTGGTGGCAATAACGGATGAACAGGCCTTGAGTTCTGAGATGAGCCGCATTAATCTTTGTCATTCGCCTGCGTGGTTAAGCATGCTCATGGGGGGGTGGGTTGCGGATGAACATGGATTGCTATTCCAACCAGGAGAGTTGCCTGCAGCACTTGCTGTAAATCGACCGATAGTGATAGAAAATCCACCTGCAGATGAAGCATTTGAGTTGTTTTGGCATAAGGCATTTTTACATGGGTACATCGATGCCCATGGCGAAAGAATCTGCTTGTCGTCCAATCTGTGTATGTATACTCGCGAAAACTACGATTGGTCAAAAGAATTGCTACGCGTGACCTGGTCTGGTGTGCCAAGCGCACATGCGTTTGTTCTCAATCCCTCGTTACTGACACATTTTTTAATGCAATACCAAACTACAGAAGACCAGCGCATCACCAGTGCTCCGGGCATTCTGGCGCAACATGTCGCCGTAACCCCAGATCAAAAGCTTGCCGTGTTGCTCACGCGAAGTTTGCATGAGGATGAGTGGGGGCTTTTTTTTAAAGAATTCGCATGTTATCCAGCATTGAGCTTGCAGATCACGTGTGCCGATGGCGTGACCTTACCGAGGGCGTTTTCAATCCAACCGGAAGTCTTTTCTGAACCTTTGGTTAAACCATATGCTGGATTGATTGGCGAGATTGCGCCACAGGGCATCTGTTTAGATATTTCTGAATGCACAGCATCTGATTTGCTGATGAGAATGACAATTACTGTCACAGCAGAGGGCATTCAGGCGCAAGAAACGGAAAAGTTTTTACCGCGTGCTTTGCGCGCAGGAAAAACTGTGTTGTTAACCGGGCGTTTTTCGGATGAATTATTAGATCATTTGGCGCCGTTTCTTTTGGCACGCTTGTTTCAGTCAAACCCTCAAGGACAGCTTTATTTCATTAACCAAGATACACTGCAGATAAACCCATCGTTTCAGCATGAAGAACAAGGTCAGTTAGGCCGCATGGATATGCCGGAATTTATTATGGAGAGCAGCGAGGCTGATGCCGACACTTTTATGCAAGCACGTCGTGCGCAAGTGTTGGGGCGATTAAATGAGACACCGTATGTGTTTTTAACCGGTTTAACTGGTGTGGGTAAAAGTCGCTTTGTTGATCATGAGATGCAAGCACACCAAATTTTTAAAGGGGCTAGTATGAACACCCAGCGCGATTGGGCGCGTGCACGCAGTTCTGATACAACGGTATGGCAAGTGTTATTCATCGATGAGGCGAATTTATCATCGCGGCAGTGGAGTGAGTTTGAAGGCTTATTTCAAGAGTTTCCGGGTATGTTAATGGATGGGGAATATTTTGAGTTAACTTCGCAACATAAAGTTATTTTTGCTGGAAATCCATTGCGTTATGGCGAACGGCAATGGGCGCCGTTGTTTCAACGCCATGGAGGTTTTGTGAATTTTACACCGTTATCGGCCGCGGTGGTGTATGTCAAAACCATAAAGCCCATATTGCAAGCTGGGGGCATTGATAATCCAGCTGAGATGCAAATCATTGCGTCAAGTGTATTGGCGGTTTATAACCATCTGATGCGGCTTTCAAGTATGGATGTGTTGATATCACCCCGACAAATTCAAATGATGCTCATGTTCATCTTAGCGGATCGTGCGCGTTATCCTGATATCGATTTGTTGCGTTTAGCACAATACCAAGCGCAACGCCTGGCGGTTGATCTGGTGCCTGAACGTCATCGACCTGAGTTTTTGCAAGTTTTTCCAGCGATCGATCGAAAATTGTTATTTGTACAACAATCTGTGCTGTCGGAACAATACATCCAAACCTCATCGGGTGAACAGGTGCTGTTTGATTTAAGTGATTTCTTACATGTACGTGAGTATCAAGTAAAATTAGCGAAAGGCCATGCGTTATGTTATCTCGGATTGAATCGCTTTATTATTGAAGGTGAGCCGGGTCTAGGCAAGAGTTATATGGTGACTGAATTGCTGCGTGCTTATGATTTAAACGAGGGGGATGCATGGCATCGGTTGTTGCCCTCTTGGTCGGTTGATAAACAAAAAGAGTTGTTGTACCAAGCGTTTGATGCCGGTGCTATCGTGGTGATTGATGAAATCAATTGCATGCCTTTTTTTGAAGACATTTTGAATCAATTGCTGGAAGGGTATCATCCAGAAGAGGGTAATCGACCACCGCATCGTGCCGGATTTAAAGTGATTGGTACACAAAATCCAGCCCATTATGCGGGTCGACAGCTTGAAAGCCCGGCTTTAAGCAATCGTAGCATAAAACGTTGTATGATGCCTTACACCAACGATGAGATAAAATTAGTATTGCGTCAAAAATTCTCATCATTGAAAGAGCAGACTTTAGAGGATTTAGTGAATGCTTATCAGGCAAAAAGGATGGAAGCGCGACAAAAACATCGTCAGCCCGCACCGTCGTTTCGTGATCTGCTCGCGGTTGCTGCACAAGAAAATGAGGCGATTATGGACGAATCATTGGATGATTTTTTGTTTTCGATGGGTGAGCAGATGGATATCGAGATGGCAGGGACTGCTTCTTACCCGAACTATCCGGTAGGTTTTTTTTCGCCATTAGTTTTTGATGTCCCAACGAAAGGCATTATGCCGGCAAGAAGTGTTCCAGGAGGTTACGAAGGTGGTTTGGCTGACCATTGTCAAGTTAACCAATCGCGTGCTGGTAGATAATTTTCGTACAAGGTCGCTTCTAGACTGCCAGGTTCTGGTTTGGCTTGGTATTCCCAACTAACCGCAGGGGGGAGCGACATTAAAATAGACTCTGTTCTGCCACCTGATTGTAAACCAAACAGCGTCCCTCGGTCATAAATCAGATTATACTCAACGTAACGGCCACGCCGTTGGCACTGAAATGCTTTTTGTGCTGCGGTATAGGTCAGATCTTTACGCCGCAAAACAATCGGCGCATATGCTTTGATAAAATGATTGCCTACGCTCTGCATCAATTGGAATGAATGTTCAAAACTATGCTCATGATAGTCATCAAAAAAAAGACCGCCTATGCCGCGGGCTTCACGTCGATGTGGTATATAGAAATACTGATCGCACCAATGCTTGAAGCGTGCATATAAGTCATCACCAAAAGGTGCGCAAGCTGCCTGTGCTGTTTGATGCCAATGTTTGCAGTCCTCCACAAATCCGTAATAGGGTGTTAAATCAAACCCGCCACCGAACCACCAGAGTGGTTTTGCGTCATCTTTGGTCGCAAAGAAAAAACGTACGTTTGCGTGAGTTGTCGGGATAAAAGGACTATCAGGATGCATGACAATGGAAACACCAAGTGCTTGGTAAGCATACTCACGCATATCGGGTCTGGAGGCGCTTGCAGACAGAGGTAATTTCTGACCGAATACATGAGAGAAATTAACGCCACCTTTTTCAAAAATGTTCCCGTTAGTCAAGACCTTGGTAATGCCGCCACCACCTTCCTCGCGTTGCCAAGCATCATGATGAAAAGTGGCTTTGCCATCTAGGGATTCGAATGCTTTGCAAAGATCCGTTTGCAAGTTAAGCAGATACTGTCGCACCTTTGCAACGGCATCATCTGGTAAATTTGAGATATCTTTGTGCATATGTTGTTGAATTGGAATAATTTGACAAAAAATGAAGTATAATACCTTTAATCTTAAGCGCAAACATTTTTCTATGATTTTGAGATCTGCAATACCAAATTTGTGGTCGCCATTGTCCATCGCGCCAATGATTGACTGGACCAATACTCATTTTAGGGTATTTATGCGTTATTTGGCACCGTATGCGTTGCTGTATACGGATATGCAAACGTTTGGCGCGATCATGCATCAACCACGGGCATTATATTTTTCAGAGATCGAGCACCCCTTGGCATTACAAGTAGGTGGTCATGATGCCAAACAATTGGTTACTTGCGCGCATCTAGCGCAAGCGCAAGGTTTTGTGGAAATCAATCTTAATTTGGGGTGTCCTAGTGATCGTGTGCAGTCAGGCAAATTTGGGGCTTGTTTGATGGCTCATCAACCTTTGGTGGCAGAATGCATCGCTGCTATCAAGCAGCACGTGAATATCCCTATTACCGCCAAAACTCGTATAGGTATCGATGAATTCGATAGCTTCGATTTTTTTAAAGAGTTTGTTGCGGTGCTGATTGCTGCTGGTTGTGATAAGTTAGTCGTACACGCGCGCAAGGCTTGGTTACATGGCCTAAGCCCCAAACAAAACAGGACCGTTCCACCATTGCATTATGACTATGTCTACCGCATCAAACAACTCTATCCAGACATGACTGTGGTGATTAATGGCAATATCCTCAACGAGGTAGAAATTGATCATCATTTGCAGCATGTAGATGGCGTCATGTTAGGTCGTTTGGCTTACCAGGATCCATACGCGATTGCCAAGATACATCATCATTTATACCCAGCAGCCCTATTAAGAAGTCGCGCGGAGGTGTTGCTGGATTATTTAAACTACGTTGCTTTGCAGCAGCAAGCGGGTATTCCACTGACTGTTTTGTGCAAGCCAATCTTCAATTTAGCCCATGGTTTACCGGGTGCAAAAGCCTGGCGAGTAGCGGTACTGCAGCAAACACAACAGCTGCAAGCAATAGATGCGGCATTATTGGTTAGCCAATTAGCAGAAGCTGAACAGCGCGCACAAGAAATTTGAGCCAGCCGGTCGGGTGGTGGGTACTGCTGCTTTATTGCGAGACGACATGCGCTAAGGTGTGCTTTGCAATCATAGCTGCTTCATTGGTCTCAATCACACTGACAACGACCTTGCTTGACAGCTGACTGATAATAGGCGCATTGCGCGCATTTGCTTGTGGATCGATGATGACCCCCAACCACCGCAAGTGTGCGCAAATTTTCGCTCTCACAATGGCAGATTTTTCGCCAATTCCTGCGGTGAAGATCAGGGCATCCAAGCCTTGTAGTACTACACACAGCGCGAGCAGTTCTTTAGCTGCCATCATACAAAATAAGTCCACGGCTTCACGCGCACGTGGATCAGTACTTGCTTGGAGTTCACGCATATCACTGCTGCTGCCTGAAACTCCCAATAACCCAGAATGTTGATACAGCAAGGTACTGAGTTGTTCGACAGAATAGTTCTTTGTCTGTAACATATATAACAACAGTCCTGGATCAATGCTGCCACAGCGAGTCCCCATCATCAAGCCATCCAGTGCAGTCATGCCCATGCTGGTGGCTACGCTTTTTTGCTGTAGCATGGCGCACATACTGGCACCACTGCCTAGATGCGCCACAATCACCCGTTGTTTGCTTATCTCTCCAAGATAATCTGGCATCACCGCAGCGATGTATTCATATGAAAGACCATGAAAACCATACCGTATAAAACCTGCGCTGCTTAGCTCGTTGGGAATGGCAAATAAAGATGACAATCTGTTTTGTGTGCGATGGAACGACGTGTCAAAACAAGCAACTTGTGGAATATTAGGGTAAAGGCTCGCGATGATTTTAATAGCGGCTAAATTATCTGCTTGATGTTGCGGGGCTAGGGGAACTAACTCAGCAATGAGTTGCATGACATCATCTGTTACGAGCGTAGGCTGATAGAAATGAGTTCCTCCATGAACCACACGATGTCCTACGGCCACTGGCTGCATAGCGTCTGGCATGCCTTTCATCCAAGCAAAGAATGCTAACAAGCCCTGTTTGATATGCTTGGCAGAGATGCTGGTATGGTGTATAGGTTGCTGTGTTGTGCTGTCCGTTATCGATAGGCTCGTCGTTGCTGCAATACTTTGTATATGACCATAATAGCGCAAGACTAAACGTGGATCATATGAGTACACGGCTAATTTAATACTAGAAGATCCTGAGTTGATAACTAAAATAACCTCAGACATTTAGTTTTTCCTTATTGCGCACATAAATAAGAGCCATCGCACAAGAGGCTTTACGCGAAATATCATCACTGCCCCGGCTGGTCAAAATGATGGGCACAGTCGCCCCGAGCACGATACCAGCCGCTTCCATACCTGATAGATACGTCATTTCTTTATATAGGATATTTCCTGATTCGATATCAGGCACAATGATAATATCAGCAGATCCCGCGACTGCTGATTGTATCCCTTTTTCACGCGCAGACTCTAAAGATATGGCGCTATCGAAGCCCAGTGGTCCGTCTACAATGGCGCCGGTGATTTCGCCACGATCCGCCATTTTACTCAACGCGGCTGCATCTAGCGTCGACGGCATTTTTTCGTTAACCGTTTCTACGGCGCAGACAATAGCGACCTTGGGAATGCCAAAACCTAAGGTATGAAACAAATCAATTGCATTTTGTGTGATATCTTTTTTTTCTGACAAAGTGGGGCGAATGTTGA
The DNA here is from genome assembly GCA_036752465.1 of Legionellaceae bacterium. Lineage (GTDB taxonomy): Bacteria > Pseudomonadota > Gammaproteobacteria > Legionellales > Legionellaceae > DAIOSQ01. Next base: position 14,020 of record DAIOSQ010000009.1, on the reverse strand, counting down.
TTGCAGCATCTGAAAGCAACAAAGGCTTAGAGTAGTTGGGTGCCTCAACATAGAACACATGACTCATGCGACGCCCAGTCAACAAGCCGGTTTGCTTATGAACAATTGGTTCCATCAGTTCGTCGGTATGAATTTTGCCTTTCATCAAGGCTTCAGCATGTCGCTCTCTTACCAGTTTCACGGCGATTTCTGCTGACTCGTTACTATGTCGCGTGGGCACAATTTGATAGGGAGAAATGTCCAGAGCAGCGGCATCTGCAGCGGCTAAAATTTTATCTTTTGGGCCGACCAAAATAGGGATAATCAAATTATCTTGTGCCGCATGAATAGCCCCTAACAAGGAAAGTGTATCTACAGGATGAACAACAGCAGTGGTCAGTGGCGGCAGATCTTGGATTAATTTAACTAATTTTTTATACCAGGTTCCTTTAGGTTCTTTCAAAAAAGCATGCGGTAGCACGATGCGTTCTCGTTTGATTTTTTCTGTGGGCGCCAGGACCGTAGCCATGCCACTAATTACGGTTTTATTATGCTGATTTGTGCACGAGCATTCTAAATGCAGGATATGTTTTTCTGCTTGTTTATCAATCACTTTTACCATAATGGTCAGCGTATCCTCTGGAATCACGGGTGCTAAAAATTTTAGTGATTGATCTAAATAAATTGTGCCTGGCCCGGGCAGCTCTGTACCTAGAACTGTTGATATCAAGGATGCGCCCCACATGCCTTGCGCAATAATGGTATGAAATTGGTCGTCTTTTGCATATGCAACATCAACATGCGCAGGATTTACATCGCCGGACATAATAGAGAATAGTTGAATATCTCTTAACGTTAAGGTTCTTTGTATGGTGGCACTGTCACCTATTTTGATTTCATCAAATGTTTTATTTTCTATCAAGGTCACTCTGATACTCCGTGATTATTATGCACCCATAATCGAATAACCCGAGTCAACGTAATGTACGTTACCCGTGATATCTTGTGCGGCATCACTGGCAAGAAATGCTGCCAAATTTCCCACACTTTCTATGCTAACTAAACGACGCAATGGCGATCGTTTTTTCTCAACATCTATATACTCGTTAAAGTTAGGTATGCCAGAGGCCGCGCGAGTTTGGATTGCACCGGGTGAAATCGCATTGACTCTGATATTTTTGGGTCCTAACTCACTCGCCAAGTACCTGACCGATGCTTCAAGTGCCGCCTTGACCACACCCATCAAATTGTAGTTGAGCACAACTTTTTGGCTGCCATAATAACTCATCGTTAAAATGCTGCCGCCGTTTGCCATTAAAGGAGCCGCATGCTTGGCCATTCTAATTAAAGAATGACAAGATATATCCATGGCCTCCATAAATCCATCTTGACTACAATCGAGGAGATTGTTTTCTAAGTCGCTTTTGCCAGCAAAAGCCATCGAATGTAACATAAAATCGAGCCGGCCCCATCGCCTCTTGATCGTTGCAAATAAAGCATACATTTCCTCTTCATTGCGCACATCACAGGGAAGAATCAAGGTTGCGTTTAATGCGATTGCCAGGGGGCGCATGAAAGGTTCTGCTTTGCTATTGGCGAAGGTTGTTGCCAACATAGCGTTAGCTTGCGCAAATTTTTTGGCGCAGCCGTATGCTATGCTATGTTCATTGGCTATGCCAGTAACCAATCCGCATTTATCGCTCAAATCGATGATCATTGCAAATCCTATGTTTTTGTTACACCCCGAACGGGTATCACAACTATAGCATTGATAAAAATTATAGCGAGGGTTATCAGCAGCGCTGTCATTTGTCTGCTGTTTCCCTAGGAAAAAAACTAAGAATTTTAGCCAATAAAAACAAGCCATGATATAATGATGTACAGTGCTAAACAAAATTTTCACAACACGACAACCAAGAATGGCTTTGCAAAATACGCTTGTTTTGCTTGCATAGACAGGCATAAAATTGTGAATTAAGCTGAACAACAGCGTATCCAATTTCAAGATGAATGATCTAAATTCATTGTGCGGCTGTTGATGGGAGAAAGGACATCAAATTGTGCGAAAAATACTAAAATCACGCAAATTAAGCGGCATATGTTATGACATACGAGGGCCTGTGCTAGAAAAAGCCAAGCAACTGGAAGATGCTGGCCATAAGATTACGAAACTGAATATTGGTAATCTTGGGTTGTTTGGTTTCGCGGCGCCCACAGGAATTGTGCATGACATGCAACATTACATGCATGCTGCCAGTTCATACAGCGATTCCAAAGGTTTGGTCGTAGCTCGGGAAGCTGTGCGGCAAAACATGCAGCAGCAAAACGTTGCAGGCGTGCAACTTGATGATATTTATCTGGGCAATGGTGTGTCTGAGTTGATCATGATGAGCATGAATGCATTGCTTGATCAGGGCGACGAAGTTTTAATTCCTACGCCCGATTATCCATTGTGGACAGCAGCAGTTCGTTTATCAGGTGGTAATCCTGTGCATTATATGTGTGATGAAAAGGCTGAGTGGATGCCAGATGTGGCGGATATTCGTGCTAAAATCACACCAAATACACGCGCCATTGTAGTGATTAATCCTAACAATCCGACCGGGGCTTTGTATGCAGATGCATTACTCTACGAGCTGATTGAGTTGGCTCGCCAGCACCAGTTGATAGTGTTTGCTGATGAAATTTACAATAAAATTCTTTTTGATGGTGCTCAACATACGGCCATAGCCTCACTGGCTGATGACGTTTTGTTTCTCACGTTCAATGGGTTGTCTAAAAATTACTATGCTTGTGGCTATCGTGCAGGATGGATGGTGATTTCGGGTGAAAAACATCATGCCAAGGATTTTATCACGGGTTTAGATATGTTGACGTCGATGCGCTTGTGTGCGAATGTGCCGGGACAATATGCCATTCAAGCTGCTCTGGGAGGTTTACTCAATTTAGATGAGTTCATTCAACCCAAAGGTCGGTTGTTGCAACAACGTAACTTGGCGTACGAACAAATTACTGCTATTCCTGGAGTGACTTGCGTTAAACCCAAAGCCGCGTTGTACCTTTTTCCACGGTTAGACCCGCTTATGTATCCAATTATCGATGACAAAGATTTAGCCTATCAACTGGTTGAGCAAGAGCACGTATTGATTGTACAAGGTACAGGCTTCAACTGGCCGAACCCCGATCATTTTCGTTTGGTTTTTCTACCAGATGCCGATGAATTAACCATCGCAATTGCAAAAATTGCACGTTTCTTACATAACTATCGCCAGCGTCACCACCATAAGACGCAAGCTACGCTGCTAACAGAGCCCTTAATAAACTCATGACCTTACAGTCTGATAACAAACCAGCATCCAAGTCTTCAGCTTTGGCTTTGATTTGTGTATCATGTGCTAATGATTGATTTACACTGCCATAGCCTTTTTTCCGACGGACAATACAGTACGGAAATTTTGCTGGAAAAAGCCCTTGCTGCCGGGGTCAAGATTTTGGCATTAACAGATCATGACACGATTGCAGGTCTTGCACCTTTGCGTCAGGCCGCTGACAACAAAAAAATCCATATTATCAAGGGCATCGAGTTAAGTGCGCGTTGGAAATTACACGATATACACATTATAGGATTACAAATTAATCCGGATGAAGCTGATTTGTTGTTGCACCTAGAGAAACAAAATAATAGCCGTAACTTACGTGCGCATAAGATTGCTGAGTGTCTGAAAACCCATCTTGGCCTTGAAGATGCTTATGCTAAAGCAAGTGCTATTTCCGGGCATGGTCGCATCGCAAGGCCGCATTTTGCGCAGGTGCTGGTTAATGAAGGATTTGTCGCCAATATACCAACTGCCTTTGAGCGCTACTTAAAAAGAGGTCGCTGCGCTTATGTAGCTACCGAGTGGCTGGATATAGCAATGGCAGTTGCCACTATTCGTCAGGCAAATGGGGTTGCCGTGATAGCGCATCCGCTCAAATATAAATTAACAGCTACGAAACTACAGGAATTGATCCGTGAATTCAAATTATCTGGTGGAACAGGCTTAGAGGTGGTATCAGGCTTCAATAGCACCAAGGAAAAAGAGACTCTGGCCGGACTATGTGTGCGTTATGATTTATTGGCATCCTCGGGCTCGGATTTTCATAATGATGCATCTAATGTTGGACTCGGCTGTCAAGGCCGCTTACCGCTTAATTGCACACCTATATGGCATGGATGGCCTTTTGAGGAATAATAAACGATGAGTCAAATATTCGCGATTCACCCTGATAATCCGCAATCACGCTTGTTGCGACAAGCACTGGCCGTGATAGAAAATGGTGGCTTGATAGTTTATCCAACCGATTCTGGATATGCATTAGGGTGTAGCTTGGGTAATAAATCAGCACTGCATCGTATCCGACATCTGCGGCAATTGGATAAACATCACAATATGACTCTGGTTTGTCAGGATTTGTCACAGCTTAGCACTTACGCGCAAGTTAATAATAACGTTTTTCGGATGTTGAAGGCATTTACTCCAGGTGCTTACACGTTTATTTTAAATGCCACTTCCGAAGTTCCCAGACTGATGCTCCATCCTAAAAAACGTACCCTGGGTTTGCGCGTGCCAGATAATACCATCACCTTATCTTTGTTGGAATGTGTGAATGCACCTTTGATGAGCAGCACGTTGATATTGCCCGGTGCGGTGGTGCCATTGAGTGAGCCAGAAGCTATTAGAGATGTTTTGGGTAGCCAAATTGATCTCATTATCGACGGCGGCCCATGTAGTCAGGAGCCGACTACGATTGTTGATCTGACTGGAAATTACCCTGTTATAGTTCGTGAAGGCAAAGGTGATCCAGAGCCGTTTCGCTAGAGGAGAGTGCATGACATTGTTTCATACCAACAAACGAGTTGTCTCTGGCATGAGACCAAGTGGTCAATTGCATTTGGGACACTATCATGGCGTGTTAAAAAATTGGCTGACGCTGCAACACCAGTATGATTGCTTCTTTTTTGTTGCCGATTGGCATGCTTTGACCACGCATTACGAAAGCAGTGAAATTCTTAAAAATCATGTGTGGCCCATGATCATTGATTGGCTAGCCTGTGGTCTAAATCCAAACCTATCGCGGATTTTTATCCAATCTTGGGTGCCTGAACATGCCGAGCTGCATTTATTGCTTGCCATGATGACGCCGTTGGGTTGGCTGGAACGCGTGCCTACCTATAAAGATCAACAGGAGAAGTTGCATGAGAAAGATTTATCAACCTATGGCTTCTTAGGATATCCATTGTTACAGAGTGCGGATGTGCTCTTGTATAAGGCCAATTTGGTTCCTGTTGGTGATGATCAAGTGGCACATATCGAGCTAACCCGAGAAATTGCAAGACGCTTTAACTTTCTATATGGCAAAGAACAGAATTTTGAGGCGCTGGCGCAAGCAGCCATCCAAAAAATGGGTAAAAAAAATAGCAAACTTTACTTGGATTTGCGCAAGGATTTTCAACAAAACGGCAGTCACGAATCACTTAATACGGCTAAAGCATTGCTCAGCAATCAGAGCAGCTTGTCCCTGGGAGATAAAGACCGCCTGCTTGGGTATTTAGATGGGATCGGTAAAATCATACTGCCTGAACCTCAAGCGTTGCTCACTGAAACTGCAAAAATGCCTGGCCTAGATGGTCAAAAAATGTCGAAGTCTTATCAAAATACCATCAATTTACGAGACCTTCCTGCTGTAGTTGAGAAGAAAGTCATGACCATGCCCACGGATCCGGCTCGGGTCAAAAGGACAGATCCAGGCGATCCAGAAAAGTGCCCCGTCTGGCAGTTACATAAAGTTTACTCCGATGAATCCATTCAAGAGTGGGTGCAACAAGGCTGTAGAACGGCAGCGATTGGTTGCATTGATTGTAAACGGCCAGTCATTGACGGGATCAATCAAGAATTACAGCCTATTCAATGTGCTATTAAAGAGTATGAAAAAGATCTCAGCTCAGTCAAACGAATCGTGGTTGAAGGGAGTGAACAAGCACGGGAAGAAGCACAAAAAACTCTAGATACCGTACGTGAAACGATGAATTTGGATTATTAGCTCAATGACGGCACAAGCAAACGAGATTTATGTATATCAAGTAGCTGGGGAGCCGTACCAAGATATCCCGAAAGATTTGTTTATTCCACCAGGCGCTTTTCAGTTATTGCTCGAAGATTTTGCCGGGCCATTGGATCTGTTACTCTACCTAATTCGCCGACAAAATTTGGATATCATGAATATTCCTATTGTGATGGTAACGGATCAATTTATGCAATATATTGCGGTGATTGATGAGCAGAGAATTGAGTTGGCGGCAGATTATTTAGTCATGGCAGCCATGCTTGCCGAAATAAAATCTCGCTTCTTATTGCCGGTAGTTACGGTGCCAGGGGAAGAAGCTGATCCACGCATTGCCCTGGCAGAGCGACTGCAACAGTATGAACAGTTTAAAGCCCTTGCCAAGCAATTAAACGATTTGCCGCGTTGGGGAAGAGATGTATTTTTAGTTAATCTTATGCCTGATGAAGTGGTTGGGCAGCGTTTATATCCCGACCTATTATTAACCGAGCTTACCCTGGCCATGCAAACATTGATCAGCAAACAGGGCCTGATGGCCGATCATCAGATCGTTTTTGAAGTAAAAAATTTATCGGTCAGCGCACGGATGGTGCTGATATTAGAACGTTTGCAACAGCAAAGCCAACTAGAGTTTTCAACGCTTTATCAACAAGATGAGGGCCGTTTGGGTCTAGTGGTCGCTTTTTTGGCGATGTTGGAACTTGCTAAACAAGCATTGTTGCGTGTGCAGCAAGCGAGCTTATGTGATCCTATTCAAATCATAGGTCTTGAGCATGGATGATACAGAGCTGAAGCTGGCTATAGAAGCGCTTCTCATGACCAGCAAAAAACCTTTAAGCCTAGATAAAATACATACATTGTTTGCCGATTATGAAAAACCTAGCCTTGTGCAAATAAAAAAAGCCCTAGACCGATTACAACAAGATTACCATCTGCGTGCAGTTGAGCTAAAATGTACTGCTAGCGGGTATTGCGTGCAAACCAAACAACGCTTTAAGGGGTATGTGTCTCGTTTATTGGCAGAAAAACCTAGTCAATATTCGGCTGCTTTGCTTGAGACATTGGCTATCATTGCCTATCGACAACCGGTAACCCGCGCTGATATAGAGAATATTCGCGGGGTAACGGTCAGTGGAGCAATCATTAAAACGTTGCTTGAGCGTGAATGGATCCGTCAAGGAGGGTATCGTGATGTACCAGGAAAGCCGGCGGTCTATGTGACAACCAAAACTTTCTTAGACTATTTTAATTTGACCAATCTCCATGAGTTACCGCAGTTACAGTTTGAAAATAAGTAACTCATCTAGTGTGTGGTTACCCGAGAATACTATTGAGTGAGATATCATGAGTGATGAGCGTTTACAAAAGGTTTTAAGTCAGGCGGGACTTGGTTCTCGTCGGGAAATGGAACGTTGGATCGAAAGCGGCTTAGTGCATGTGAATGGCCATTTAGCTAAGATTGGTGATTCTGTTTCATCGGATGACAAAATCAGTGTGAAAGGTCGTATTATTGATAATCCACTGAAACTTACACCAAGAACTCGCGTGTTGCTTTACCACAAGCCGGTTGGCGAAATTTCAAGTCGGCGTGATCCTCGCCACCAAAAAACCGTTTTTGATCGATTGCCACATTTGAAACAAGGTCGCTGGATACAAGTAGGACGATTGGATATTAACACTTCAGGGTTATTGATTTTTACCAACAATGGTGATCTCGCCAATCAATTAATGCATCCCAAATTTGAGGTGGAACGCGAATATGCTGTGCGGGTTCGTGGAGAGGTGAAGCAAGCAACCATTGATGCACTGTTGGCAGGGGTGATGCTAGAGGATGGCGAGGCAAAATTTAAATCCATTCAGTTTCAAGGTGGTGAAGGCAGCAATACTTGGTATCACGTGGTCATCAGCGAAGGCAAGAATCGTGAGGTTAGAAGGTTATGGCAAAGTCAAGGGGTGGATGTCAGTCGTTTGATTCGCATTCGCTATGGTCATCTCCATATGCCACGCTTTTTATCGCGTGGTGAGTTTATCGAATTGTCAAATAAAGAAGTAGCGGCGTTTGTCGAGCGTTTATAAGTGAGTATGATGAAGCAAAAATCAAAGTCGATGCTAGCACCAGTGATGCGTGCACGTATTGAGAAATTAAGTCATGATGGTCGTGGCATTGCCAAAATCGATGGTAAAATTACTTTTGTTGAAGGCGCTTTGCCGCAGGAGCAAGTTAAATTGCAATTCACACGGCAGAAAAGTGATTACAATGAAGCAAAACTGATTGAAGTGGAAGTACCCTCTGCGCAACGGGTTACCGCTCGTTGCCCTCATTACGGTCAGTGCGGCGGTTGTGCCATGCAGCATCTGAGCAGTGCTGCACAAATCCAGGAAAAGCAAAATCAGCTGTTAGACATACTGTCTAGGGTAGGGCATTGTCAGCCTGAGCAGGTGTTGGCGCCCTTAGTCGGTGATGTTTGGCATTATCGCAATAAAGCGCGCTTGAGTGTGCGCTATGTCGAAAAAAAACAAGCGACTTTAGTTGGCTTTCGGGAAAAGCATAATCCACGCTATGTCACTGAAATCAGTGAATGTCCTATCTTAAACGCAAAAGTTGATGCGCACATCCCATCATTTCGGAAATTATTGGACAACATGGATGATTCCAGGTCCATCGCACAAATCGAAATTGCTGCTGGTGATACCACCGTAGCATTGATTTTTAGACATTTAGTTCCTTTATCGCCAGCAGATCATCAACGTTTAAGGGATTTTGCCGATCGAACCGGGTTTATAATTTTTTTGCAACCCAAAGGCCCTGACAGTCTGCACTTATTTTATCCGGATATTGGTGAGTCTTGGTTATCTTACACGTTGCCGGAAACACAGATTTGCTTCAAATTTTTACCTACAGATTTTACACAAGTTAACATGTCTCTCAATCAAGCTATGATAACGCAGGCAATCGATTTGCTTGCGCCGAATCAGCAAGACAGCGTACTGGATTTGTTTTGTGGCTTAGGTAATTTTTCTTTACCATTGGCCAAGCAGGTGGCATTTGTTCTAGGCGTAGAAGGGAGTGCGGCCATGGTGCAACGAGCACAAATGAATGCTGCGGCAAATAACATAAACCATGTAGAGTTCATCGAAGCTAATTTGCACGATGAGGCTGAACTGGGGGCATTTCATACACGAGCACCCTTTCATAAGGTGCTGTTGGATCCGCCTAGAACAGGTGCGTTGGCTGTGGTCAAACAAATTGACAAAATAGCGCCAGAACGCATTGTATATGTATCCTGCAATCCAGCAACCCTAGCACGAGACGCTGGAATTTTAGTTAACAGCCATGGTTATCGCTTGGTCTGTGCCGGTGTCATGGATATGTTCCCGCAAACTGCTCATGTGGAATCAATTGCGTTATTTGTGAAAGGATAACAAATATGGTGAAGGTAAAAGAAGGCATGCCATTATTACCCGATGGAACCATCGACGTAGAACAATGGCTCCATCTGTTGGGCAGTAAGGGATATTTTCAAGACTTGGCTTTGATACGCAACGCCTGTCAATTAAGCCAATTGGCAGGGCAAGATCATGCCACTGAAATTGGTATCTCATGCTTGCAACAAGGTTTGGCCATGGCTGATGTGCTGGCTGATCTGGAAGTCGATCAAGAAACATTAGCAGCTGCTATTATCTTTGAAAGTGTGCGTTACGCAGAGTTGTCCTTAGAGGATGTCAAAGAGCAACTAGGTCCGTTCATTGCACGTCTGGTGAAGGGGGTGAAGCAAATGAGCGCGATATCTAGCTTTCAGGCTTCCGATAAAACACCACAAAACAAACAACAATTAGATAATGTTCGCAAAATGTTGCTGGCTATGGTGGATGATGTGCGGGTTGTCCTGATCAAATTAGCCGAGCGTTTATGTGTGTTGCGATCTCCGGCACCATTGCCAGAATCGATGCGCAAATTGATTGCCAAAGAAGCCATGGATATCTACGCACCACTCGCCAATCGCCTAGGGATAGGTGCTATTAAGTGGGAAATGGAAGACTTAGCTTTTCGGTATATACAACCCGAGCAATACAAAACCATAGCCAAAGATTTGAATGTTAAACGTTTAGACCGTGATCGTTATGTAAATCTGATTGTTGACATCTTAAACCAGCACATTAAAGCAAACAATTGGGATCGCTTCGCGGTGTACGGTCGCTCCAAACATATCCACAGCATATACCGCAAAATGATGCGCAAAAATGTAGCGCTAAACGAGATTTACGATGCCACGGCGGTGCGCATATTGGTTGAGGCTGAAGTTCAATGTTATGAAGTACTTGATATGGTCCACAGCTTATGGGATCCAGTCGTCAGTGAGTTTGATGATTATATTGCCACCCCAAAACTCAATGGCTACCAGTCTTTACATACGGCCGTCGTAGGACCGGAAAACCGTGTGTTCGAGGTACAAATTCGTACCTTTCAAATGCATGCTCAGGCAGAAATGGGGGTTGCGGCGCACTGGAAATATAAAGAGGGTAGAACTCGCCGCAAGGAAAGTCATGAACGTAAAATAGAGTGGCTAAGAGAAGTGTTAGCCTGGCATCGTGAAATGTCCTCTTATAAAGGCGTGCCTGATGCAATAGATGCTGAATTTATCGATGATCGAGTCTACGTGTTCACGCCAGACGGTGATATTCTAGATTTGCCTAGGGGTGCGACTGTATTGGATTTTGCTTATCACGTTCATAGTCAAATTGGCCATCGTTGCCGAGGCGCAAAAGTTAATACGCGCATAGTACCGCTCACCTATATCCTTAACACAGGTGATAATGTTGAGGTGTTGACTGGTAAAGACGCTAAACCATCCCGTGATTGGATTAATCCGCATTTAAAATACTTAAAAACATCGCGGGCCAAAGCCAAAGTGTTGCATTGGTTTAAGATGCAAGATTACGATAAAAATAAAGCAGATGGCTATGAGGTTCTGGATAAAGAATTAAAAGCGCTTGGGGTTAAAAGTGAGCGATTAATCGATGTGGCCAATGCCTATAATTTCAAGATAATTGATGATTTATACGCGGCTCTGGGGCGTGGCGAAATCAAGCTTGGACACATATTACACCGTCTTGGGGCAGTAGAACCTACCGAAAAAAATCTAGTAAAATCGATACGCATGCCCAAGTCAAGCGCGGCAAATCGAGATTTGCGGATAGAGGGCGTTGGCAATTTGCTGACTCATATGGCGCGCTGCTGCCAACCCTTGCCTGGTGAAGATGTCATTGGTTATATCACCATGGGGCGTGGTGTGTCGGTGCATAAAAAAGATTGTTTAAATATTTTGCATGCCTCGGATAAGCAACAACAGCGATTTTTGCAAGTCTCCTGGGGACATGTTACGAGCGAACAATACTCGGTGGAAATCATGCTCAAAGCCTTCGATAGACCGGGGCTATTAAACGATATTACTGCCTTGTTGTCACAAGAGAAAGCGCATATTTATGCGTTGCACACGCAAACCAATCGCCAGCATAATACCAAAGATATCACCTTAACATTAGAAGTCGATGGGTTAATGAGCTTATCCCGTCTGCTAACCAAAATGAGCCAAATTCCCAATGTACTTGAAGCAAGAAGACAAGTATAAATTTACTATCAGTTAGGAATCCTTATGTCTGAATTATTGCAGTTTGGAAAAAATGCGCAGGCACGCGTTGAAGCAGCTTGTTTAGCACTCAATCACGGTAGTGGCATCATTGTCATCGATGATGAGGACCGAGAAAATGAAGGTGATTTGATTTTTGCTGCGACACATATTACCACGCAAGACATCGCCAATATGATTCGAGATTGTAGTGGTATTATATGCTTATGTCTCACCAAAGAAAAAGCGCACAGCTTACACCTAAAACCAATGGTTACACATAATACCAGCCCGTTTCAAACCGCCTTTACGGTGTCAATTGAAGCGCGTCAGGGTGTCACGACCGGGGTGTCGGCGCATGATCGCTGGGTTACCATACAAACGGCCATCCGCAATAATGCCTGCGCGAACGATTTAAGACAACCGGGTCATGTATTTCCATTGGTCGCACAAGAGGGTGGGGTATTCACCCGCAGAGGACACACCGAGGGCAGTATAGACCTCATGACCATAGCCGGCCTGCCCCCCGCGGCTGTGCTCTGTGAACTGATGAATCCCTGCGGCAGTATGCAGAAACTACCCGAGCTTATTGCATACGCCAAACAACATCAACTTACCATCGTCAGTATCGAAGACATTTACCAATATAGGCGCCAGGCAATGGGATCAACCTAACCACCGGAAACTGCAGCAGCTGAAGCGGTGCTTGCTACACATTCTAAATCCAGCGCCAGCGGCGGCTTATCAGCATGTATAGACTGACCTACTGGGGGCTTAACCAGTTGTTTAGGCGCACCAAAAAAAGTTATCCGTTGCTGCGCTTGTTGCCTGATATTTGCAATCACTTGGGTCAAGCCAGTGTCCGGCTGCGGTCCATCGACGACGCTATCTGGTGTTGTCAATGCTTCGATTATCTCATTGTCGCTAGCGGCAGTATTGGCGCGCAAGTGGCTGACTAAGTTGAGTGCTTCAGTCAATTTAGTTTGGAAGCGGCTGTGACCAAACCAATGCATTGGCAAGTAACGGGATTTATTGGCCTCGACATCATGTTCTGCAGCTTTGACTTGATACGCTGCTAAACAAGCATAGATGCCATCGAGGCTGTTTTGATTATTAATCTGACCTTTAAGGTCGCTTATCCAAGTCTTTCTCTCAGAACTGATCCACCACCAACTGGTCTCTAGATACTCATCTAAACAATGTGCCAAAGTATTTTTTACAGTCTCCAGCGCTAGCAGTGGTTGTGCTTGTGCTTGTGTATGCTGCGACAAAGCAGTGAGGACATAATATATGGTTAGATAATTTTTATTATGCATGATTTTATGTAACATCGTTTCATAACCAAGCCAACGTTCTATAAGCGTGCTCTTTCGGGTACCTTGCGTAAATAATTGCTCGAGAAATTGCTTATAGACAGCAGCAATAGCCAGCTTGTCGCTGGCAGATCGTTCCCAATAGTTGTTGATCTCTGTGAACAGAGCATCATCTGTGTACTGCTCCTCAAACCAGCCAGTTAAGCGCTTGCACAGCGTAGCGTATTCTATATCTGTCCACTTATCATGCTGATTTTCTGGCATCCTGACCAAGTTTGATGCGTGTAAGCAGCTGTTCACTGCAAGTACCGCGGATGATGTGCATTGCGCTTTGGTGACAACTGATGGTTTTACATCTTGTGCACGGGCAGCTGGCATGAAAGCTGGCGTTCGAGGACGGTTAAGGTACGATGCGACAGTGATTGTTGGCGCAAAGTCAACCAAGTTCTCAGCACATAGCTGCGTAAAATTCATGAATGTTGCTGCTAAAAAACCCTCTTCCTGCGCATCTGTGGGTTCATCTTGATAAGCTTGAAAGTTTTTTGCCACCAGAGCAAGAAAACTTGACCAAGCGGCGCTATTAAAAAAAGTGCTGCGATTGTATGGGGCAAACTGCGCAGGTTCTAACGCTAGGATTTGTTGTAGTAAATAATTTAAAACATCATGCTGCACTTCATGCCCTTTGCGCTTATCAGTTGCTGCTTGCTCGATAGCATCTCGAGTGGCCTGGATGCGTACTAATGCATCTCGTGCTGTGGTTGGTGGCATGTTTGCAGCATTGAGTATACAAAATACTTGCCCAGGCTTCCCTTGCCTGCCAGTCCTGCCATCTTTTTGCTCATCAGCTCGTACGGGTCCTATGGAACCTTTCACAACCCAGAAATCATCTGTTACACGAATATTTGCGTTACGTCCTAAGGCAGATGTGGAAATGGTGATCATCCCAGGTGTTGCTGCATTCTCAATAATATTTTTTTCTTGGTCGCCTTCACCATAAAA
>DAIOSQ010000008.1:0-28609 GCA_036752465.1 Legionellaceae bacterium | reverse complement strand
AACATCGGGGCCATTGATCCTGAACGAGCCATACAGTGTGGTTTTACCGGTCCTATGCTAAGAGGTTCTGGTGTGGCATGGGATTTGCGTAAAAATCAACCATATGCTGTATATGATCACATGAACTTTGACATTCCAGTTGGTAAAACTGGCGATTGCTACGATCGCTATTTGGTTCGGGTAGAGGAAATGCGTCAATCCAATCGCATTATTAGTCAATGCGTCAAATGGTTAGCAGCAAATCCAGGCCCAATCAAAATCGACGATCATAAAATATCACCGCCACATCGCGTGCAAATGAAAAACGATATGGAAGCCATGATACATCATTTTAAATTGCACACAGAGGGCTTTTGCTTGCCAGAGGGTGAGGTATACACAGCAGTAGAGGCACCTAAAGGTGAGTTTGGTATATACTTGGTATCCGATGGAGCCAATAAACCCTACCGTATGAAAATTCGCGCACCAGGGTTTGCACATTTGGCAGGTTTTGATGAAATGGTAAAAGGGCACATGCTAGCAGATGGGGTCGCCATCTTAGCTAGCCAAGATATAGTCTTTGGTGAAATTGACAGATAATTGGCTATCATTCAATAGGGTTAACAAGATGTCTCAGCAGCAAGAGAAATTAATTCATCAGTTTGCGTCTCACGAAGCCGTAAAATCTATCGATGATTGGATTGCAAAGTACCCGCCAGATCAAAAACAATCTGCGGTGATGAGTGCTTTAATGATTGTGCAAGAAGAAAATAGCTACTTGACAACTGCTATGATGGATGCAGTCGCTGAATATTTAGAAATGCCAGCCATTGCGGTGTACGAGGTTGCCAGTTTTTACACGATGTATGAAAAAAAACCCATAGGGCGGCATGCGATCAGTGTCTGTACGAACATATCTTGTAAATTGCGGGATGCCGATAAGGTCGTAGATTATCTGCAACAGAAACTTGGGATACAACTAGGGGAAACAACGGATGACGGTCGTTTCACCCTGCGAGAAGTTGAGTGCTTGGGGGCATGTGTATACGCGCCCATGATGCAAATCGACAAAACCTACCATGAAAATTTAACCGATGCAAAAATAGATAGTATTTTGGAAGAATATCAATGAACGCTCAAAGACACGAAGGTGCATACCATGGTTGAATTAAATCTAGTGTGTTATCGTACAATGCATTTACCAGAACCTTGGTCGTTAAAAACCTATATGAGTGTGGGCGGCTACAGCGCCCTGAAACGGGTGTTAACAGAGCAGACCCCACCTTCCAAAATCATTGACGAGCTTAAGCTGTCAGCATTGCGCGGTCGAGGCGGCGCTGGATTCCCCACTGGACTGAAGTGGAGCTTTATGAATCGCAATTCGCCTATCCAAAAGTATGTTGTGTGTAACTCAGACGAAGGGGAGCCAGGCACATGCAAAGATCGTGATATCCTACGTTACAATCCACATCAACTCATAGAGGGCATGGCAATAGCAGGCTATGTGATGGGAGCGACTGTTGGGTACAATTATATCCGTGGCGAATTCCATGAACCTATTCGTAGAGTCGAAGCAGCCCTAAAAGAAGCTTATGAAGCTGGATTTCTTGGGAAAAACATACTTGGGTCGGGTGTCGATTTTGATTTGCATAATCACTTGGGTGCAGGTGCTTATATTTGTGGGGAAGAAACAGCTTTACTGAATTCCCTGGAAGGAAAAAAAGGCCAACCACGGTTTAAACCACCGTTTCCGGCTAACTACGGCCTATACGGCAAACCTACGACCATAAACAATACGGAAACATTTGCTTCGGTGCCCGTGATACTAGAGCACGGTGGGGACTGGTTCTTAAAACTGGGCAAACCAAACAATGGCGGTACTAAGTGTTTCAGCGTCAGTGGTCATGTCAACAAACCAGGCAATTTTGAAATTCCGCTAGGTACACCGTTTAAATCATTACTAGAGCTCGCAGGTGGTATCCGCCCAGGTCGACACATTAAAGCTGTGATCCCTGGTGGCACATCGATGAAGGTGCTGCCAGGTGATGTCATGATGGGCTTAGATATGGATTACGATAGTATCCAAAAAGCAGGCTCAGGCCTCGGTTCGGGAGCGGTCATCATTATGGATGACACCACTTGCATGGTTGATACACTCTATCGAATTTCTGAATTTTACATGGAGGAATCATGTGGCCAATGTACGCCATGTCGCGAAGGTACAGGTTGGCTAGTACGCCTGCTGCATCGTATTAAAGAAGGGCATGGTAAACCAGCTGACATTGACGAGTTAGTGAATGTGGCCAACAACATTGAAGGGCGAACTATTTGCGCCTTAGGCGAAGCGGCTGCTTGGCCTGTACAAAGTTTTGTTAAGCATTTTTATGATGAGTTTGAGTACTTTATCAAGCACAAGTGTTCTCGTGTCTGTGCTTCCGTCAAATAAATTGAAAAGGTTCAAGAATGGCGACCGTTGAAATAGATGGAAAAAGATTTGAAGTTGATAATGGCAAGATGATAATCGAAGTAGCGGATGAGGCTGGCATATACATTCCTAGATTTTGTTACCATAAAAAATTATCCGTTGCTGCGAACTGTAGGATGTGTTTGGTTGAAGTTGAAAACTCACGCAAGACACTGCCTGCCTGTGCAACTCCAATCACCGATGGTATGAAGGTATTCACGAAGTCAGCAGAAGCCTTGCGCTCACAGAAAGCTGTTATGGATTTTTTGCTCATAAATCACCCTCTAGATTGTCCGATATGCGACCAGGGAGGTGAGTGTGAATTGCAAGATCTATCCATGGGTTTTGGGCATAGTTCGTCGCAATACGAAGAAAGCAAACGTGCTGTGAACAGTGACGACCTAGGTTCGCTTATTGCAACCGAAATGACACGATGCATCCATTGTACTCGATGCGTGCGTTTTGGAGATGAAATTGCCGGGGTTTCTGAGTTAGGCGCGACAGACCGTGGCGAACACATGCAAATCGGCACATATGTCAAGCATAGTATGGTTTCAGAGGTATCAGGCAATGTCATAGACTTATGCCCAGTTGGAGCACTCACTTCTAAGCCCTATCGTTATCAAGCGCGTTCCTGGGAAATGAGTCAACATGAGCACGTGGCACCACACGATTGCCTGGGCTCGAATATTTATGTCCACACGCGGCGCAACGAGCTAATGCGAGTGGTTCCAAGAGAGCAAGAAACAATCAATGAGACTTGGTTATCTGATAGAGATCGCTTCAGTTATTTGGGTCTGAAACATCAGCAGCGCGCAACGTCTCCTATGATAAAACGTGATGGGATTTGGGAAGAAGTTGATTGGCAGACCGCCCTCCAGTTTACAGCAAGCAATCTGGCGCACATCATCAAAAATAACGGTCCTGAGCAAGTAGCCGGTCTTGCTGGTTACTCACAAACGCTTGAAGAATATTATCTGCTACAGAAATGGCTTAGAGATATTGGGGTCAACAATATCGATCATCGAATCAAACAGTCCGACTTTCGCGACCAGAGCCTACAGAGCTTGATGCCAAAAAATTCAATACCATACCATGAGCTCGAGACACAAAAAGTGATCATGCTTATCGGTTGCAATATTGCGAGAGAGGTGCCATTGGCCAGCACGCGAGTTCGCAAGGCCCAAATCAATGGGGCCAAAGTGTATGCCATCAATTCGGTGGATTACGCCTACCATTTTGCTGTGACTGACAAGCTGCTATTATCACCGCACGATATGGTTAAAGGCTTGGCAAATCTGGTTGCCGCGGCGGTACCCACCGGATATCTATTAACACCCGAACAAGAAAGACTATTGGTAGGGCTGCAACCGACGGATCAGCTGAAACAGTTAGCTGCAGCATTGCGAGAGCCACATGCGGTGATCGTGACGGGTGCTTTGTTGATGGATCATCCAGAGGCTGCCTTGCTACGATCGCTTACCAGCTTGTTAAGTGCATTAACTGGCGCAAATATTATACATTTTTTACATGGCAGCAATAGCCCAGGAGCCTGGCTAGCGGGTGTGTTGCCGCATCGTGGAGCAGCAGGAACAGCAGCAGAAACTATAGGTATGGATGTGCAAACAGCACTGGCCGCCAGGTTGAAGGCGTACATGCTGCTGGGAATTGAGCCGGAGTTTGATGTGGCTAATCCGTATCACGCTCGACAATCATTGCTGGCGGCAGAGTTTGTAGTTGCCATGACAGCATATACATCTGATTCGCTGTACGAGTATGCGAACGTAATTTTGCCGATCGCCACATTTGCTGAGACATCTGGAACATATATCAATCTAGATCAAACATGGCAAACTGTTGCCGGGACTTTGCCACCACAAGGACAAGCCCGGCCTGCTTGGAAGGTTCTACGAGTGCTTGGTAATTTGATGCATTGTAAAGGTTTTGAATATCTTGGCAGTGAGGAAATTACCCAAGAAATATCGCAAAAGTTTGCAGCTTGCACTGAGATTAAACCGGCTTGCTACTACCCAGACGCGCTGCCTTTAGCCAGAGAAAATCTCACGCGCATTGGTGAATGGCCACTTTATCGAATAGATCCCATAGTCCGGCGCTCGCATGCACTGCAGACCTGCGGTTCGGCGGAAGCGAGTTGCATACGGGTACACCCGGATACTGCTAAAAAGTACGGTTTGACAACTGTTGCCACTATTTCTCAGAGTGATATTGAGATAACATTGCCTCTAGAGATCGATGAGCGCATAGTTCGTGATGCTGTATGGGTTGCAAATGGTATGCCAGAAACAATTGATTTGGGGCACTCCTTTGCTGCAATTATGATTAAGCCATAAGAAGGTCGGGCATGTTAAATGATATTGGCACGTTAATCTGGATTCTTATTAAAATTCTAGCAGTGGTTCTGCCTTTGCTGCTGTGCGTCGCTTATTTAACCTTTGCTGAGCGCAAAGTCATCGGTTACATGCAAGTCAGGATAGGACCAAATAGGGTTGGTTTGCGCGGACTGCTACAACCTTTTGCAGATGTGATAAAGCTACTCCATAAAGAAATCATCATACCGACCCGTTCTAACAAATATCTATTTGTGATAGCGCCTTTGTGTGCTTTTATACCAGCACTAGTCGGCTGGGCAGTGATACCATTTGACCAGGGCATCTACCTGGCTAACATAAACGCAGGCGTACTGTTTTTATTTGCTCTGAGCTCGCTAAGTGTGTATGGCTTGCTAATCGCTGGCTGGGCCTCTAACTCCAAGTACGCCATGTTAGGGGCGTTGCGCAGTGCGGCGCAAACTATTTCCTATGAAATAGCCATGGGATTCGCTTTTGTCGGAGTTTTGTTAGCTGCGGGGAGCATGAATTTAACTGATATAGTGCTTTCGCAACGAGGGGGCATATTCCATTGGTGGTTTATCCCGCTGCTCCCTCTGTTTATAGTATTCTGGATATCGGCATTGGCCGAAACTAATCGCGCTCCCTTTGACTTGGCAGAAGGTGAGTCAGAAATCGTGGCTGGCTTCCATGTAGAGTATTCCGCAATTGGGTTTGCGCTGTTTTTCATGGCTGAGTATGCCAGTATGATTCTAATGTCGACCGTGATGGCTGTCTTATTTATGGGCGGTTGGCTTTCCCCTTTCGAGGGTATCCCACTGCTTGGAAAAGTTCTTGCTTTAGTGCCAGGATTTGTTTGGTTATTGATAAAGATTGCCTTTTTCTTATTCGTCTACTTATGGGTACGGGCGACCTTTCCACGTTACCGCTACGACCAACTTATGCGTTTGGGCTGGAAAGTATTGATACCTGTTACAATCATTTGGGTGATTGTGACGGCCCTAATGGTATTGTGGCAATTAAAACCATGGTTTTGAAGCAAGCAATTGATGCCGCTTCAAATTGGACACAGAGAGATGCGGTATGACTAAACATAAACAACTGAGTGAGTCGATGAAACAAGTTTACCGGTATATTACACACTATCTCAAGAGCTTTCTTTTTCTGGATTTGCTCCGTGGTTTGTCGGTTACCTACAGGCATATGTTTAAAAGAAAGATAACCATTCAATTTCCCGAAGAACATACCCCTACATCACCTCGCTTTCGTGGCCTGCTGGCATTGCGACGATACCCAAATGGTGAAGAGCGCTGCATTGCATGCAAACTTTGTGAAGCAGTTTGCCCCGCCCTGGCAATTACTATCGAATCAGAACCGAGAGAGGATGGATCACGCCGGACCACACGTTACGACATAGATATGTTTAAATGTATCAATTGTGGACTTTGCGAGGAGTCATGTCC
Organism: Legionellaceae bacterium; assembly: GCA_036752465.1. Lineage (GTDB taxonomy): Bacteria > Pseudomonadota > Gammaproteobacteria > Legionellales > Legionellaceae > DAIOSQ01. Next base: position 22,355 of record DAIOSQ010000008.1, on the reverse strand, counting down.
GGTGGATTCCATCGTAGTAACGCCGATTCAGCATTACCACATGAGCGCGCGTGGACAAAATATTATGACCAAGGAAAAACTATTGGCCGTAGGCGACTTTATGGAAGATCGTCTGGCAAGTGATCGCCTGGCTGATGAAAAATATCGATAACGAGGAACAATATGCCCCATTCACTGTTGGAAGTAATCTTCTATGTTTTCGCCGGTTTAACAATCTTGTGTGCCTTCTTGGCGGTCACCCAGAGTAACCCGGTTCGTAGTGTGTTGTTCTTGGTGGCTGCATTCCTGGCCAGTTCGGTATTATGGATGCTCGCTGAAGCAGAATTTTTGGCCTTGATTCTGGTTTTAGTATATGTCGGAGCAGTGATGACCTTATTTTTATTTGTGGTGATGATGCTTAATATTGATGCGGAGGCAAGGCCACATCACTGGATCCGTACTTTACCTCTGGGCCTGTTGTTAACAGCGCTTCTCACGTGGTTCGTGATGATGTCGATTCCAACAGACATGTTACACAAATCAATGGGTGATGTACTTGAAAAAGCCAGTAGCGGTGTACAACAAGATTTGGCTACATTATCGAATACCACGCGCATTGGCTTGGTCCTATACACTGATTATGTGTATGCCTTTGAACTGGCAGCCGTGATACTGTTGGTAGCTATTGTAGCTGCGATCATGCTGGTCCACCGCGAGCCGATCCGTACCAAACGCCAGAGCATTCTGCAACAGCTGATGACGAGAAGGGAAGATAGGGTGCGGCTGGTTTCAATTAAAGCTAAAAATTCGTGATTCGGGAGCCTTATGATACCAATAACATACTATCTATTCCTTTCAGCTATCTTATTTGGCCTGAGTTTAACTGGCATTCTGCTGAATAGGAGGAACGTAATTCTATTGCTGGTTTGCGTTGAGTTGATGCTCTTGGCAGTTAATACCAATTTTGTGGCATTTTCTCATTACTACTCAGGAGTGGCTGGTCAGGTTTTTGTGTTTTTTATCCTAACAGTAGCTGCTGCAGAAGCGGCGATTGGCTTAGCTATTGTTTTGCTGCTGTATCGCAACCGAAAAAATATCAATGTCAATCAAATGAATCATTTAAAAGGGTAAAAACGTGACCATTTTACAAAGTTGTGTGATTATTTTATTGGCGCCTCTTGTAGGCTCTATCATATCTGGCTTCTTTCGCAAACAAATTGGCAAAGCTGGTGCACATACCATTACAATTGTGTTGGTTGGATTGTCTTTTGTTTTAGCATGCTACGTCGCATATATGGTGATGTGTGGCAATTTGCCAATCATCGACAGTGACCTGTATACCTGGGCAAGTGGAGGAGAACTTTTCCCCTACTCTTTTGCAATTGGGCTGCGAATCGATGCGCTCAGTGCACTAATGATGGTTATAGTGACTTTTGTATCGTTTCTAGTTCATATATATAGTATCGGTTATATGGCTGATGATGATGGGTACCAAAGATTCTTTAGCTATATTTCTCTGTTTACGTTCATGATGCTGATGTTGGTCAGTGCCAACAACTTTTTGCAGATGTTTTTTGGTTGGGAAGGGGTGGGGCTAGTGTCTTACCTCCTGATCGGCTTTTGGTACACAAAAGAGTCAGCTATCCAGGGCAGCATTAAAGCATTTATCGTGAATCGAGTCGGTGATTTTGGTTTCTTGCTGGGTATCTCCTTGGTTTTTATGCATACAGGAAGCTTGCATTTCGATACAATATTCCATAGTGCTAGTGAACTGGCCAAAGAAAACATAAGTTTGTTCAGCGGACATGAATGGTCGTTGCTCACGGTGATATGCATTCTATTGTTTATCGGTGCGATGGGCAAATCAGCGCAGGTGCCATTGCACGTCTGGTTGCCTGAATCAATGGAAGGCCCAACGCCTATATCCGCTTTAATTCACGCAGCGACTATGGTAACTGCCGGCGTATTTATGGTTGCGCGCATATCACCTATGATCGAGTGGTCAACCCCCGCCCTATCTTTTGTGCTGGTGATTGGCGCAACAGGAGCATTGTTCACCGGTATTCTGGCAGTGGTCATGAACGATATTAAGCGTGTTGTGGCGTATTCTACATTGTCTCAGCTGGGTTACATGATGGTAGCTATGGGCGCCTCAGCATACAGTGCTGGCATCTTCCACCTATTGACTCACGCATGTTTTAAGGCGCTTCTTTTCTTGGGTGCAGGATCAGTTATCATGGGTATGCATCATGAGCAGGATATGCGAAAAATGGGTGGCTTGTGGCGCAAAATGCCCATAACCTACGTGACCTTCCTTATCGGCTCGCTCGCTTTGTGCGCTTTCCCGCCTCTGGCCGGCTTCTACTCAAAAGATACAATTATTGAAGCCGCTCAATTGTCAACGATACCTGGAAGTCGCTATGCATACTTTTGTGTGTTAAGCGGGGCATTTGTTACAGCACTTTACACCTTTAGGTCATTGTTCATGACATTTCATGGCAAGACTCGGATGGATGAGCATACCTTTGCCCACGTACATGAGTCTCCATGGGTCGTTTGGCTACCTTTGGTCCTACTGGCGATACCATCCGTTGTTATAGGTTACTTGCTGTATATGCCGATGTTGTTTGATAAACACGTTATGCTCTCCGATGTTATATTTGTGTTACCGGAGCACAATGTCTTGGAGGAGCTTGGCAAGGAAATTATCTCTCCTTGGCACAGTGCCATACACGCTTTAAGCTCTCCAGTATTCTGGCTGACCGTATTGGGGGCAGTTTTGGCAGCCATAGCCTATTTGCAACTACGTTGGATACCGCAGAGTCTGGCAGCACGTTGCGCGTGGTTATATCGTCTTCTATTAAATAAATACGGCTTTGATACCTTTAACGATTGGTTTTGGGTTAGAGGCACTAAGCGAATAGGGACGTTTTTCTATCAAATAATTGATCAAGCTATGATAGATGGTACGGTGGTGAATGGTTCGGGACGCTTTGTAAAATGGCTCGCCACTAAAACGCGAGTGGTTCAAAGTGGGTATTTATATCACTATGTCGCATTCATGATACTTGGCCTGCTTGGCTTTTTATGTTGGTTATTGCTCTCACAATAGCTAACTATCCACTAACACATACAACTTGGTGACATTATGCCACATATTTTAAACTTTCTAATTTGGCTGCCGATTATTGCAGGAGTATTTGTATTTATCACAGGAGATGACAGCAATCCTAATCTCTCCCGTTATTTAGGTCTGTTCACCATCGGGTTGAGCTTGCTGATTAGTTTTACTTTGCTGACAGGGTTTGATCCTGGCGCACAGCACATGCAATTTTTAGAAGAAACGGCTTGGTTACCACAGTTAGGTATACATTATAATTTGGCCGTAGATGGATTATCTATTTTGTTGATCGTCCTCACCATCTTTACCAATTTGGTTGTTGTGCTCGCGACTTGGCAAAGTATACAAAAAAGAGTAGGGCAATATATATCCGCCTTTCTTATCATGCAAGGATTTCTGGTGGGGGTCTTTTCCGCAACGGACGCAATTGTATTCTATATATTCTGGGAAGCCACTCTGATCCCCATGTACCTGATCATAGGTGTTTGGGGCTCTGACAACCGAGTTTATGCGGCAATAAAGTTTTTTTTGTATACTTTTCTTGGCTCGGTGCTGATGCTGGCTGCCTTTTTGTATTTAGGCTACCAAGCAGGTACGTTCGATATAGAAACGTTTGTTGCAATTAAACTTAATATGACGGCTCAGACACTGATATTTATAGCTTTTTTTCTTGGGTTTGCGATTAAAATTCCAATGTTCCCTGTACATACCTGGTTGCCAGATGCGCATACTGAGGCCCCTGCTGGTGGATCTATCATCTTGGCGGCGATCCTCCTGAAGCTAGGAGCGTATGGATTCATTCGCTTTGCTTTGCCGATAGTCCCAGATGCGTGCCGGGCATACGCCAATATTATGATTGTACTATCGTTAATTGCAGTGGTTTATGTAGGTACAATCGCCATTATACAACAGGACATGAAGCGGCTAATCGCTTACTCATCCATTTCACACATGGGATTTGTAACGCTAGGTTCTTTTGCAATATTTGCAGTGGCCAAAAATAGTAGTTTCAGCAGCGCAGGTTTGCTCCTGGAAGGGGCTATTGTCGTGATGATTTCGCACGCCTTTATCTCCAGCGCCATGTTTGCCGGAGTAGGCTACATTTATGATCGTATGCATACACGTCAAATTAAGGACTTCGGGGGCATCGTCAATACCATGCCTGTTTACGCGAGCTTTATGATGCTTTTTGCGATGGCCAATGCTGGTTTGCCTGGTACATCAGGTTTCGTAGGTGAGTTCATGGTGATTATGGCGAGCATGAAAGCTGGCTTCTGGATTGTATTTTGGGCGGCGCTGACCTTGATACTAGGAGCTTCATACACCTTGTGGATGTACAAAAGGGTTATTTTTGGTGCTGTAGCCAACGAGCATGTAGCAAATCTTAAAGATTTGAGTTCGCAGGAACTGGCGGCGTACATTCTGTTGGCAATAATGGTTATCATCATAGGTGTTTATCCTCAGCCGCTGCTCACTTACGTTCATCAAACTGTTTCACAAACTCTGTCAATGGCGCAACTAACAAAATTATAAAACACTGAATATAAGGTTAAAATATGATTGGCATTCTAGATAATTTTCACCTGGCACTACCTGAAGTTACTGTTCTAGTTACGGCGTGTTTAGTGCTGCTAGGCGACTTGTTTTTGAAAAAAATGTACCCGAACATTGCTATGGTCACTGCTTATTTGGGCTTGGCAATAGCAGCTCTTTTGGCATATTTTTTTATACCAGAAGAAAATACAATCCTATTTAACGGGTTGCTTATCAGCGATTCTGCATCGCAATTGATGAATTTATTCATATGTGTTTGTGTCTTCTTGAGTTTTTTTTATGCAAAGGCTTATAACCTTACGTACAGAATAGCCAGTGGTGAGTTTTACCTTCTGGGCTTACTTTCTACACTCGGCATGATGTCGTTAGCAGCGAGCCACTCATTGCTGACGATTTATCTGGGTTTAGAATTGGTTTCTCTGCCGTTATATGCAATGACCGCGTTGGCACGGTCAAGCGGTGACTCTGCCGAAGCTGCTTTGAAGTATTTTGTGATGGGAGCAATTGCTTCTGCGATGTTATTATACGGCATTTCCTTGATATATGGGGCAACGGGCCAGCTAGATTTAGCGCAAATATCGCAAGCAATTGCCACCGATTTTGTGCATGCTAAGCTATTACTGGCGATTGGGTTGGTATTTATTTTGGCCGGCATCGGATTTAAATTGGCACTCATACCTTTTCACATGTGGGCCCCCGACGTTTACGAAGGAGCACCCACATCTGTTGCTTTGTTTATTAGCTGTGCCCCAAAAATCGCAGCAGTTGGTATGGCCTTAAGACTGCTTGCTTACGGACTGTTGCATTTTAAAGTCCAATGGCTAAATATTGCAATCTGCATGGCCATTTTGTCAACAGGCGTTGGTAGCGTTGTAGCCATAGCGCAGACAAATATTAAACGATTGCTCGCCTATTCTACGGTTGCTCATATGGGTTACATGCTATTTGGCATAATTGCTGGAACCTCAGCTGGTTTTTCCTATTCCGTCTATTACGTGCTGGTTTACGCATTAATGTCAGTTGCTGCCTTTGGACTGATTACCATGCTATCAAGCAGTGGTGTGGAGATTTCGCAAATTGGTGATTTTAAAGGCTTGAATAAGCGAAACCCGTGGCTAGCTTTTCTTATGCTGATTCTAATGTTCTCGATGGCAGGGGTACCGCCAACGGCAGGGTTCTTTGCAAAACTACTGGTGTTAAAGGCACTGGTCGACGCACAGCTCACATGGCTCGCAGTGTTGGGACTGATTTTTGCTGTCATCGGAGGCTTCTATTACATCCGAATAGTAAAAGTGATGTATTTCGAAGAGCCAAACGATCCTAGCGCTTGGACCATCACTACAGCTGAGCAACTGATGTTTTCAGCCAATGCCATACTGCTGATCGCCCTAGGAATCTGGCCCAGCATGCTGATTAATGTTTGTGCTAGTACTTTTTCAGGCTAAAATTGTAGATATCAATCCATAATACTGCTTGCTATATCTAATAGCCTACCGTATAATTGCTTTTAGTTGATGCGGGGTGGAGCAGCCTGGTAGCTCGTCGGGCTCATAACCCGAAGGTCGTAGGTTCAAATCCTGCCCCCGCTACCAATTTTAATAAACCCCATTTATGGGGTTTTTTATTATCCTAAATTGGGAGTAACAGCACCTACTATAATACAACGAAGCTATGGTAGAGGATCTTAATCTTAGTAAAGATTGAAGCTTAACAATAGCACGCGGATGCACAACACTCCCGTAGTTTTTAATTTGGAAAGTTAATGACGTTACAAGATATAAAAAACCTGCTGCAACCTACGATCGAAGGGTTGGGCTATGATCTTTGGGGCATAGAATATCTTTCTCAGAAACATGGATCCCTTTTGCGTATTTACATTGATGTCACCCGAGGGGTAACCATCGAGGACTGTGAAATAGTCAGTCAACAAGTTAGTGCAATACTAGATGTCGAAGATGTTGTGCCTGAAAAATTTCGCTTAGAGATTTCATCCCCAGGCGTACCTAGACCGTTATTTTATCCAGAACAGTTCCAAAAATATGACCAGCACGAGATACAAATAAAATTGTATGAGCCCATAGCAGGGCAAAGAAAGTATTCTGGCACCATTATTGCGGTTGATCAAAAAGGCGTAAGACTTGCCTTTAACAATACAGAACAAGAATTTCTTTTTTCCACAATTGCGAAAGCAAATCTGACGGTTGAGTGAGGCGAATAATGAGCAAAGAATTGTTGTTAGTTGCTGAGGCATTATCTAATGAAAAAGGCGTTAGTAAAGAAGTTGTTCTGGAGGCGATTCAGGCAGCTCTTGAGTCAGCAACACGAAAACTGTCTGGGACGGAACTGGGTATACGCGTGGAACTCAATCCGAAAAATGGTGAGTATGAGACTTTTAGATATTGGGATGTGGTAGAAAATGTCCAGGTACCGGAGCGAGAAATTTCATTGCACGATGCGCGCTTGCGTAAAGAAAACGCGCAGTTAGGAGACCGCCACGAAGAGGCAGTGCCGTCAATAACGTTCGGTCGTATCGCTGCACAAACAGCTCGCCAAGTCATTATACAAAAAGTTCGAGAAGCCGAGCGTGAGCTGGTTGTGCAACAGTACCGAAGCAAGCTTGGTCAATTGGTTTATGGCACAGTAAAAAAAGTTACTCGAGATAACATTATTATCGATCTTGGCGGCAAGGCGGAGGCCATCCTACCCAGATCGGAAATGTTAGCAAGCGAAATGTTTCGCACCAATGATCGTGTGCGAGCATTCCTTTACGATATTATATCCCTCCCACGTGGGCCACAGTTAATGATTAGCCGCGTGCGCAAAGAAATGCTGATTGAGCTCTTTCGCGTTGAAGTTCCCGAAATTGGTGAAAATATTATTCAGATAAAGGCCGCAGCGCGTGATCCAGGCAACCGGGCAAAAATAGCGGTTAAAACCAATGATGGTAGAATTGACCCAGTAGGTGCTTGCGTGGGCATGCGAGGCTCTCGGGTGCAGGCTGTGTCCAGCGAATTAGGCGGTGAGCGGGTTGACATTATATTGTGGGATGATAATCCAGCACAGTTGGTTATCAACGCCATGGCGCCTGCTGATATTTCATCAATTGTGGTTGACGAGGATGCGCATACTATGGATGTAGCGGTTCACCAAGATCAACTTTCGCAGGCCATTGGTAGAAATGGGCAAAATGTTCGCTTGGCAAGTCAGCTAACAGGATGGACTCTGAATGTTATGACGACTGAAGACTTCCAAGATAAAAGTCACGAAGAAGCAGAAAAACTGATTAATCTATTTAAGGATGCGCTAGAAGTTGATGAGGAGCTTGCCAAGCTGTTGGTGAGTAATGGTTTTTCATCCCTGGAAGAAATCGCATATGTGCCGCAAGAAGAATTAACCGCGATAGAAGACTTTGACGAAGAAATTGTTGAAGAGCTTAGAAAAAGGGCAAATAACTCGCTTTTAGCCCACGCTCTCAGCCAAGATAAACTTCAAGCAGATGAGAGTTTACTGACGATGGATGGGGTAACTAGCGATATTGCCAGTCAACTAACCAGCATAGGTATTCTTACAATCGAAGATTTGGCTGAAAAATCAGTATACGAGTTACTAGAAATTGCAGGTATGACTGAACAGAAAGCTGCTTCACTTATTATGAAAGCAAGAGAATCCTGGTTCCAATAAAATGGCTAGCGACTTTTCAAGCTTTTGCGTCCAATCCAGCAGTATTTGCAATAGGCGCGAACAGTTACAACAGAGGAAAATATTATGGTGGATGTGACCGTTAAACAATTGGCCCAAGCTGTGGGCATCCCTGTCGAGCGATTACTGACTCAGTTACAAGATGCGGGTTTGTCTATAACACAAGAGCTAGAGACTGTGAGCGAAGACCAGAAACGCATTTTACTAACGCATTTAAAAGGTGGAAGCGGTATTGATAAAGCCGCTTCTGTTGACAGGATAACCTTGCGTCGCAAAAGTGTGACTCAGGTCACTTTAGGTCACGATGTGCATACGGGTAAGACTGTGAATATCGAAGTTCGACAGAAAAGGACGTATGTCAAACCACTCGCGTTGGAAAGAACAGCAGAAAATTCGGTTGAGGAAGCAGCTGCAGTCTCAGATACGCAAGACAGTTTAGCACCATCACAGGATAATATGGCTGAAACGGACTCAGAGCGAGCGCCTGATCTAACCGTAACCGCTGAAAATCATACAGTTACAAATCATAGCAATGATGCACTAACCAAAGATCCAGCCTCAATGAATGCTGCGAGCCAAGCAGAAACGGTTGAGAGCGAAAAACTTAAACCAGCGGTAGAAGCAGTGGTTGGCAGCACAGCAGTAACGCCGCCAGCTGAAGAGGGGCTGGCAGAAACACCTAAACATCATAAAAAGAAGCCTGCTACAAAAGAAGAACCTGAAGGAAAAATAGATTTCAAAAAACAACGAAAAAAGCCGAAGTTTCAGCCAACCCTAGCGGTAGTTGGTGAAGCTGATGGCTATGAACAAACCAAACGGTATAAAGCAAAAAAGCGCCGGCCTGAAAAATCAGAAAAATTCAAAGAAGCTGAAGAAGCCCTGACGCACAGTTTCGCTATGCCGACAACACCTGTCATCCGAGAAGTCTTAATTCCAGAAACTATAACAGTGGCGGATCTGGCTAAACGCATGTCAATCAAGGCGGCTGAGGTCATCAAAGCCATGATGAAGTTAGGCGCTATGGCAACGATTAATCAAGTCATCGATCAGGAAACAGCAGTTATAGTGGTCGAGGAAATGGGACATACAGCGAGACCTCTACAAGAAAATGCGATCGAACATCATTTAGACAGCACAATTAACAAAGGCAGCGTGCTCGAATCCCGTGCGCCAGTAGTCACCATAATGGGGCATGTCGATCATGGCAAAACGTCTTTGTTAGATTATATCAGACGGACCAAAGTTGCCATCAAAGAAGCTGGAGGCATTACTCAACATATTGGGGCGTATCACGTAACTACGGTCAAAGGGCAAATAACCTTTTTGGATACGCCAGGCCACGCTGCATTCACAGCAATGCGCGCCCGCGGAGCTCAAGTAACTGATATTGTGGTGTTGATAGTCGCTGCCGATGATGGGGTTAAACCACAAACCATAGAGGCCATTTCCCACGCCAAAGCTGCCAAAGTACCGATCATCGTAGCCATTAATAAGATGGATAAGCCAGGAGTTGACCCTGAGCGGGTTATGAATGAATTATCTCAATACGAGGTTATTCCTGAAGCTTGGGGTGGTGACACTATGTTTGTGAGCATCTCGGCAAAAACAGGATCAGGCATTGATGCATTATTAGATGCGATCCTGGTTCAAGCAGAGGTTCTTGAGTTGACAGCATTAACTGATGGTGCCGCAAAAGGTGTGGTGATTGAATCGCGCTTGGATAAAGGTCGTGGTCCAGTCGCTACGGTGCTTATACAGAATGGTATTTTGCGCAAAGGCGATATCTTATTGGCTGGTTTCCAGTACGGACGTATTCGAGCGTTAGTTAGCGATAATGGGAGCTTAGTGGATACCGCTGGTCCATCTATGCCAGTTGAAGTTTTGGGGCTATCGGGCATCCCACAAGCTGGAGACGATACCCTTGTGGTGCCGGACGAAAAACGGGCACGCGAAGTTGCTTTATTTCGTCAGGGTAAATTCAGAGATGTGAAATTGGCAAAAAGACAAAAAAATACATCGCTAGAGGGAATTTTTGAAAATATGGCGACCCAAGACAATAAGGCGCTGAATATTGTTTTAAAAGCCGATGTTCAAGGCTCTGCGGAGGCGATTGCTGACGCATTGTTGAAATTATCAAACGATGAAGTGACTGTAGCTATAGTGTCCAGTGGTGTTGGTGGGATTACTGAGTCTGATGTGCATTTAGCCCTTGCATCGGATGCGATGCTCATAGGGTTTAATGTGCGAGCAGATTCCGGGGCGAAGCGGCTGGTTGAAGCAGAAGCAGTACCTATGCACTATTACAGTGTGATTTATGACATTGTTGATAATGTAGAAAAAGCCTTATCCGGCATGCTTTCGCCACGGTTCAAAGAAGAGATAGTCGGAGTCGCTGAGGTTAGGGATGTATTTCGCTCACCAAAATTAGGCGCCATTGCTGGTTGTATGGTAACAGAAGGGGTGATCAAGCGTAATAATCCGATACGTGTGTTACGCAATCATGTTGTCATCTATGAAGGTACTTTAGAATCATTGCGACGCTTCAAGGATGACGTGGTTGAGGTTAGACAGGGTATTGAATGTGGTATCGGCGTAAAAAACTATAATGACGTAAAACCGGGTGATTCAATTGAGGTATACGAAACAGTGGAAATCAAACGTACTCTATGACAAACAAACGATTGGATCGCGTGGCTGGAATGATGCAACGCAAGCTAGCTCAACTGATACAGCAGGTTATCAAAGATCCTCGGCTACCGAGTTTGATCACCATTTCTCATGTAGATGTCAGTAGAGATTTAAGCCATGCGAAAGTATACTTCACGTCATTACATGATGATAAAACGACGACTCAGGCTATTCTAAATGGCTCAGCTGGGTATCTTCGAAAATTGCTGGCTAATTCAATTTCCTTGCGGATAGTTCCACAACTGCACTTTATCTACGACACATCGTTAGAATATGCTATGCATTTGTCAAAGTTGATTGATATAGCAAACACTGAAACAGAGACCCCCATAGTTGATCCCACGCTTAATCAAGCCAGTGAGCCAAATGAATAAAGTGGCTCAAGCTGTTAATGGCATGCTATTGTTGAATAAATCCAAGGATTTCTCTTCAAATCAAGCACTTCAAGCAGTCAAACGACTCTATGGCGCACGTAAAGCCGGCCACACGGGCAGCCTCGATCCCTTAGCAACGGGCATGTTGCCTATCTGCTTCGGTGAAGCGACTAAATTTAGTCAGTATCAGCTCACAGCCGATAAATGTTATAGGGTAACCGGACTACTGGGGATAGAAACAGATACCGCGGATGCAACCGGAAAAGTTACACAAATCATGGATACATTTGAAATAGAGCAAGATGTGTTGCTGCAGGTCCTACAAGAATTCCAAGGGACTATAACGCAAGTGCCATCCATATATTCTGCGCTTAAATATCAAGGTAAACCTCTTTACCACTATGCTCGAGCTGGTATAGATGTCCCACGAACTGCCCGCGACATATCTATTCATGCACTCAAGCTGAACTTTTTTGATGGCAAACACATCAATTTGACGGTCATTTGCAGCAAAGGGACTTATATTCGTAACTTAATTGAAGATATTGGTCGATGCTTGGAAGTTGGTGCGCATGTAATCCAGCTGCACAGGGAATACACATCTGGGTTCGAGAATTTGCCAATGTATACCTTAGATGAGCTATCACAGATGAGTGAGCAAGAGCGGATGCAAATCTTGTTACCTGTTCATGCCGCCATTGCACATTTTCCAGTATTGGTGGTGAGTGATGCTGAAAAACAAGCGTTGGCTCATGGCCAGCTCATTCAACCCGAACATCAACTTGAACCTGGATTGGTTCAGTTATTTGACTATAATGGACAATTATTGCTAGGGGTTGGTGAGGTTGTAGATGGTGGGGCAGTTAAAGCAAAACGATTGTGCCAATATATGAACAGTTGATTTTTTTCTCCATTCACCATCCAGATGTAATGTAGAGGGTGCTATGCAAAACTTTCGAGTTCCTTCGAGTATGAATTTAAAATTCCACGATTATTTACCATAAATGCTTGTACATGCTAATACACCTTGATAGAATACTTCCCTTTAATGAATAGCTGGATATACCTAAATTTTGCGGTTAAATATACTTTTAGGTGCTGCTCTGCTAAAGAATCCAAGCGTGTATGCTGTTAAAGTAGTGCCGCATGCGTACTTCACGTGCAAAACAGTATATGCACCGGGGATCCGCTGCAAATCAGTGACTCTCGCGAGTAAATAATCTGCAAGAAATTAGCTTAAAACCTGCAATAAAACAAGTTTGGGGAGTAATATGTCACTAACGAGTGGACAAAAAAAAGATGTGATCATCGAATTTCAACGTGCCGAGAATGACACAGGTTCGCCAGAAGTCCAGGTATCTATTATGACCAGTCGTATTAAGTATTTAACTGAGCATTTTAAGGTAAATAAAAAAGATTTTCATTCACGTCGTGGCCTACAATCGCTGGTCAACAAACGTCGCAAGTTGCTTAGATATCTAAAATCCAAGGATCAAACGCGATATATGACATTAATCCAGAAGCTGGGTCTCAGAGATTCATATTGATCTATCATGGCGCTACGCGGGATGATGACTAAGCTGAAGTAAGTTCGTTATTGGCGCAGAGAAATGCGCCTTTTTTTTAAATTTTGAATAGAGGTGAATGCTCGTTAGTGGAGATTCACCCCATATTTTAAAGAGGAACAATTGTGGCTAAAATAATTAAGGAAATCCAGTTTGGTGAGCATAAACTCAAACTCGAAACTGGGGAAATAGCAAGACAAGCAGATGGTGCTGTGTTTGCTAGTATGAATGGCACACAAGTACTTGCAACCGTGGTGTGGAAAAAAGAGGGTGCGGAACAGAATGATTTTTTCCCCTTGACTGTTCACTATCAAGAAAAATCAGCTGCTGCCGGTAAAACTCCGGGTGGATTTAATAAGCGCGAGGGTCGTCCTAGTGAGCATGAGACACTGGTATCTCGTTTAATTGATCGACCAATTCGTCCCCTGTTCGACGAATCGTTCAGGCACGAAGTCCAGGTAATAGCTACCGTGTTTTCCTTTAACCCAGAAGTGCCAGCTGACATTGTGGCGATGATTGCATCGTCAGCAGCAGTGGCTTTGGCTGGGTTGCCCATAGAATCTCCGATTGCTGCGGCGCGTGTTGGTTACGAAGATGGTATTTACGTGCTAAATCCATCGCTCGGTATGCTCAAGAAGTCTTCGCTTGATTTGGTGGTCGCGGGTACAGAGTCTGGCATTTTGATGGTTGAATCAGAAGCTCAAGAATTATCAGAGGATGTGATGCTGGGAGCGGTTAAATTCGGTCACACAATGATGCAAAGCGTTATTACAGGTATTAATGAGCTTGTGAAAGAAGCGGGTATATTAAGCACACGACCGCAGTTCAACGGCAGCGCGGACATTTGGCTGGCAGAACGTGTTGCAACTGAGGCTAAGCATGACATTTTGCACGCCTACACGATAAAAGATAAGCAACAGCGTTATAAGCGCTTAGATGAAATTCGCCAGAATGTAGTGAGTCAATTGTTTTTAGAACGCCAGGAGCTGAGCAAAGACAGTATTGTCAAGCAGTGTGCGGCTCTTGAAAAACAACTTGTTAGACAACGAATATTGAATGGTGAGCCGCGCATAGACGGTCGCGATCAACTGACAGTAAGGCCCATAGCCATTCGTACAGGTTTTCTAGATCGCACCCATGGTTCTGCACTATTTACCCGCGGCGAAACACAAGCCATAGTGACTGCAACGCTGGGTAACGATCGTGATGCGCAAATACTCGATAAATTAGATGGTGAAGCCAGAGATCGCTTCATGTTGCATTATAATTTCCCACCTTTTTCGGTAGGAGAAACTGGCAATGTGGGCAGTCCCAAACGTCGTGAAATTGGTCACGGTCGGCTGGCACGTAGAGGCTTGACTGCTGTTCTGCCAACTCAACATGAGTTCCCTTACGTGCTGCGTGTTGTTTCGGACATTACCGAGTCCAACGGTTCGAGCTCTATGGCTACAGTGTGCGGAGCAAGCCTGGCATTGATGGATGCTGGCGTACCTCTTAAAGCTCCAGTAGCCGGGGTCGCGATGGGGCTTATCAAGGAAGGTGATCGCTTTGCCGTACTGACTGATATCCTAGGTGATGAGGACCATTTGGGTGATATGGATTTCAAAGTTGCGGGTACAGAAAACGGAGTTACGGCTTTACAAATGGATATTAAAATCACCGGGATTACCGAGGAAATCATGCGTAAAGCCTTAGAGCAAGCATTGCTAGGGCGTTTGCATATTTTGCAAGTGATGAATAATGCGCTGTCCGCACATCGTCAAGATTTATCAGCGCATGCGCCGCGAATTGTGACCATTAAAATAGCTGAAGACAAAATTCGTACCGTCATAGGCAAAGGTGGTGCCACTATTAAAGGGCTTATCGAAAGCACGGGTGTTGCCATCGATATTGATGACGCAGGAAATGTACAGCTGTTTTCACCCAATAGTGAGTCGCTGGAAGAAGCTGAGCGTCAAATTAAATTATTAGTGGCTGATGTTGAAGTGGGTCAATCGTATCACGGCAAGATCAGCAAGCTTGTTGATTTTGGTGCGTTTATTAATCTTTTGCCAGGGAAAGATGGATTATTGCACATTTCACAAATTTGCGCGGATCGTACGCAAAAGGTGGAAGATGTTTTAAAAGAGGGTCAAACGATAGAAGTACTGGTGACGGGTGTTGATAAACAAGGACGTGTCAAGCTGGAATGGAAAGATAGGCCAACCACAGCAAACGCTATCGAACCTGAAGCAGCGATTAGCTCAGATGAATCGGTGGCTGCCGAGTATAAAATTGATGAAATGGCACCTGAACAAGAATAAGTCAAACGACACATGCTATATGGCGTCATAACTAGGTGTGACACAGGCTGCTCTAGGTATGACGTTCACCGAGTTTTTTTGCACGTTAGGTGTTGATTGAAGCACATAGACTGCCGATTTTAGGACCTGTGTGCACGACAACTCTGTGAAGGCATGAGAGAGATGCGGAATGGCTTATCACCAGTCTATAGTGCCACAGGAGTGGCTTTTATTGTTTACTTTCGTGTCGTGGTAAAGCTACGCAACACTGAGTGCATGCTTGTCTATTTTTTTGTCAGTGGCTGAGGTCTTTACCAATAAAATTAAGAAATTCTAGACGGCTAGAGGGATTTTCGCGCATTTCACCTAGCATGACCGAGGTGGTCATGATGGAGCTTTGTTTTTCCACACCGCGCATCATCATGCACAAGTGTTTGGCTTCGATCACCACCGCAACCCCCCGGGCCTCCGTGATTTCAGCTAAGCAGTCTGCAATTTCGTGTGTTAAACGTTCTTGAATTTGTAAGCGACGTGAAAAATGATCTACGATTCGTGCCACTTTGGAGAGCCCAATTACTTTACCTTTGGGTAAGTAACCAACGTTGCATCTGCCAAGGAATGGTAGCATATGATGCTCACACATCGAATACATCTCAATATTTCTCACGATGACCATTTCGTTTAAATCAGATTCAAATAAGGCATCATTAACAATGCTTTTTATATCTTCTTGGTAGCCTTTGGTCAAAAACTCTAAAGCTTTTGCAGCTCTTTTGGGGGTTTCTTTTAAACCATCGCGATTAATGTCTTCACCAATAGATTGTAAAATCTGTTTATATAAATGTTCCATAGTATGTTATCCCGGTGGCCAGGTCATTTGTCGACCGCCTAATATATGTAGATGAAGGTGATACACTGTTTGTCCGCCGTGTGTATTGATATTGTATACTAAACGGTACCCATGCTCGCTGAGGCCTGCTGTTTGTGCAACTTCTTTGGCCACTAGCAACATATTGCCAATCCATTGCACATCTTGCGCGCTGATTGCGTTGACAGATTCTATGTGTTGTTTGGGTATGACTAAGATATGTGTTGGTGCTTGGGGTTTGATGTCATTGAACGCGATAAAATTATCATTTTCGTAAACGATATTTGCGGTGACTTCTTTCTTAGCTATGCAGCAGAATAGACAATTCATAATGTATTGTGAGCTGTGGTTTTCTTTATTATAGCGTTTCTTTCCACAAGATGAAAACAATGTAGCAAAATCTTAGCAATATATTCCTAATAGCTGTAAAAAGACCTTGGTGGATTTAGAGATTTTTCGATAACATAGCAAGGCTACGAGCAGATGGGGGAGAGAGCGACCGCCATAAACAAAAATACTAAGGAACATAATTATGAGTTTGAAAAGCGTAGATAACGGATGGGGTGCTGCCAAGGAAGTAAAGGTAATCATTGAGATTCCAATGCACGGTGAACCAGTGAAATATGAAGTGGATAAAGCAAGCGGGGCAGTATTTGTGGATAGATTTTTATCCACATCCATGGTATATCCAACGAATTATGGCTATATCCCGCAAACTTTATCCGAGGACGGTGATCCTGTGGATGTATTGGTGATTGCGCCTGTGCCTTTGGTAGTTGGCTCTGTCATTCAATGCCGTGTTGTTGGCAAGTTAAATATGACCGATGAGTCTGGAGTTGATGCGAAGCTGCTTGCAGTACCAGTTGCGAAACTAAGCAAGCTATACGATCATGTAAAATCACAGCAAGATTTGCCTCTAGCATTATTAAAAGAAATCGAGCATTTCTTTAAACACTATAAAGATCTAGAGGATGGTAAGTGGGTTGAAGTGAATGGTTGGGAAGGTGCTGAATCTGCTTATGATGAAATCATTGCTAGCATTGCTCGTTACAAGAGTCAAAATCACTGATGATTGCTAGATTAATATGCCTTGGCATCGTATGAAAACACGATGCCTCACGTACAGCCACTTTTCTCCATCAAGGCGTATGCCATCTGCCCATCGTTACGGTGTTCTTGTTCATTGGCGGGTTCCTTTTCTTTTTTTATAGGTAAAGGCAGAAGACAGAGTCAATTCGATAATTTTTTTTAAATCAGCATTTGGTGCGTGAATCGTTGCAATATCGCCGGTTAAAGATAGCAATAAGTCAGCCATATCGTCAATCTCTTGGAAAGTACAGATTTCTTTTAGCAACGTCTTAAAAATATGATACAGCAAAGCGGGTTGGATCGCGATGTATTGTGATGCCGGTTGCTTGCACACATTAGTTTCGCCAAATAAAAGCCAGGCTGGTGAAACATTCAGATGGGCAGCTATCGCAATAGTTTTACTGATGTCGGGGAGTGCGTCACCACGAATATATTTACGGCATATTTGCACCGAATAGCCAGTGATTGTTTGCAGCACCGCGAGATTCACACCTGATGGCGATCGAACGGAGTTGAAACCTGCGGCTATCATAGCCTCTTTGAGCCGATAGGCGAATTGGAGAGTGATCTCTGATTTTTGCATGATGTAGCCTGTGGTGTATGTGAAGGACTATTCTAACAAACTGATCTTTGAATAATAAGTGGGGAAATAATTTGTTTCGATAAGAAATAAATAGTTGACTATTGTGCGTAGAATCGTGATAATTATCTCGCAAAATGCATTTTGTGATGTGTGTAAGGAACTCATGTTACATGTCCAACCATGTCCAACCATGTCCAACCATGTACAACATGAGAATAATGGGTGGCTGACAAATGGCACCAATCTCGCACCAGGGCTGAAATTGAACACAGGCAATTTCAGCCTTTCTATGCCCTACTAGAAACCCGGCATTGTTGCGTTGGGGCTTATTTGGCTCCAGACTACTCCTATTGTTTGCATTTAAGAGTAACTGCGGCAATGATATTTGTGGGGGCCTGTCATGTCTTGATCTTTTCAATGGCTTTTGCCTCCAAAGCATTGTAATTAATTCCGGTTAAATCAATACTGATTGTATGCATAGACGCTCTCTAAACGTTGAAAACTTATATTAATTTTTTAGAGATGACGTAGTTTATCGAACACGACCAAAACCATGAATAAAACATTGCAACGACACTTTATTTTCTTCTGCTTACTCAGCGCAATAGCTTATTGGGTCCAAACAAATCTCTTTTTGCATAAAGATGTGGCTGTCATTCTGCATACTGCGAAGCAGCTGTTGCAAGGCCAAACGTACACACATGATATTTTTGAACCTAATCCCCCCCTTATATTTTATTTACATGCCCTGCCAATTCTCCTGACTAAAATGTATCACATACCACTTTTGCATAGCTTTCGATCCTATGTCCTTTTTTTAACAAGTCTCTCGATGCTGTGCTCGTATCAACTACTTAAAACTTCGTGCAAAGTTTGGCCTAGAACCATAGAGTTCATGTTCGGCACATTAGCTTATGTTTTATTATGGTTGCCAGCGGACAATTTTGGACAAAGAGAACATTTTTATGTAATCCTAACCGTGCCTTATCTGCTCTTAGCAGTTTGTCGTTTGCAGGCTAAGTATGTCCACCCATTGATTGCCCTACTTATTGGCATGTTTGCAGGCGTAGGATTTGCCATCAAACCATTTTTTCTACCCAGTTTATGCTTCATTGAGCTGCTGTTTGTATATCAAAAAAATTCTATTTTAGGCTGGATTAGACTGGAATCAGCGGTTTGTATCGTTACCATAGTTACCTATGGGTTAACGGTTATTTGGCTGTACCCTGATTATGTGCATATTGTGTTACCATTCTGGATGCCATATTATCACGGCATCACCAAACCATGGCCACATAATTTGCTCAACTCCTGTTTTATTTGGTGCTGCGTTATGCTTGGGTTGCATGTGGGGCAAAAAACACAACAAATGCCATATTGAAAGATGTGTTGGCATTTTGCTTGCTTGGTAATATCATTGCTTACCTCATCCCGCAAGTGGCTTGGTATTACCACCTATATCCGGCAATCGCGTTGGGTTGCTTGTATGGTATGTTATTTTTTTCTGAGCTGCTCGAAACTATCCAAGAAAAGCATGATTTTTGGTACATCAGTTTCCTCGCTGGGGTGATTTTTTTCATACCAACGTATCATAGTACCGCGCGTATCTGGAATGCATTTACTTATTTTCACAGCGATAGTGCGGATAGAAAACTAATCGCTTGGCTTAACAAAAATTTTAAGCAAAAAAATGATTATATGTTTTTGAGCATGACTCATAATTTATACAGTCTCGAGCTCTATTCCGATGCACACCAGATCGGCAGCTTCTCTTTTTGTAATTGGGAATATACTCGATTGGGCCATTATTCATCGAATTTTCAGAATAAGTTGCGTTCTTATGCCCTAGAGGTGATTTCTCAAGATTTAAACCAAAAAAAACCGAAATTTGTCTTTGTTGATAGACCGTCTGGCCAATTTTATCTCGAACAGCGCATAGATTTTATTCAAGAGTATAGCAATAACCCAAAATTTAAATCTGCTTGGTCACATTATGTTTTGATGAGCAACATACCGCCTTATGATGTGTATCAACGGTTCGAAAGTTTTGTCGCAAAAAGGTAGAAACTGGCTCATGATGCTGCCCGATGGAATGCATGCCAAGGTTATGAAATTTGATCTGAATGCCCAATAGAGACTATGGCAACTGTGTTTTTCGGGTTAAACAACCGCCTAAAAAATTCAGAAGGTTTTTAGCCTTAAAATCTTTGCATGCATTGTAGTTCCTTCTCGCTGCTGTAATCACCCCCAGCCGGTGGGAAAAAAGTATTACGATAGTGGTGCGGTATGGGCGGTGACTGGGATGGTGAGGAGAAATAAGCAAAATACACCTGAATTTTGTGTAAATAATAATGGCTTACAGGTTCGTTATGCTGGCGCAGCCGATCAACTAATTTGGGTAGTAGTCCCAAAGAATAAAGCATTTGTAGGCAGACGCTTTCATGCGAGGTATCAAAAATGTTCGATCTAGTTCGTGGGTGGGTCGTTGGCGCTTCTTCTGGCTTAAACATTCGTTTGATATGTCTAATCAAACATGCAAATTCGATATCTGCAGCATCAAATAAATTATTGTTCTCAGCAAACAACACGTTTAATGCGTTGACACAAGACGGAGAAAAATTAAATCCTTCCAAAGCGATTAAACGGATCCCTCGCAATACTCGTGAAGGATCGGCAGTAAAAACAGTCATGGGATCATCAATAGTATTGAGTTCGCGTTCATCAATATCTTTCCAGCCAGCGAGTGCATCAATGCTATAGACATCTTTTATTTGGAAATCATAACATAACGCACAAGCGGAATAGTCAAGGTTATTGGAAAAATCTATAAAATCTGTTTTTTCTGAAGTCGTAATATCGATCTTAATGCCTGCCCATATCATCGGTATGGTATGACGCCCTTTGTCGCGATAGCCGTATTCGTTACACTCGCTGTTTATTGGTTTTATTCTGGCACCAAGTTTGATGAAAGTTGCAATCAACTCATTCACCCTCAGCATGTCTTGCGGGCTCTTAATGCCTAAGACACACAAATCAAAATCATCAGGATTGGTCTTAAAGATCGCACTGCCATACATATAGACAAAGCCAGCACAGGAAGACGGATTAATAATGTGATGCATTTCGTTAAATAAATCATTCAATACTGGGTTTTTGGTACTAAAAAGTGGTAAGCGATTGGTAGCAAGCAGACACTTAGCAACACGTGGTACGTCGTCAGGATGACCATCTTCGACGATGATGACTGCTGCTGCGGTTGTAGAAATAGACTCATCCTTTAGGGCCAGTGGTGTTGTCTGCAAATCAATATCTTCCTGTGCAAACGCTTCTTCAGCTACCAGGGGTGAGTCTGCGCGCAAAGCAATCTCACGCACTGGCGAACATGCTTGATCTTTAGATTTTTTCTTTTTGCGCCTGGTTTTTTTTGGGGTATTATGGTTGGTATTTTGCGTGGCGATATGCTCTACAGCTTCACCAGAAAGGGTATGATCGGCTCGCGTGTGTTGTTTATCAAGCCAGTGAAGAAATGTATTAAGTTCCTCATAACCATAAGAAGGCGTTAAATTTTGGTCATTTTTTGAATGGACCGGATAGTCTTTTTGGCGAACGATACCCAACCTTTCTTTCTCAATTTCTAGCGCTATAGCCTCGCGTAAATGACCAAGACCTCGCTCGATTTTGGCACGTATGGCGAGGTCCATTTCTTTTAGCAAGATAAATTGATAGCCAAAAGCACGGATTAACACAGACTTTTTATTCACGACGTTGAAAAATTTTTCTTGTATTTCAGTTGATTTTTCTAGATGTTTTTTGGCTTTTGGTGCGACGAATGCATGATGGCTTTGAACCGCGGTGCTGATCAGCGCTTGGCTCAATAGTACATGGGTTCTTGCAAGATGCAGCACACAGTGTACCATCTTTTGCAAAAACAACTGTTTGTATCCGCAATTTGCGTTATGGTTCTTCCCAAACGTCATTCCAGAAAACAAACTGATCTGTTGCTGCGCCTCAATTCTTGCTATAAAAATGTAACCAGCATTGAGTAAGGTCTCCATAAGGCCGCATACAACTGCGATGTTCTGTTCTGTGATAATCTCCCTGGATTTATCCTGGCAGAGGGTATTGAGTGAGAACAATGAGAATTGCCGGATATAGAAATTCATATGATCAAACTGTGTCTCAGAGAATTTTAAATGATCTAATCTGAAGCAATCAACCAATGCACTTTCCAAGGTTGATTTGTGTGTGTTAAACCATTTCTGGAAGTTGCTGCTGTTGTAATGATTGGGTAATTGCTCCCTAAATGATTGTTGCACTGCCTGCAAAGAAAGTCGCAACGCACCCTCCGTTTCGGATAACTTTTGGACCATGACGGGCAGAAGCAGCGTACCTAATGGTGCTGGCAAATCGATAGGGACGATGTTGGTTGCTTCTGAAAGATTTTCTTTGCAAAAAAAAGGGTCTGTTTCGATTCTTTGGGCATATTTTTGTTTAAACTCATTGCTTGTCTGATCCAGCAGATCGGCGGCTGAATTTTGTTGTTGTGCCCGCCG
>DAIOSQ010000007.1:0-28648 GCA_036752465.1 Legionellaceae bacterium | reverse complement strand
CGTTGGTGCGAGGGAATGTAGGGTAAAAAGCAGATTTATGTTTTTACTTGTCAGGGGAAGCCTGTTTCTCGTTGTAACAACCATGCATGGCTTAAAGCTTTGGAGCGAGCAGGCATCAAAGATTTTCGCTGGCATGACTTACGCCATACTTGGGCAAGCTGGAATGTACAGAATGGTACATCTTTGCATG
This sequence comes from Legionellaceae bacterium, assembly GCA_036752465.1. Taxonomy (GTDB): domain Bacteria; phylum Pseudomonadota; class Gammaproteobacteria; order Legionellales; family Legionellaceae; genus DAIOSQ01. The sequence continues at coordinate 28,458 of DAIOSQ010000007.1, read as the reverse complement.
AACTGCAGCAACTGGGAGGATGGTCAGAATATGATACGGTGTTGCGTTACGCACATCTTTCTAGCGACCATCTGAGGAAGGCTTCGGAGAGAGTCTCAGACAAGTTTACGTCACCCCGACTTGGTTCCTAAGTCGAACAATGGGTTAAGAACTTGTTAACTACTTGATTTTAAAGGGTTAAGAATGGTGCGCTCGGAGGGACTCGAACCCCCGACACCTTGGTTCGAAGCCAAGTACTCTATCCAGCTGAGCTACGAGCGCTATGTGCGGTTTTTTATGGCGGAAAATATTTAGGGCATGGTGGGCCGTGTAGGAATCGAACCTACGACACAAAGGTTAAAAGCCTCCTGCTCTACCTACTGAGCTAACGGCCCCTAAAGAGGTATGTATCATAAGGGATCATGATCAAACGATCAATAAAAAATTACCTTTAAATACAAATTTTCATGTACTAGGTTTTTGGTATTCGCCTGAACTGATTTGTTAAGGATGGTGTAGGTGAGAATATAGCTGCTCATCCGTTGCCAATACGCGCCATTGCGATTGCTGTAAGTGACGAACCAGTGCGCTCCTTTTATCTTTGGCCACTAATAACAGCAAGATATCTGCACCCATGGCACCACAGCCTTTGCAAGCCAACACATCCTGTTCTTGTGCTAATTCCATTAACTGTCTACGACTGTGTGCTGTCAGTCGATTGCGTGCCAGCAATGCGGAATGATAAGCGTTAACAGCATCTATCATCCTAGCATCATCCAGCGTTTCTATAGCCGCTTGCCCTTCATGGACAATTGCAGCCAATCCTTCTATATCAGCCGGCATAGCACTGGTGAGTAAATGACTGTGAGTCGCTAACTTATGCCCCGTGTGTAACAACACAAACCCAAGATATCTAAAGGGCCAAGGGGTCGATTGATAATGACCGGTTTTACTATGAATATAGACACAACCAGCTGACTGCTGTGCAATAACATCGTAACCACTGGGCGCTAAACCCTGCCCGCTCCACGCATAACGATGATACGCCGATAATAATGTTTCTAAACTATACGCTTTCGATAATGTTTGATGTGCCAACTGAAATAGCCCCAAAAACTGCGCACTCGAAGCACCCATCCCACCTAACCCATCATAAGGATCAACCCACGAAAATCCTGGCAACACATCGGCATGTGCCTGCCACCACAAGCCCGCTGGAGAATCTGGGTGGATACCCTGTAAATGATGCTCTACCAAGCATGCAACTTCGAAGCAAGGCGAAGTGGTTAATACCAGTGCAGGGCCACCCGAAATAGCAACGTACTCTCCCAATAAAAATGTTTTTGCCGGAATAACGGATTTCATGATACAGACTGTGTACGCCTTATTTCTGCTAAAAATTCTGTAGCGTGATTGGCACTAACCCGTTTGGTATGTGTAAGGCATGCTTGTAAACGGGTTTTCAACATTGGGGTTTCAGCTTCGCTAGCACCCGCTATCATCACCAAATTATCGATATGCAGCTTCATATGGCCTGATATAATACCGTCGGTACATAGCGCTCTGATGGCCCCTAGATTTTGTACCAAGCCAACAGCAGCAATCACTCGAGAAAGTTGATTGGCTGAATCAATGTCCATCATCCTTAAACACATACGCGCGGTTGGATGCAGCGATGTCACCCCACCCACAATACCGACGATAAGCGGCACTTTAATTTGTCCCACCAGCTCGCCGTTTTGGTAGCGCCATTGTGTAACCGCTTGATAATAACCATTGCGAGCAGCATAAGCATGCACACCAGCCTCTACCGCTCGCCAATCATTACCGGTGGCAATCAAAATAGGGTCAATACCATTCATAACACCTTTGTTGTGGGTAGCTGCTCGATAAGGATCGATTTCCGCAAAACGTGACGCTTCTTCCAAACGTTCACCCAGCATCGCATCAACCTGCCGAATTTTTACTGTAGCCGTCGTTATCTTGCGATCATTCAAATTTGACAGGATACACATACTGACCACTTCACCAGTCAACCTTTCAATCGGGGCTTTTAAAAATTCTAACGCTTGATTGATGATGTTAGCGCCCATAGCATCACAGCTGTTCATCAGCAAATGAATGACTACCATGCTGTTCCCATCTTTGCGCAATAACTGCCTAAGCTCCAAATCGAGCGCTCCGCCGCCCCTTTTTACCATGCTTGCGGCAACTTCGGCATTAACCATCTCAATCAAAAAAGCTTTATTTTTCTGAAATATTTCTGCAAACTGAGCAAAATCACTTACTTTTGCCAACTGAATTTGTCCAATAATACCCTCACCATCTATCTGGGTAGTGATTTCACCTGACTGTCGAATCCACTTGGCATTTTTGGAGAGCGCAGCAATGATTGAGGTTTCTTCTACAGCCATGGGAATCACGTAATCTTTCCCATCAATATGAAAATTAGTCGCAACACCTAACGGTAGCTGGAAATAACCAATCACATTCTCAATGAACTTATCTGCCAGCGTGATATCTTGAATGCCACCATTGATTAAAAATGAAACATCATCTTGCGTCATGGCACCCATCTCAATCAACCGTTGGAAGCGTTCTTCCCGTGTTAACCGTGAGAACCCATGAAATAATTGATGAGAATCATGTGTTAGCATATTTTGTCCTTCAATTCACTAATTTTAGAGCTTCCTGTACAAAACATAGCAACCTTCAATTCATATTCTATGATGTTCATTTCCTCATACACCGCCTCAGTTGAATCGAGAGCGGCCATCAACATAGGCTTAGCAAAGCTAATCGTGGAAGCTCCCAATGCCAATAAACGCGCGGCATCTAAACCATGACGTACACCCCCGGAACCCCATATTTCATATTTTGCCTTACTGGCAACTGCAGCCTTCACGCTACTGACGGTGTCAATGCCCCAATTTGCGAAGGTCTTGGAGGTACGACGACGCAAGGTATCATGGTCAGCTCTATGCCCCTCTATTCTCCCCCAATGCGTGCCGCCCAAGCCGCTAACATCCACAGCAGCCACGCCTATATCACGCAAACGTGTTAAAGTCTTTGCGGAAAATCCACAACCAGTTTCTTTAATAACTACCGGCAATTCTATCAAACGCACCAGGTTATCGATGCTTTGCCAACAGTCTTTAAACTGCGGTGTTCCCTCTGGTTGAATACACTCTTGCAAAGGATTGCAGTGAATGATCAGTGCGTCTGCATTTAAACTTTGTGTCAATTTTTTTATACTTGCCAATGGCGTATTAATTAATTGTGCAATACCTATGTTGCTAAATAACGACACATCAGGAAACTCGCGCCGTAATTGTAACCACTCCTCACCAGCCAATTCATCGGTTAGTTGCCGCCGTTGTGAACCAACCCCCATAGCCCAACCACTCATAGCGCAGGCAGCAATCAAACATCGATTGATGTCAAAAGCTTCGCGATGCCCTGCTGTCATTGAGCCGACTATAAAAGGGGTTGATACCTGATTACCAAAACGTGTGCTGCGAATTTGTAACTCATCAAAATGAAGATCAGGTAGAGCCTCATGTGTTAAAGTCACGCTATCCAAGATATTGCATTCATCGGCTTGATTAGAGGGCAATAAAGCAAGCGCAATATGATCTTGTTTGCGTTTTTCAAACTGACTGTAATCGCTCACAGGCTTCTCGGGAATTGAACAAATAAAAAATGATGCTTATCTTACCATATTTGAGTCTCTACGCGAAGTATATTGTTGACAAAGACTTCAGGACAGTAGGATTTTATAGGGGAAATTATCGACCAGGTTGGTCCTGCCATAAAATTTTATGCAATTGCAATTGAAAGCGAACCGGCAATTTATCGCGCAAAATCCACTCTGCTAACATTACATGATCTAATTGCTGCCAACTGGGCGAGAACAACACATGGGCTTTCTGCGCCAATTGATGTTGCTGCAACATCGTACATGCCCACTGATAATCTGTTTCATCACAGATCACAAACTTTATCTGATCAGTGAGTTTTAAGTACTCAAGATTAGATAACATATTTTTGTCAGACTCTCCTGACCCAGGTGTTTTTAAGTCCATCACAATCATCACCCGGGGATCAATCGCGCGAATATCACGTGCACCGCTGGTTTCAATGGAGACGCTAAGCCCTGCATCACATAATTGCTGCATTAAAGTGACACAATTAGGCTGTGCCATAGGCTCTCCGCCAGTAATACACACATATTGACAGGAATACCCCAGTATCTCATGAATGACATCATCCATGAGGCGTACTGTACCGTTGTGAAAAGCGTACGCAGTATCACAATATTGACAGCGCAGAGGACATCCCGTGAGACGCACAAACACCGTGGGTAAACCAGTGGTGACAGACTCGCCTTGGAGAGAATAAAAAATTTCGGTGATCCGCAATCGTCGTGAATTCATCAATATCAAAATTTATATCAACTATTTTGTAAATATTTTAGTTTATTGATCGCCAATTGCGCAGTGTGTGTGTCTGGATAGGCTTTCATAACTTGTTTTAATCTTATTTTAGCCTCCTCTTTCTTGCCGGAGGATGCGAGCGCGTAAGCAATTTTTAACATACTGGCTGAGGATTTACTGGAAGAAGGAAAATCGCGCAACACAATCTCGAAATGACTGATGGCCTGTGGATAATCTTGCTTGAGCATGTATAACTCACCGAGCCAATAATGCGCATTACCGCTATATCCACCCTGCGGATATTGTTGTAAAAATCTTTGCATCGCTACGATGGCATCGCTGTAGTGTTTATTTTTAACCAGCTCATAAGCGGATAGATACGTAAGCTGCTCGTCTGCTGGATTACTGGTGCCAGTAGTAACTGGTGTATATGCCGCTTTGGTTTTCTGCGCAATAGCGACCTTCGCCTGATCATCAGCAGGCGTTAGCGTCATATCTGTTGGTGTTGTTGCAGAAGCAGACTCTGGATTAGCTGACTGCTGCGCTTTTTTAGGTTCGTTTTGGCGTATACGTCCATCCAAATCTTTGTAAAAATCGAGTTGTTGTTGTTGCATTGATTTCAAGTCATGTGCTTGCACCTCAAGCTGGCCTCTCAATTCTTGAAGATCTTGCTGCAAGCCTTGAATTTTATTAAGTAACCCGCTGGTATCTGAATTGCCAGAGTCGACGGTGTCATGCGCCAAGGGCTGCTGATCGCTGCTATCATTAAAACTATAACGCTCGTGATGCGTAGTTGCAGGTTGCCTTTCGGCAACCTGCTGTTCATCGAGAAGTGCAAAGTTTTCACTATCATCTACCACCGGCGCTGCTGCCCACAGGGTACTGGGAAGGAACCAAGCGTAGCAGATGATTAGCAAATATCGATGAATGTATTTCATTATTTTGTTGCCTCATACGTCAATTCAACTCGGCGATTTTGTGCATGCGACGCATCATCATGCCCTAAGTTCACCGGACGCTCTTTACCATAGCTGACGACACGGATCTGATGACTAGAAACTCCTGCCATACGCATAATATCCGCGACCGAATTAGCACGACGCTCACCTAATGCCACGTTATATTCGCGGCTACCGCGTTCATCCGTATTGCCCGCAATCAAAACCCGCGCCCCAGGATTGGCTTTTAAATAGCCTGCTTGCGCTTGGGCAGAAGGTACGTATTTCTGTGCTAGGTTACTGTCATCATACGCATACAAATAAATTTGATTATGCGGTGCTTGAGTCGTATACATTTCCCCAGCTTCTTGACCTAAAAAACCACCAGCAGAACCAAGACCATGCGCAGATAAACCGCCATCCATACCATCCATACCACTAGGTGTTTTATGACAAGCCGTGACCAGCAATATGGTGAGTGCTGCCAAGCTTGCTTTGCGAATCGCTGTTGTAACCATATTTTTTATCTCCATGTTGTAATTATTATTTGCATACCTAAATACACTACCTCACACTGTGGCGGGCTATTGTACAATCGTTTTTATGTTTTCGCCACATGCTGGTCTAGGATTATTTTTGACAAGCTACCGGACACGAGCAGCATTAGGCACCCATGCCCAATGCTGTATAGACATTTTATGAGGCTTCTACGGATTCTAATAACACAAGATTGACCGCATGCAATCCGCGCTCACCTTGTTGTAATTCATAACTCACAGGTTGCCCAGCAATCAATGTTTTATAACCGGTGCCATTGATTACCGTGAAATGAACAAATATATCCTGCCCTCCATCATCAGGCACAATAAATCCCCACCCCTTTGCGTTGTTAAACCACTTTACACGACCCGTTGCCATAACATCTCCCTGTTTTTTCGGATTTTATAAGTATGAACCGCATTCATCCATGAAAATCAGCAGGTCTTGTACGCACTACCAAAGTTAACATAACTAAAAACCGTAGAATGCTCAACACTTTTATGGTAATTTTCACGCGCTCAGGTTCCCTCATACATGTATTTTCGACACAAAACCCGCATCCTTTGTGGGCAAATATACTTTTTACCCACAAAATGATTCGGAAAATTGTCGTGTGCATAAAAATATGCTATACCAATACTAGGAGCATCAACGTTCTTTCGGAGCCAACATGAGCAATAAGTTGTTTTCAGAGCGACTGAATAATGAGCTTGACATCATAGGCGTACCCTCGCGCAATGAGCAACGAATAGATGCGTTTGCTAAGCTGGTCAAAATTCCGCGTTTTAAAGCAGAGTGCTTACTAACAGGAAAAACAATGCCCGAAAGTACTCTTCTTTCAGTGCTGGCCCAAGAATTAGAGGTCAGTGTGGCATGGCTAACTGGCGAAAGCGATCACCGTCAGCACTGACAGCGCCTATCACCCTTGAAACCGTTTGTTACTGGTGCTCAATGGTTTGGCATGTTTTTCGATGTAGTCGATAATTTTACCGGCAATATTTACGAGCGTTGCTTTTTCAATCCCCTCAAGCCCAGGCGATGAATTAATCTCCAGCACCAGAGGGCCGTTGTTAGATCGCAACAAATCCACACCTGCCACTCGCAAACCCATGGTTTTTGCCGCAGCAACCGCTAGCAAGCGCTCTTTAGGCGTAAGCTTTACTTTGGTCGCAATACCCCCCTGGTGCACATTGGCCCGGAACTCGCCTTCTTTGGCTTGCCGTTTGACGGCGGCCACTACTTTATCACCTATCACTAAGCAACGAATATCGGTACCGTGTGATTCTTTGATAAATTGTTGCACCAATATATTCGCACCCATTTCTTTAAAAGCATTGATAATACTGACCGCAGATTGATGGCTATCAGCCAACAGCACACCTTTGCCTTGGGTACCTTCTAGCAACTTAATCACCACAGGTGCACCACCCACCATCCGAATCAGTTCTTCGGTATTGTCTGCTGATTGTGCAAAGCCACTCATAGGCATGGGCAGCCCTTTTCGCGCCAACAACTGTAACGAGCGAAACTTATCACGCGAGCGTGAAATGGCTATCGACTCATTCAAGGTATACATACCCATGGTTTCCATATGTCTTAATACAGCGGTGCCATAAAATGTGTTGGAAGCGCCTATCCTTGGGATCACAGCATCAAACATAGGTAATGTTACCCCACCACGATAATGCACTTTGGGCGAAGATGCCGCCACATTCATATAGCAAAATAAGGGATTGATTACCGTCATCTCATGTCCTGCAGCCTCCCCGACTGCAATGAGACGTTTATGAGAATACAATGTCGGGTTTGTGGCTAAAATAGCGATTTTCATGAATAAGAATATCCTCAGTAAATCATACATGCGTGCGCTCTGCCAAACTCTCAACGAGTGGCCAGAGTTGAGCACAGGGATTAATTAATAACAATGCTCCGGTGTGTTCGATATTATCAAAAGCCATTAACACACGCGATTAATATTTATTTTTCAGCCAAACTGACTTTAGAATGTATGCGCATATAAATAATGGTCAACCAACATAACCATAAATAACACGGTTAAATAGACAACTGAAAATTTGAATGTGCGCAGCGCAAGTTGGCGATCATCGTGTCTATACAAACGCATGGTCCAATGAATAAACCGCGCATTTAACATCAATACAACCAGCAAATATAGCATTCCACTCATACCAACGATAACAGGCAAAACACTAACCACTGCCAGCAGCACGGTATACAACAAAATATGCACTTTGGTATAGTGAATACCATGTGTCACCGGTAACATCGGAATTTTTGCATGTTTATAATCTTCAAAACGAAAAATTGCCAGCGCCCAAAAATGTGGTGGAGTCCAAATAAAAATGATCAAAACGAGTAATAACGCCTGTGGATCGCAGTGATTTGTGACTGCAGTCCATCCCAACAAGGGTGGTGCTGCACCGGCTAATCCACCTATCACAATGTTTTGTGGTGTGGCGCGCTTAAGATATCCTGTGTAAATACCTGCGTAGCCAATTATTGTAATAAAAGTTAGCGTGGCGGTTAGTGTGTTTACAAAAAATACGAGAATGCTCAGACCGCCCAAGCCCATACACAAAGCAAAAAAAATAGCTTGCTTAGTAGAGATTGAACCACGAACAATCGGTCGCCTATTGGTTCGCGCCATGATGGCGTCAATCCGTTGGTCCACCACATGATTGATAGCCGCTGCACAGCTGGCAGCACAGCCAATACCCAATAGTCCAGCCCATAACGTGAGGGTGGGCACACCATGCGGCGTAGCCAAATACATACCCACCACAACAGTCAACAGCATCAGCAAGACCACTCGCGGTTTACAAAGCTCTAAATAATCGCGAAAAGAGCGCTCAAAACCAGTTGCTTGCATAAGCACCCCCTGAGTTCACCAAATAACATACAGACGCCATTTTTACCCATAATAAGCCAGGTGACCGCACACACTCTCTAGAGTCCTGGCGGTCGTTCACCGCATAGCTTAAAGATCTCATGCTCTCAAACCTCATCACTGGTAATTAATTGTCTAAGATCATGGTAAATATCTCTTGCGCTGGCTTGTTGATTAAATCTCAATATGGCATAGTTTTGCCGATTAACAATAAACATTTCTGACTGCTGATAGCGATTGATAATATCACGCGCAGTGATTGACGACCGCTGGTATATGAGTCCTAGTTTTCCTAAGGTTTTTGCATCATCAGTGGATAATGGTGGCGCACTATCACTTTGCAATACTACAATAACAACATCATACAAGAACCGATCCGCGGCATGATGCACTCTGGCTAGAGCCAGCAATTGTTGCTGGCAAAGTTCCTCACATTGTCCAGGAACCCATAAAACCAAACGCCATTGCGCGGTGCGGTGAAGGTCCTGAAGCAATACCGGTGTTGGCAATATTTCGCCCCGATACTTACCATAATTCAGCCATTTTGGGTTAAAATAAAATAAATATGCTGTTATTGCCGGCACCAAAATAACAAACAATAGTAATGACAAAGTGTATGTTTTTTTAATATTCATTATGCCCCTTCACGCTATATTGATACCATATCACGCCTACCCTAAAAGCCATAGCGTAACGTCTCACTGAATCACTAGCTCCACAGCCTGCGACTATAGCGAAGTATTGAATAGCACCTATCCGCTGCTGCATTTGACTGTTATCTGTGCGATAACCTGTACTTATTTCGCAAGCCATTGCCACACCATTTGGGGATGAAAGTATTTTGAAAACCCGTTACACTGATCATGGTCTGGGATGCCTGTCCTAGCTAGTTCTGAGCAAAGAATGGGAGTATAACAAAAATTGGTGAATTTTTTCATCATTATTGTCATGGCTTTTTACCTAGGCATACTTCCAGCAACACGCTTTGCTTCATTCAAAACCGCACAGCAACTCGTAACTTAGGCATATTAATAATTGCCGTGGCGCGCGGGTCATCGCCGCAACTGCTGGGGTGATTTCCGACCACTTTGAATAGAACAAACGGCTTGTCAGTTAAACATACTTTAAGGAAAAAATATGAAACGAATATTATGGTTGCTATGTCTGACCGCTACCATCACCCATGCAGATACGATGGATCATTATATGAATATCGTCAACAGCATTCCGCAAATGGAAATCAAAGCAGATCCGCAAGCGCAAGCCTGGGCACGTTCAGCGAGAAACATTATCGCACTGACTTCAGAAAGTATCTACGAATCACTGGCCTTAGCCAACGAAACCGCCAGCCAGCATGGCTCACCCTTATATTGCTTGCCCACTGGCACAGTATTTAATAGCAGTACACTCAATGATTTGATTCAGCAAACTTACCGTGAATTAGCTAGTCAACAAAGCGAGAAGGAAAAAATGACCGTTTCACAAGTCGCACTGATGAGCATGGTTAAAAACTATCCATGCCAGCAGCAAACAGCCATGCGCAATATCCAGACATCATCCGCGAACCAACCCAATGGCTTGTTAAGTGCGATGCAAAGCGCACAATCGCAATAAACGGTGCCTTGATGACCTCAGCTGTTGGAGGGCGCTAAGCCTGACTACAACAGCTTGGGCAAGCAAAATCAAGCTGCACGCACAAACGAACCAAGAGAAATGCCCTCAATTCAAGAGCGATTCAACTTGGTCATGCTGACAGCCAACGGCAACAAAACAAACCAGATGATGCCTATTAACCCGCACGTTTGGACACCATATGGAAACAACACCGCCCCTATATGTGCCGCCAATGCATAAGCAAGCGTAAACCCAACTAAGGACAACAATCCTAATACGCACAGATGGCGAAAAAGTGACGACAACAAAGTGCATAACATGATGGCAAAACTTGCCCACAGCGCCATCATCCAAGGCGCTGTCATATAGGGATCAAAGGGATTGGCTTGATAGAGCATCACTCGGCAGCTAACCAATATGCTATCAACCAGCGTACTTAGCAACAACAGCAGTGCAATAAAATTCAACATATGAGGCCTGTGGCATGCCTTTTGATATGGGCAACAGCATTGCAAACTAACACAGGCCATGACTACGCAACAACTTATCCACGCATGACCGCGCGCGGCCAACATAGTCCCGACAAACCAAGCCGTATAATAGGCCATAGCATGCAGTAGATAATAGCATTGCTTCATATTCATCATGACAGGCATTGTCTCAATAAACTAACTTAGATGATATCTTAACAGCTCGTTAGGAAAACTATCATCCTGAAAAACGCAGATGGCAACTGCGTTTTTCAGGAGCATGACAATAGTTTTGAAAAAGCGCTTTTATACACCGCTTGCTCAAATTGATCTATGACCTATCGTTGATAGACACATTTGATTTATTACGAGCGAGAAACCAAGAACTGACACTACACGATGCTCATGTTAATTCATTATTAAACACGATATGGCAGTTTGATTAGGTTGAAATCGTAGAATTTTCCTGATCAAAACGTCAATTCATTTACAAGAGTGACATCTTTGTTCTCTGGTTCCTTCTCATCTCCATAATCACTTTCAACGTCATAAAATAGGTCATTATAGATATCTTCATCTTCATCTTTATCTTCATCGAAGACTTCATCGCTTCCACGTAATCCGTTCCACATGGTAGAAACTGTGCGTGCTAGCATTTCAAACACATATAACATCACATTAAACGGGGTGAAACAAGCCAAGGCTATGGACAGAATGAATGATGAAAAGGCTTCTTGTGCATTTGATGGGTCTTGTTGTGCGCCTTTCTCTGCTTGGCTCAAATCCTTAGAAGAGCCAATGACCATCTGACTCAGGAAATAAGCCGACCGCCCCAATTCATAAATTGCGACCCTTATACCGCCTATCCGAGCAAGGATTTGCGTGATAAAGTCTGCCTCTAGCGGATTAAAGGAAGCAAATTGTTGGCTAAATCGTGCGGGGCTAAACGTGTTAGCGTCCGGCAAATAAGCTATTTTAGTTTGCGTGAAGTAACTATATCTGTTGCTGATACTATTTATAAAGCTCATATAATGCCTTTTAATACAATTAATTGACCTTAAATTATACATATACTTTACCTCCCTCGCAAGCCCTACCGCGCTCGAACATGCAAACATATTGAGATTTATTGAGTTTTACTGCGATAATGAAAAACCGCTCACTGTCGTAATCAAGATAACGCATGTGGCTTGTTAGAATTGCGCTATCCAGACCTTATACCTTTGTGGTCCTCGCGCTGATACTCATGATTATTGGAACACTTACCATCATCCGCATGGCAAAAGATGTTTTTCCCTCTATCGATATACCGGTGGTGAGTGTGGTGTGGTCCTATAATGGGATGCCACCTGATGATATGACAAACCGCATAACCAGTGTATTTGAGCGTGCGGTGACTTCTACCGTTACCAATATCGAACATATCGAGTCGCATACCTTAAATGGCGTCAATGTGGTTAAACTTTTTTTTCAAAAAGACGTCACGGTCGCGGTTGCCTTAGCAGAGGTGACCGCTATTTCACAAACCATCTTAAAACAACTACCGCCTGGTGCAACACCTCCGCTGATTTTAAGTTATGATGCATCCACAGTACCGGTGATGCAATTGGTGTTATCAAGCAATACGCTTTCCGAGCAAAAGCTTAATGATTTGTCCAATAATTACATTCGCACCCAACTGGCTACCGTGCAAGGTGCGGCTTTACCGTTTGCCTATGGGGGAAAAATACGCCAAGTACAGGTGGACTTGAATACTGATCACATGCAAGCTTATGGCGTATCGGCCCTGAATATTAACGATGCTGTAACTGCACAAAGCATTATTATCCCAGCGGGAACTGCAAAAATTGCGCAGTATGAATACCTAGTTAAGCTCAATAGTGTCCCTGTGGACATGCCAGAATTTAATATGGTGCCAGTCAAAGCAGCAAACAATGATATCCTTTATTTGCGTGACGTCGCACACGTTCGCGACGGTTTCGCACCGCAAACCAACATTGTGCGGGTTAATGGCTTGCGCGCGGTGATGATGTCGGTTGAGAAAACTGGCCATGCTTCTGGTCTGGATATCATCAATCGCATTAAGGATTTGCTGCCAATTATTCAAGAGAGCCTACCGTCTTCTTTGCATTTGAGTATTTTTGGAGATCAGTCCATATTCATCAAATCTGCCATCAGAGGGGTAATCGTGGAAGCCATTTCTGCTGGCTTGTTAACAGCTTTGATGATATTGCTTTTCCTAGGCAGCTTCAGAAGCACTGCAATTATTGTGCTTGCCATCCCCCTATCCATGCTCGCATCCATTGCTCTGTTGGCAGCACTGGGTCACACCATCAATATCATGACCATGGGTGGATTGGCTTTGGCAGTAGGTATTTTGGTAGACGATGCCACGGTAGCCATTGAAAATATCAATTACAATCTGGAACAAGGCAAACGTGTGCAGCAAGCCATTCTCGAAGGCGCACAACAAATTGCTATACCAGCGCTTGTATCCACACTGTGCATTTGTATTGTATTTATACCCGTGTTTTTCTTAAGCGGCGTCGCCAAATTTTTGTTTATTCCAATGGCAGAAGCTGTCATATTTGCGATGCTGACGTCCTACCTGATCTCCAGAACATTGGTACCCACTATGGCAGCTTATCTGTTGCGAACACATCAAGAAAATCTTGCCTATGCACAAACGCATCGCACGTTTGGGGTGCGCTTTCACGAATGGTTTGAAGAGAAATTTCAAACCTTACAACAACATTACCAAACATTACTCGAACGGACATTAACGAACACACCCCGTTTTATTGGGATATTTTACTTATTGGTGTTGTTATCGCTGCTGCTGTTATGGCCATGGCTAGGAAGTAATTTTTTTCCGAATGTTGATGCCGGAGAAATCAAACTGCATTTCTCTGCGCCATCAGGAACTCGCGTAGAGGAAACTGCGCGCACAGCAGCAGAAATTAATCAGATAATCAAACGCTACATACCGCCCAAAGAAATTCATAGTATCGTTGATAACATTGGCTTACCAGTCAGTGGTATCAATTTAAGCTACAGCAATTCGGCCACCAATGGGCCGCAAGATGCGGATATTATGATTTCTCTTAACACCCATCATCATCCAATTGCTGACTATATGCGCACCCTACGCAAACAGCTGCAACGCCAGTTTCCTGGCATAACATTTGCTTTTCTCCCGGCTGACATTGTCAACCAAATCTTAAATTTTGGCCTACCATCGGTCATTGACATACAAGTAATGGGGCTGCAACAAAAAGCCAATCGCGAGTATGCCATGCTGTTACTAAACCACATCAAACATATACCAGGCATTGTCGATGCACGTATTCGCCAAGCAGACAATTATCCAACCTTAACAATTAATGCCGATCGTAGCCGCGCTAAAGAGTTAGGCTTCACACAAGCGGATATTGCGGCAAATTTGTTGCTGGCATTATCCGGCAGCTTCCAAACCACCCCTAACTTTTGGGTAGACCCTAACAATGGGGTGTCCTATCCGGTCGTCACCCAAGCACCACAATATTCAATGGACTCACTCCAAACTTTGCTAAATATTCCTATCAGCAACCGGGAGCTTTCGACCATGCCCCAGATTTTAGCTGCTATGGCGACCTTCGAACGCACCGGCTCACCGGTAGTGGTTTCACATTATAATGTACAGCCGGTGACTGATATTTATGCAGGAATTCAAGATCGGGATTTGGGTGCCGTTGCACAAGATTTAAAACGTATATTAGCGCAAACAAAAAACGAGATTCCCAAGGGGTCGCAAGTCTTGCTTCGCGGCCAGATTGCAACGCAACAACAGGCCTTTCGTGAGTTGTATATCGGCCTTGTATTTTCTATTCTGTTGATTTATTTAGTGATTGTTATTAATTTTCAGTCGTGGACCGACCCATTTATTATCATTACTGCACTGCCCGCAGCATTGGCAGGCATTGCGTGGATGTTGTTTATCACCCATACCACCTTGAGTGTACCGGCATTAACCGGTGCCATCATGTGTATGGGGGTAGCGACGGCAAACAGTATCCTGGTCGTGAGTTTTGCACGCCAACATATGAGTGAAGGTCATGATCCCCTGAGCTCCGCCTTGGAAGCAGGTAAAACTCGTTTGCGACCGGTGTTAATGACCGCCCTGGCCATGATCATCGGTATGTGTCCCATGGCACTTGGCTTGGGCGAAGGCAGCGAACAAAATGCACCCCTAGGACGAGCAGTGGTCGGCGGCTTATCCTTCGCCACATTGGCCACCTTGTTTTTGGTGCCTGCCGTATTTTGTTTGATTCACACCAAACGGCGGCAAAAAGAGAAGAAGGCATGATGACAAACAAAACATTAAGTAAGCTGTTGCGTGATCACGCAGTCCGACCATGGCGCGTGTGGATCTTGGCACTGACAGTGCTTATGTGCATACTCGTGATGGTGCGAATTTGGTCGGCTATGTTGGTCCGACAAGACACTCGCGCAGCACTGATTCCTGAAGTTGAAATTATCCGCGCTACCCGTGCCACGGCAGGACAACATATCGTGTTACCCGGTAATATCACCGCATGGCATGAAGCACCGATTTATGCCCGCACCAATGGCTATCTGCAACAATGGTATGTCGATATCGGCGCTGTTGTGAAACAGGGCGATTTACTGGCTACTATTGAAACGCCAGAACTAGATGCACAATTACGACAGGCTGAAGCTGATTTGCAGATGATGATGGCCAAAAGCAGCCTCGCTGAAATCACGGCAGATCGTTGGCAGTATTTACTCAAAAGTGATTCAGTCTCGAAGCAAGCCACAGACGAAAAAACCCATCTACGTGATGCGCTGCTGGCTAATGTTATGGCCGCTCGGGCTAACCGTGATCGCTTGGCCGAGCTGGTAAGTTTTGAGCGCGTGATTGCACCATTCTCAGGCATTATCTCATATCGTGGCACCGATATTGGTGATTTGATTAATCGCGGCAGTGACTCACAAGCCAAACCATTATTTCGAATAGTGCAAGCAGATCCGCTGCGCTTGTATATCAAGGTCCCAGAGATCTATGCCACACAAATTAAAGCCAAAATGACCGTGACCTTGTCATTAGATGAATATCCCGGACAAACATTTCAAGCTCGCTTGCTGCGCACTGCAGACGCCATCAATCCATCCACACGCACACTATTGGCGGAATTTAAGATATCTAACCACCAACATCTGTTGTTTCCAGGCAGCTATTCCAAAGTCGATTTATTGCTACCGGCCAATGCGACTCGTATCATTTTGCCAGTTAATACTTTGATTTTTCGCTCACAGGGCTTGCAAGTCGCCACGATCGATGATCACAATCGTGTCATCCTTAAAAATGTCAGCATCGCCGTCGATTATGGCCCGTATGTAGAATTGCACGATGGCGTCAAAGCCATGGATCGCGTCATCATCAACCCATCCGATGCCATTTACCAAGGTCAGGTGGTGATGGTCCATCCTCAAGTGGCCTCTGGAGAACAAACATAAAGTCTTTACGAAAATGGATTAAACGGTGGTGGTGGATAACAACAAGCTTCAGCAGCCTCTTGTTAAGTGCCTGCTCATTTGCACCGAAATACACCCGCCCGCTCCTACCTATTCCAGCGCATTATAAACAATCCGAAGCAAGGCATTCACACCAGCGCACACTTCAAGCCACTACGCGGCAAGAACCCTGGTGGACTTTATACCGTGATGATGTGCTCAACCAATTAGAAACACAAGTTACCTGTGATAACCAAAATTTGAAAGTCGCATTAAGTCGCTATCAGGAAGCCTTAACTATTGTCGAAACCACGCGATCAGCGTTATATCCACAAATTTTAGGCATAGCTAACGCCGCTCGCCAAAAAAACTCTGTCTTGAACAACAGTAGCCAAAAACCAATATTGCTATACAATACCTTCCTGACCTCGCTTACCTTCAATTATGAAGTAGATGCCTGGGGAAAAATTCGCAATGCCATCAAAACCAGTGATCACTTAGCCAAAGCCAGTCATGCGGATTTACTGGCAATTGGTTTGAGTATGCACGCTATGTTGGCCAATAATTACTTCCAACTGCGCGGCGCAGATCAAGCCATAGCTGCCCTTGATAATACTGTGCGCGCCTATCAAAAAGCTCTCGATTTGACCCAACATTTGCACCAAGGTGGTGCAGTGGCTCAATTTGATGTGGATGAAGCCACCATACTGCTGGAGCGCGCGAAAACCCTAGCGCAAGATATGCGCTTAACCCGCAATCAATTAGAAAACGCAATTGCTGTGTTGATTGGCCAAGTACCGGCAAATTTTCATATCAGCACACGTCACCTACCAAGAAAAATAGTCTCTATCGCACCTGATTTACCCTCGACCCTACTGCAAAGAAGACCTGATATTGCTGCCGCAGAACATCGAGTAATGGCTGCCAACGCCCAAATTGGCGTGGCCAAAGCCGCCTTCTTTCCTACATTTAATTTAAGTGGATTATTGGGATTTCAAAGAGGTGAGCTGCATAATCTTTTCAAGAGAAAAAGTCTCGCATGGTCCTTGGGCCCACCAAGCACTTTAATTATTGCCCAACCAGAGGTGACACAGATTATCTTCGACGGCTTTTATTTACAGGCACAACTTGCACATGCCAATGCAGAATATCGTGAAATTATCAGCGCATACCGCCAAACCGTGCTAACAGCATTTGAAGAAGTGGAGGATGCATTGATATCTTTAGTGGACCTCGAACGAGAAATCCAAAGCCAAAACCGCGCATATCATGCTGCCAAGCGTGCCTGCCAGCAGATCAGCAATCAATACCGTGGTGGCATCGCTACCTTCCTAGATGTGGTCGTACCGGAAATTCAAACATTGCAGGCACAGTTAAATTTAATTGAAATCCAAACGAGACGACAAGTAGCCAGTGTTACATTGATCAAGGCTCTGGGTGGAGGCTGGGAAAATCATGCAACAGCACCGCAAAAAACTGCACGCAAAAATAGCCAGCTATCGACATAATCCGCAAAAAATTGGTTGCATCGTCTGCACGACCATGCAACTGCTTAATGTGCGATTATCCTAACTTCTTGAGAAATTGACGGATTAAACGCGAATTATCTTCTACAGATCCACACAGCTGCTCCAGTGTCCGGCAGGAGAGCAATACTTGATTAAACAAAGCCATGTATTTGATATTGGTTAAGTCTGGGGGTAACCCAGCTGGCGGCTCGTCTTGATTCACTAAATACAGGGAAGCTTTAGGCGGCAGTTCACTCATAGCCCACTCCTCATAACAAACTGCGGGATACCACTGATGAAATTCATAGGCAACATAGTCAGCGTGAACACAACCATTTTGCCAAAGTAAGCACCCAGCACTATCGATGTTTGACTCATACCGCCCCCTTTTCAAGCAAACAAGCTGCGGGCGCTAACTTTTTTTCAAGAGCTTCTGGTTGCTGAGTCATCTCCTGCCTATGGATCACAACATCTGCAGGCGCTATAAAACCAAGCCGAATGTATTTATCCTGAACATCCAATACTGTACAGACAATATTATCTTGAATAATTATTTTTTCGCCTATCCGGCGGGTGAGTGTTAGCATAGTGTGGGTTCCTTCCATTATTGTAGTTGTCGTGCTTACAGTATAAAAAAAATCACGAAAAGGTAATATTATTAACACCATCCCTGTTTGTGTTAATAATATTAATAATATATTACATCTTTATTGCTAAGGCAACGTGATTTTTAGCATGAAAAGCGACACCAAGGCATGCCGCAAATGCATTGAATGACTTAACCTGAAAAACGGAGTCAAATACTTAAGATTACACTAGCACAATCTTCAGCTAAGTGGACGATAAGATTTTAATCGCAAGCTCTAGAGCAGCGACTATACTTTGTTCGCGAATAGCGTCTCGATCGCCTGTAAATGAATACATAACAGCCTGCACTGCTGTTTGGATGGCCACGGCTATCCAAACAGTACCTACCGGCTTGTTTTGGCCTCCGCCAGATGGTCCGGCAACTCCAGTAATGGCAATAGCAACCTGTGACATGCTGTGCTGCAATGCACCGTTAACCATCTGACAGACCGTCGCCTCACTGACCGCCCCATCGGACAACAATACCTCCGCACGCACATCAAGCATTTCTTGTTTCGCTTTGTTGGAATAGGTGACAAAACCACGATCAAACCACATTGAGCTACCGGCAATCGAAGTAATGACTGCGCCGAGACCACCCCCAGTACAAGACTCTGCAACTGTACAATATAAACCACGATTCTTTAACAGATCACCAAATTTCTCTGCCAGCAATTTAGATGACTTAGGCATGATGGAATATTTCAGTCAGAAAATTTTGCATACTTTGCACCGACCGTGTATGCGCCAGCGCATTATACATGGTGCCCAGCTGCAGATCATGCGCGCTAGGGTTAGTAAACGCATGTTGGGTATTGCCGTACATGTGAATCTGCCAATCTGCTTTTGCTTGAGTCATTTCTGCCGCGAAGTCATTAACCTGCTGCGGTGGTACCATCGGATCATCATAACCGTGTAAGGCCAAAACTTTCGCCGCAATCACTTGCCCCTGCTGCGGTGAGGGTGGATTTAATACACCATGGAAACTAACCACACCTTGAATGGCTGCACCACTGCGTGCTACATCAAGTGCGCAAAGACCACCAAAGCAAAAACCAATAATGGCAATGCGTGTTGTATCAACCATAGGTAATTGTTTTACAGTTGCAAGCGCCTGCATCATCCTCCCCAACAAACGTTGTCTATTCGCTAACAACGGGGCGATCAAGGCCTGTTTTTCATCAACGGTGGAACCAATAACCCCGTCACCAAACATATCGACAGCAAAACCAATATAGCCTAAATCAGCTAACAGTTCAGCTTGCTGGCAAGCAAGCTCATTACGGCCAGACCAATCGTGCACTACCAATACCGCAGGCTTTGGTTCAGCTTCCCTATATGCCAAGTAACCCAAATAACGCCGATCTTCATACATATAGGGATAGTTTTTATCCATCATAGTTTCAGTTCTCAGTATAAAAATTTATCCTACCAAAGATATATGGTTACATCAATTTTATCGTCTGTCTTTTCCAGCTGCAAAAGGCCTTGATATACGCCATGGCGGATAAATAAATAATTGGTTTATTTTGAATAACTATATAAGCCTAACTTGTTCCGCAGTGCTTGGCCTCTCCGGCTGTAAAAACTCATATTTTTCGAGCAAATCATGTTTTGCATTCTTCAAATGATCTAAAATGACGTTTAATTTGTAACTCCTATCCCTGAGCAGGTCTGAAGAATCATGCTGCTGGGTGGTTACTGTCATCATGCTCCAAATGGATGATGGGAATAAATTGGGATTATCCGTAAGCCATTGCTCAACATTGTGCCTAGCCATGAGATCAAGCCACTTTTGAACACAACTTTGGGGTATTTTTTCTCCATGGGCAGCACCAAAAATGCTAAAAAAAACCCAGTTTTCAGATGACGCGTGTAGCATTTTTAACCTAGCCGCCTCGATCACATTGTTCTGTAATTGATTAAATAAAGTGACTATCTTACGACAGCTCCCTACATCGCCTGCTATTTTACGAGCTTTGGTTGAACCGGATAAAATCTTGTAGCGATTCGTTGACTCAAGCAGTTCCGTTAGGCTGTTAAAAACTTGGGCAACAATCTTGGGAACCGTGCGTTTTATGACAGCACTAAGGTGAATCTCGTCTGTATCATGCTCAGGGACATCTCTGAAATCGCCCTTTATGATCACATAGAGCATGTACTCTATGCGCAACAAAGTCAAATCAAGATCTTCTTGTAATATTTTTCTTCTGGATGACCTTCTGAAGATAATAAGATCTTCTTTCATGTGGTGATGGTCTGCTTCTAACCGCGCACAAAACCTCATATCTGGCGCATAATCCATAACCAGTTTCGCAAAGAATTTTCCAGCACTAGCAACGCAACCTTGATTATCTTCGGTATGCCGCAAATCATCCAACAACTCTTTTACTGTTTTCCATTGACTGAATAACAATATATTCTGGTCGTACAGTTTTTGTTTTTCGACCGGATCAAGATCTGCAATGAATTTGAAAAATTTTTCGTAGGCAAGATAAGTAGAGTTGATTTCATTGTGCTCTTGGGTTAGTTTTTCGATAAGGTCGCTTATTTCGTCTGGCCCAACCCTGTCGATATCCGCCACTAGAACACCTATGGCTTGCTTTAAGTGCCGGGCCTGTCTCGCTGAACATTGTAGCGGCTGATAATTGCCGCTTGATATATCTAAATCAGCAAGCAAAATATGGTGGTTGGGCAACAATTTTCTGAGTAACTCGATTGAATCGCTTGCCGTACGTTCAAAAAGTTGAATTTCCTCTACATGGCTGACCGTTGCCATGTGCAAACAAGTGTCGATTTCAGCCATGATGCGCAGCAACACCAACTTACGCACCGCAAGGTTCATCAGTTCACTTTGGATGAAAACCAGCTCGTCCGTTTTAATTGTCATGCTTTTGTACGCTTCATTATGCACATCGACCTCGCGAAGTGCTACCTTATTGCTCATGGTAAAGTTTGGCAAAAAAGTTTTGAGAAACCCTATATGGTTGCACAGAACTCCTAGCCGACTTGCAAAGCGTCCTTGTAGACATTGTTCGAGCAGAGACATTATCTGACAGAGGCGCTCTTTGTCAGATGCTGCAATTTCCGGATTCCTTAAAATAGCTGGGATATTTGATTTTATGAGCAAATTTAATTCATCGGCGTTTAGCACAAGCTGTAGATGCAGTGGATTCTCCACATCAATATCTTTAAGACTGATCTTGTTTATCGATAGCATCATTTCTGGCACAAGACACTTGAGCCTGTTGACTTCATCAGCATTAAAGGACTGCAAAACACGCGTCGCCACATCGTATTTACTGCCTGCGGTCAATCCACTGGTGAATAAACTATCATTAACCAAATCATAAACTGCCTGCAGCGTGGAGCGTCGAATACAGGGATCATCTGGCACTGTGCGGGCCATCGCACGATATTTACGGAACTTCTTATGTGCGCTGCTCAAACGATTCCATTCATCTTCAGTTAATGGCACAGTGGGATATTTGTTACAATTATAGAAGGTACGATATTCACGAAAATGATTCACACAATTTTCGATTAAAATCAGACTCGCACCATCCTGAGCCAAGATATAATATGACAGTGGCTTGGCAGATAGTGGCTCTCTGGTAATCCTATCAACTTCTTCCTGCAAGCTTGGCATCAAAAAACAATAATAATCTTTAGCAATCCAACCAGCAGCCTTTAGGTCTCTAGCCAGTTGAATCCACGGACTATTTTTACCAAGCGCACTCTCCCAGGTATAATCATCTTTACCACGAATGATATACCAACGCTTTTTATATAACGCTGCCAATGCTTCGACCAAAGGCGCGTCTATCCGACTTTTTGTTGCACAATCTCGGATAATGTTTTCTGTATCATGAATAAGCTCAGCAAACATTTGCGGACGCGGTGGGTTTTCAAGCTGCATTTCTTGATGCAAGCCAGGAAGTAAAGATTCTTGCAAACTTAACTTGAGCTTTTTAATGCCAAACCCTACTGGGCCAAAACCAAGTTCTTGATACTGCTCTTGTAGTGCCGCTTCGGCACTCATCAACGTTGCATCTT
Source organism: Legionellaceae bacterium (assembly GCA_036752465.1). GTDB lineage: Bacteria > Pseudomonadota > Gammaproteobacteria > Legionellales > Legionellaceae > DAIOSQ01. The sequence continues at coordinate 5,868 of DAIOSQ010000007.1, read as the reverse complement.
TTTCGCAAAGCCACGCAGCAACTGCTTTAATTTCCTGCTCCAGCGCAGTCTCGGTGTATAAGCGCACCAGCATGTCTATTAGGAAATATTCGCAATCATTCACGCGTATTTTTTGACCAAACAAATGATTGCTGTCTTCAATTGACGTGTTGGTGTAAAGTTCTTTAGAGAATTGCCGCAGCTGCGCATAAAAAGTTTCGGCAGGCATCTCTCCTCGTAGCCGTTGATAATAGGCGTCGACTAATTTTAGTAAACATGGCAAAAATTGGAGTGGCAACTCCCCGGAAGACTCCCATGTCGGCATCACATGTATACGCAATACAGTCAAGAAGTCGCTACCACCCGCATGCATCCGCTTGGCAGATATTCTATAAATTTCGTGTAACGATACTGGCCTTTTTTTATGCTTTTCCTTGCTGCGATACAAACAAAATTCATAAGGCTGTGCTGTGACTTCGCTAACGGAGTAACTGATCGCACCAGCCGAACCGCATGAGCTTGAGCGTCGTTTGATTGCCTTTCTAAGCTCTTCATGCATAGCTTTGACACTGTGCAAAACATTATCTTCTTCTGACAAAAAAAGCTCACCTAGGCCTGTTGTATCTGGAATATTTTCAAGGTTAGTACTATTCTGATTGTTAGTAAAATCCGGTATCAATATTTGTACTGCCGAGCGTCTTTTGCCCACTTTGAGCAGCCTAAGCTCATCCAGGTCCGCTAGTTTATACTGCAACTTCTTGGCTAATGCTATCCAAGCAACATTATTGCCTTTGTCAGGATACATGGTGTAGTCGTAATAAGGGCTGCCACCATCCCGAATGATGTGCCATCGCTTTGCAAATACCTTGCAAATAATATGCAATAACTCCGGTGTAAGCTCGGCGGATGTATCATAGGAAATCAGCTGCATGCGGATTTCTTCAGCTAATTGCACATCAAAATGATTAGCATCCACATGTAAGGAAGGCAAAATTTCCATGATTTGTTGGACAGACAACATAAAAAAACCCTGTAAAGCTTAGCAATCACACCAACTGATGATACCGTCATACTAACCGATAATCCAAGCATCAATCAAGACTCGATCATAATAATCCGGGTATATCAATCCTAGAGTTTTTGTTATCATAGGAGCTTGAATATTTCTAGACAAAACGGCTAAACAGTGCATGTATCATTGACGGCTTTATTTATCATTATGGTTGTATTAGTCATCATTTCAGCTTTTTTTTCAGCGTCTGAAATTGGTATAATGTCGCTAAATCGCTACCGCCTGCGTCATCTTGTAAAAAAGAAAAACAAGCAAGCCAAGCGTGTGCATACATTATTGATGCGCCCAGAGCAATTGCTTAGTGTCATATTGATAGGCAATACACTGGCCAACATCATCAGCTCAATGGCAGGCACACTCATTGGCCAAAGGCTCTATGGCGATACTGGCGTGTTAATCGCCACAACCATACTAACCCTGGTGGTACTGGTATTTGCAGAAATGATGCCGAAAACCTTGGCCGCCTTGTTCCCGCAAAAAGTTGCCTTTGCCTGCTCTTTTATGTTGGTAGCCTTGTTAAAAATACTTTCGCCGTTAATATATGCGGTCAGCAGCATCACCAATGGGCTATTAAAATTATGTGGCGTACATACAGATAAAGCGCAAAAAGATCACCTTACTGGCGAGGAATTACGCTCTGTAGTCGTTGATACCGGCAGTTTATTGCCGGTGGAGCATCGCAGCATGCTCCTCAGTCTACTCGATTTAGAAAGGACCCGAGTGACTGAAATCATGGTGCCGAAAGCAGATATTGTCGGTATCGATATCGAAGAGCCTTGGCATAAAATTTTAGAGAAATTAGAAACCGCACAACACACCCGCATGCCATTGTATCGCCAAAACATTGACCATTTGGTAGGCATGATCCATTTGCGTAGTGTGTTAAATTTATCCTTAGAAAAAGACTTGAATATTGATCATCTCATCGAAATCATGGAAGATCCCTATTTTGTCCCCGAACATACACCCTTACATACGCAAATTCTCAATTTTCGCAAAATGAAATGCCGTAGCTGTTTTGTCGTCGATGAATACGGTGAACTGCAAGGCCTAGTTACTTTAGAAGATATTTTAGAAGAGGTCATTGGTGAGTTTACCACCGATTTTGCAGCCATTGGCAAAGAAATCGCTTTTGACCAAGACGGCTCGGTGATTATCGATGCCAGCATCACCTTGCGCAATCTTAACCGCTTGTTAAATTGGAATCTACCCTCACTAGGACCACGAACATTAAGCGGGCTTATTGTTGAGCATCTAGGCTACATTCCAGCCGCAAAAAGTTGTCTGAAAATTAACACATATCAAATTGAAATATTAAAAATTAGTGGCAATACCATCAAAAGTGTCCGAATGTTAAAAGTTCACAAGAAAACCTCGCCAAGCCGGAGAACAGAGCGAGGTGTGTAAATAGCCATCCACATCTGATCCATTGATCCTATTTTTCTGCTGTCAAATACAACTTTGCCAAGCGCCGCTTACCAACCTGCATGAGATACACATGCTCTAGAGCTAAGCAAAGCGATGGATCTGATATTTTTTCGCCATCTATTTTGACTGCTTGACTTTTGATAAGACGGATTGCTTCCGAGGTACTGCTGGTCAGATTGGCCTGCTTCAATATTTGCGCAATATTTTGTTGCGCTGTGCAGATAAGTGTGTGGGTTGCGAGTGTCTCAGGAACTATTTTGCGTTGAAAGCGCTCAATAAATGCCTGATGCTCTTTTTCTGCCATATCCGCATCATGAAAACGACTGACAATTTCTTTGGCAAAATCAATTTTTACATCGCGCGGATTGAGCCCATCTGTAACCGCCTGTTTAAGCTTAAGAATTTCAATGCTGGTTTTGTCGCTTAATAATTCAAGATAGCGCCACATCAACTCATCAGAAATTGACATTAACTTACCAAATATCATGTCAGCTGATTCGGTAATGCCTATATAATTATTGAGAGATTTTGACATTTTCTTGACCCCATCTAATCCTTCGATCAAGGGCATCATTAAAATAACTTGGGGCTCTACCCCATAATGTTTTTGTAACTCCCGGCCCATGAGCAGATTAAATTTCTGATCGGTACCACCACACTCAACATCTGCTTTCAGTACAACCGAGTCATACCCTTGTAGCAAAGGATACAAAAATTCATGTATTGCGATCGGCTGCCCGCTAACATAACGTTTATGAAAATCATCGCGCTCTAACATTCTTGCGACGGTGCCAGTAGCCGCCAAACGAATCAAATCTGCACTGGTCATGTGTTGATGCCAAGTCGCGTTGAACACCACCGTGGTTTTATCCGCATCCAGAATTTTAAAAGCTTGCTGCTGATAGGTTTTAGCATTCTCGCTGATTTGTTCCGCAGAAAGCGGCGCTCTTGCTGCATTTTTTCCAGTAGGATCACCAATCATAGCCGTAAAGTCACCGATTAAAAAAATAACTTCATGACCCAACATTTGGAATTGCCGTAATTTACGCAGCAACACCGCATGTCCTAGATGAATATCAGGTGCTGTGGGGTCAAAGCCGGCTTTAATTTTCAAAGGTTGGCCCTTGGCAAGCTTTTGCATAAATTCTGCTTGTGGTAGCAGCTCTTCACAACCGCTGATCAATTCACTTTTGATTACTTCTAGCTCACTTGTCATAAATATATCCACAAATCGTTTAAAAAATAGATTAAAAAAGCCTAGAATGATTGACCTACCTTCTTACAGAAGGTATCTTAGCCCGGATAAATAGTTCCGGCTAGTAGTCACTACTCACTTCGTTCGCCTAAAATCTGGCGGAAGATACATACAGTTCCGGCTAGTGTTATACAATCAATCAGTTGAGTACACGCCCGATCAGCAATAAAGGCAAACATGGAACAAAAAATACATCCTGTCAATAAACCGTTTTTGTCTAAATCAATTTATTTGTTATTGATTGTACTGGTATTCTGTAGCACCGTAGGATGGATACTGCGCCTACAGCATCACTCACGACTTGAACACAATCAATTGAAGCTGCCAGAAATCACGCAAGACACCATCACACTGGACGAGTCGCCAGAAAAAAATGATTGGCAGACCGTGCTCACTCGTCCAGGCGATACTTTATCAAGTATTTTCAAAAGACAAGGGCTAAGTAACCAAACATTGTTACTCATATTGCAACACAATCCGCACAGCAAATTCTTGACTCGTATCAAACCAAAACAAAAAATACAAATGCTGATCCATGATCATGTGCTAGAAACATTGATTTTTCCGCTTTCAGCCACCCAATATTTGCAGGTTTCTCGAGCAGACAAAGGCTATATCAGCAAAATAGAAAATCGAGAAACCAATAGCCAAGATCAGTACATCACAGCCACAGTAAAAGGTTCCTTATATGCTACCGCAAAGCGGCTAAATCTACCCAACAAAGTCATCAAGCAAATGACTGACATTTTAAATTGGGAAATTGATTTTGCCAAAGAAGTCCGCTCAGGGGATCAGTTTACCATCATCTATGAAGCTATTTTTGTCGATGATAAATTAGTTAACGTTGGTGATATAGTCGCGGTCAGTTACACCAATCAAACCGGGGTCCATCAAGCCATCAAACATGAAACCAGCAATGGTGACATCGATTATTATACCCCGAAAGGCACTAGTTTGAAAAAAGCATTTTCGCGCTATCCAGTAAAATTCAGTCATATTAGTTCAACCTTTAGTCTGTCACGCAAACACCCTATTTTGCACTATAGCCGACCACACAAAGGTATTGATCTAGCAGCTCCCATAGGCACCCCTATTCACGCCACGGGCAACGGCGTGATTCAGTTCATAGGGCGACATCATGCTTATGGAAACATGGTCAAAATCGCGCACAATAAAACCTACACATCGCTGTACGCCCATTTACTAAAATTTCAAAAAGGGTTATCCCACGGCGATCGCGTCAAACGAGGTGACATCATTGGCTATGTCGGTCAATCGGGGCTAGCGACCGGACCGCATTGTCATTACGAATTTCATGTGAATCAACAGCCGCGCAATCCCAGCACAATCGCCCTACCTCGTGCCGAACCAGTCCAAGGCCGCGAATTGGCAAAATTTAAAACCAACACCTTGGCGATTGTCAATCGTCTGAAGCTGTATGAGTCAGCACATCTCGTCGCTGCTCGAACGACGCACACTGGCACCGCAAACAAACCTAAGGTATAACCATTCAGCCCAAATACAGAAAATTCACACATCATACACAAGCTCACGCTTCGCGTGGCGCGCGATTGTTGTAGGAGGCCACTCGTGCACCCCAAGCCAACAAATACTTATTGCAGTCATCTCTATCCAAAATTACTTCAATAAAACACAATACGTCAAGTTTCCGCGCTTCATGAATGGCATCCAGTAATTCTTGGCAAGTCGACACCTTAAACGCACGTGCGCCGTGGTGTTCGCCATTAAATACGCGCACCAACTCCGCATACTGCCAATTATTAATGATATTGTATGGACCATCATGAATTTGCACTTCAATGGTATAAGAAGCATTATTCATCAAGAAAATAATCGGTTTGTATTCGTAGCGAATCATCGTTGAAAGTTCTTGAGCACTCACTTGAAATGAGCCATCACCAATCAAGCCGATGACCCGTTGTTTATCTTGTAGAGCTGCTTGCATGCCAAGCAAGGCACCAACCGACCAACCAATTGAACCGTACTGCATTTGAATTTCAAACGGACAACCATGCGGCAATTTCATATGGATACCGTTAAACCAAGAATCGCCTGTCTCGGCCAAAACAGCGTACTGATCACTAAGCATGCCCTCAATTTGACTAAATAAAAA
>DAIOSQ010000006.1:10670-28781 GCA_036752465.1 Legionellaceae bacterium | reverse complement strand
CTGGCGGGATGATGGATTTGGAGGCTATTCGCCAGCTTGATGTCGTCAGAACCGCCGATCTTACCGACTCACGTCACAATCTAAGTAGGCCATTCAATCAATTAGGAGCGGGGCATTAGATCCATGGCACTAAATTATGCGATACGTTTCATAGAAAAGGTTTCGTCTCATCAGCACAAGAAAACGACCGCTCCATGCTAGAGGCCACTCGGCGAGCATGGTGCGCTAACTCTGCTGAGGGGACAGTGGATACCGCGGAGCAACTAGAGGCACGCAAAGGAGAAGTAGTTGCAGCGGGAGGATTAGCAAACAGTCCCATGAGACTGACTTTCTTGGCAGCAGGGATAAAATAACCTAGATCTTCAGTGGCCATTTTTTCAGCTGCTTCGTCCGTTTCATGCACGGTTTCAAGCGCCGCGACTTTATGTTTTTTGGCGGCCATTCCAGCGGAAGAAGATGATGATTCATATCTATAGTGTGTGCTACCACCTTCAGTCACCTGACGACGAAGAAGGCTTAGGGAGGGAATCACAGGGTATGCAGCATGCTCAACAAACCCATCTTCTGGCAAAGTTGTTGTCATATGATCACCCGCGAAGAGGGGCGCATACAGAGCTTGCGCTCTTGGCGGAGCAAACGGTTGCACCGCGGGCAGTAAACCTTCGATGCGTGCGTCATCTTGTGAATGACATAGCGACAATCGTGCTGCGGCATTTGTCAGCGGTAACTGTGTTTCTTGAAGTTCGGTAATTTGATACGCATCAGAGGTTGATAAGGCCGCCACCGCTTCGTTTGCATAACTTGACAGCAGTTCAGGGGTTATTTCCACCGTTATAGCCTGACGCTGCGCGGCCAGTAAACGTCGGTTAATTTCTGTTTCTAAGGCTTGTTGCAATTCTACGTCACGAGTAATGCAGGCAATCATCTGCTGTGATAAAGCACCCATTGTCGCTTGGGGTCTTAACAGCACACATGTGCCACCGGTAATGTTGGCCACGGTCGTGGCAAACATCTGCAGCTCCTCTATATGGGGGTCAATACCACACACCACGGGATGAATGACCACACCGCTGGCTTTCATGCGATGAGCCAATGCCAACCAATCATGATCCGGCGTACCATTTGGATAATCATCCCCTGCGGTGCCCATACCATGTGGTGGCGCATCCAACACCCATACGGCATTTTTAAGTCCACGCGCGTGGGGATGCTTAATCCAACTTAAATCGTGCAGCAATATATGCATCGCGCCGGCAACATCCTCGGGCCTATCACCGCCACCGGAAGCGGTGGTGTTTTGAATGTATCGACTAATGACGGCTGGATCGGTGGAAAAGTCTCTTAAATGAAACGGTTCGGCATCTTTTAAATCACGATACCCTAACCAAGCACTGCGCTGATAAAAGCCTTGCGGAACCATAGAATGGTTTAATGTACGCAGGATGGTATCCAGCATGGTTTTGGCTTCGTTTAACTGAGAAGTCATCGATCCTGTAATATCCATCACCAGCGCCAGTTCTGCGGGACGCAATAAGGCATACTGCCGATTAATCACAGCTGCACGCACTTTGCGACTGACGCCCAGCAAACCTTGGCCATCTTCGAATGTTAAAAATTCACCCACACTTTTTTGTAACTCAGCGGGTAAGTCTTCCAAGATCGTAAGACGCGTGATGCGTGTATCCTCAGCTTTCGGTTTAACCATCCGGACCAGTTGATGGTCGGCTAGCGTATGTGCCAATACTTGTTGCGAATTTATTTTTTGCACAATCGTGCTTGTTTCATCTAGAACTAAGCGATAGAGCGTGTGAACGTCTTGTGCGGTGTTTGTGCCTTTGGCCTGTTGTGCCTGGTGCTGAATCTGTGCCTGGTCTGCAAGGATGAACGTTTGATATGCGCGCGCCAACTCATGTCGCTCTGCGCCTGTTAACGCGAGTGGGTGCAAGGCTTGTTCTTTCGCAGCTAATTTAATGTGCTTGAAATTACCAAACGAATCAAAGGTCAAAATGACATAGTGACTGTGCAGATGAAGATTCACGGGTTACTCCAGACTACAATCGGAAAAACAATAAGTCGTACCGTATCAATTTTTTTTTAAATGGTCAAGGTAAGGGTGCTTGTAATCCGTCCCTTAAGTGTTTAAAAAAGTCTGAATGAGTGATTACAAGAAGCTGGCTAGGATGGGCTGTGTGCTCGAGAACACGCAATGGTTCTTGGTCTTATGTGTTTACCGGTACACCAGGCAGCGTATTTTCGTCGCGAACGTAGATATAGCTCTTAACTTTATGAAAGAACTGTGTATAATTGCGCGATTAGTTATCTATTTAAACATCTGCTATGAATATCGAGAAATGCTATGATGTGATTGTGGTTGGCGGTGGTCATGCCGGCACAGAGGCTGCCTTGGCGGCGGCGCGCATGGGGAGATCAACCCTACTATTGACCCATAATCTAGATTTGTTGGGCCAAATGTCGTGTAATCCAGCCATAGGTGGCATTGGCAAAGGTCATTTGGTTAAAGAAATTGACGCGCTTGATGGTGCCATGGCCCAGGCCGCTGATTTGGCCGGGATACAATTTCGCACGTTGAATGCCTCGAAAGGTCCAGCTGTACGCGCGACTCGTGTGCAAGCAGATCGTGTGTTATACCGACAAGCCATCCGGCAAATCTTGCAAGGTCAGGCTAATTTGGCTATTTTTCAACAAGCAGTGGCCGACGTGATCCTGGAAAATGGATACATTGCAGGCATTGTGACTGAAATGGGTCTGCGGTTGCGTGCACGTGCGGTGGTGTTGACCGTAGGAACTTTTTTAGGTGGCAAAATTCACGTGGGTATGCAACAAAGCGGGGGAGGGCGTGCTGGTGATCCGCCGTCGCTGGCGTTGGCTGCGCGCTTGCGTGAGCTCAATTTGCCGGTGGGGCGCCTGAAGACTGGCACGCCGCCGCGAATTGATGGCCGTTCATTGAACTATGCAGCCATGACGGTACAACAGGGGGATAGTCCTAGACCGGTCTTTTCTTATCTAGGGCACCCCGACCAACATCCGCCGCAGCGGCCTTGTTATATCACGCATACTACCGAACAAACGCATGCAATTATTCGTGACAATATTCATCAGTCACCCATGTATGCGGGTGTCATTGAGGGGGTTGGGCCGCGCTATTGTCCCTCGATTGAAGATAAAATTGTGCGATTTGCAGATAAAAACTCACATCAAATTTTTGTTGAGCCGGAGGGTTTAACCACCGATGAGATTTATCCAAATGGCATTTCCACCAGCTTGCCCCTGGAGGTACAAGTACAGTTCGTGCGTACAATCAAAGGGTTCGAGCAAGCGCATATAACTCGGCCTGGATATGCTATCGAGTACGATTATTTTGATCCACGTTCGTTGACGCCGTTTTTACAGACGGAGACGTGGCCTAATTTATTTTTTGCTGGCCAAATCAACGGTACTACTGGCTATGAAGAGGCTGCGGCACAGGGTTTGATTGCTGGCATGAATGCGGCTTTGTGGGTGGGTGAGCAGGAGCTATGGAGCCCTGGTCGGCATGAGTCTTATATCGGTGTATTAATCGATGATCTCATCACCTGTGGGACACAAGAGCCTTATCGTATGTTCACCTCCCGCGCTGAATACCGACTGCTGTTGCGGGAAGATAATGCTGATCTGCGTTTAACGGCTAAGGGCCATGCCCTGGGTTTGGTTGGGGAAAAGCGTTGGCAACTATTTAGTCAAAAAAGCGCCGCGATAGCACAAACCTATGCACAGCTTGAGCAAGCCTTTGTGCGTGTGGCAGATAACGAAGCTTTGCAAGCCCATTTACACGCACCATTGCTGCATGATTGTAAAGCCATTGACCTGCTTAAACGTCCTGAAATTAATTATGCCCATCTGCAGGCGCTGAGCAGCTTGGATTTGCCTGAGACGGATGCGGCGGTGGCGTTACAGGTGGAAATTCAAGCGAAGTATAAAGGCTATATTGACCGACAAACACTAGATATTGCTAAATTGAAAAAACATGAAGATACACGCCTACCGCAATCGTTGGATTATCATGCAGTCACCGGCTTGTCGCATGAGGTCGTACAAAAATTAATCCGCGTTAAACCGGTATCGATTGGTCAGGCTGGACGTATTGCGGGAGTGACACCAGCAGCGTTATCTTTATTGTTAATCCATCTTAAAAAGCAGCGTATATTGGCATGAGTACCCCAAATATTATCGAGCAACAACTGCAGCAGGGTTTTACCGCCATGCATATGACGCTGCCAGTACAACCATTTTTGCAATATTTGCAGCTGTTGAGCAAATGGAATCGTGCGTATAATCTAACGGCCATTCTGGATATGGAGACGATGGTGACGCGTCATATTTTCGATAGTCTCGCCATTATCCCGTGGTTAAAAGGTACTAGGGTGTTGGATGTCGGCAGTGGGGCTGGTTTGCCTGGGATCCCTTTGGCCTTGGCATTGCCTGAGCTGCACGTGACATTGCTTGATAGCAATGGCAAAAAAGTCCGGTTTCTTCGTGAAATTAAGCGCCAGTTGGCACTAGATAATATTGAGATTGTACAAAATCGTGTAGAGAGCTATCGTATTGGAAATCCTTTTGATACAGTAGTCTCTCGTGCATTTAGTGATTTATCACAAATGGTGCAATGGACAGCGCATGTGTTGCACGTGGATGGAATTTGGCTGGCCATGAAAGGACGGATTCCTGAGGCGGAGTTGGACCAGTTGCAGCATTCTTATCATGTTGCGTCATATCAAGTACCCGGTATCGTCGGTGAGCGCTGTTGTGTTATCATTGATAACAAACTCAAGGAACCATCATGGCAAAAGTCATAGCTTTGGCCAATCAAAAAGGCGGAGTTGGCAAAACAACCACGGCCATCAATTTGTCAGCCGCTATGGCCAGCTTGCAGCAGCGCGTGTTGTTGATCGATCTTGACCCACAAGGCAATGCCACGATGGGATCGGGCATAGATAAAAATCAACTGTTGTTTTCTAGCAATGATGTATTGCTGCGTACCTGTCAAGCACTCGCTGCGCGCGTGGTCACGCAACATGGTTTTGATTTAATCCCTGCCAATAAAGACTTGACGGTGGCAGAGGTTGGCTTGATGAGTCAAATTCATCGTGAAGGTCGTCTGCGTCAAGCATTACAGAACATGCACGCGCATTATGATTTTGTCTTCATCGATTGTCCGCCAGCAATTAATACCTTGACCTTAAACGCTTTGGTTGCTGCGGATAGCGTCATTATTCCTATGCAATGTGAGTATTTTGCGCTGGAAGGCCTCGCCGCGCTGCTCGAGACTATAGAGCAAATTAAAGCCAGTGTGCATGCGAAACTTGGGATAGAAGGGGTGTTGCGGACGATGTATGATGCTCGCAACCGCCTTTGCAGTGAGGTATCTAAGCAATTGTTAAGTTATTTTGGTACGCAAGTATATCGCACGGTGATACCGCGTAATGTTCGATTGGCAGAGGCGCCAAGCCATGGTATGCCAGCGTTACAATATGACAAATCTTCACCAGGAGCGAGTGCTTACATGGTGTTAGCCAGCGAGGTTTTAAATCGACAACCGGCGATGGTCAAGGAGATGGTATGAGTGCCAAGCAAACTGGTTTGGGTCGTAATTTGTCAGCTTTGTTGAGTCAGCCGGTAGCGATTAGGCTCGATGCTGCGCCCTTGACGCAAGGCCAAGATGGGTCACGGCAGATGTTGCCCATGTCACAATTGCAACCCGGCAAATATCAGCCGCGTAAGGATATGGATGATCTTGCACTAACCGAATTGGCGCAATCTATTCAGCAGCAAGGTTTGTTGCAGCCTATTGTGGTGCGAGAGATTAGCCCTGATACCTATGAAATTATTGCCGGGGAACGACGTTTTCGTGCCTGTCAGCTTAATGGTATGACAGCAATGCCGGTGATCATTCGACAGGTGGACGATGCAACGGCGATGGTCTTGGCTTTGGTTGAAAATTTGCAACGCGAGGATTTAAATGCAGTGGATGAAGCGCGTGCTATGCAAACACTTCACAGTGAATTTGCGTTGACACATCAAGCCATTGCCGATATTTTGTCAAAATCGCGCGCGCATGTTAGTAATTCTCTGCGGCTGCTCAATTTGCATCCAGAGGTACTGCGGTTATTGGAACACGGTGATTTGGATATGGGGCATGCCAGAAGTTTGTTATCACTTAAGCAAGATCGTCAGTATGAGGTTGCCAAACAAGTCATTGCCGGTGCATTTTCGGTGCGGGAAACAGAGCAAATAGTAGCAAAACTACAAGCGGGCAAAGTTAAACAAGCGCCTCCCACCAAACAGCAACTGGCACCCTTATTGATGCAACAGTTAGATTTGCTTGCGCAACAGTGGCAAAAAAAAGTGGCGGTTAAACCAGGCAAAGCACACCAAGGTACGTTGATGATACCGTATTGTGATGCACAAGATTTGGCGAATATGCTGACTCGACTGATGGAAGTATGTCCATAAAATTTGGAAAAGATGCAGAAACCAAAGCTGTTCATTATTTGGCAGCTCGTGGCTTGGTGTTAATACAACGCAATTATTGCTGTCGTTTGGGCGAGATTGACTTGATCATGCAGCAAGCTGACTGTGTGGTGTTTGTCGAGGTGCGTCAACGCAGTCACCTCAGTTATGGGGGTGCATTGGCCAGTGTTACCTTGCGTAAGCAACAAAAAATCATCCGTACCGCACAACATTTTTTGGCATTAACCGGAAGGTATGAGCGTCAACCGATGCGTTTTGATGTGCTTGGCCTTGATGGCACAGCAGCGGACATCGTCTGGGTGAAAAATGCTTTTGGCGCTGATTTTTAAGTGAGTAGTCTATGGTTGCGCTAGATAAAATTAGACAGCATTTTGCAACAAGCATTGAGGTGAGAGTTGCCTGTGTTGAGGTACTGGCGGACTTGATTGCGCTTTCAACGGCAAAGTTGGTTGATTGCTTGCTGCAGGATGGCAAAATACTGTTGTGCGGGCAGGGGGGATCTGCTGCCAATTGCCTCCATTTTTCCAATAGTATGTTAAATCGCTACGAGGTTGACCGCCCGCCCTTACCTGTGCTGGCGCTGACGACGGATATCGTGTTACAAACAGCGATGGTTAATGAAGGTGTTGGTGAACAATTTTTTGCTAGACAAATTCAAGCATTGGGTACAGAACGCGATTGTTTATTGGCGCTCTGTTGTTCAGGCCAATCTAGCAGCATCATTCATGCGATCAATAGCGCGCACGATAAAGAAATGGATGTGATTGTGCTATGTGGCCGAGACGGTGGTGTACTGGAAAATTATCTGGGGCCCGAAGATTTTTTGTTGAAAGTGCCTTGTGATAAGACGGGTAATATTCGAGAGATGCATTTATTTATTTTGCATTGCTTTAGCGATATGATCGACGAAGCTTTATTTGGCGAAATGATGGAGTAATGTATGCAAATTAAGCATTCCATGACAATCATGCTACTAACGTTGCTGTTAAGCGGCTGCGTAGCTGCTGTGGTGCTGGGAACAGCCGGTGGTTTAGTGGTGTATGATCATCGTGGTGTGGTTGGCTTAGAAAAAGATGCGCGCATTTTTCACTTGATTCATACCAAAATTGTACGTGATCCTAATTTTGCTGGATCGAGAGTGTCTGTCAGTTGTTTTAATCAAGTTGTCTTGCTCACTGGACAAGCGCCCAGTGTAGCAGAACGGGCCATGGCAGAAAAAATCGCGAAACAAACCGCGCAGGTTGCGCGGGTTTACAACGAGATCACGGTTGATTCGCCTATTTCTCTGAAAGAACAGGCAAAAGACACCTGGATTACTGGCGAGGTACGCAGCAAAATGGTGGCAGAAAAAGGCTTGGCATCCGGCTCGGTGCATATTATTACGGAAAACTCGGTGGTTTACTTGATGGGGATAGTGACGCCAGAGCAAGCCGATTTAGCCGTCAACGTGGCACGCCATGTCAATGGTGTCAGCAAAGTGGTCAAAGTTTTTCAGTATATACGCTGATATGCCGCGCTCTAGTCAGCCTGGCCGACTTGGGTATACCAATATTGCATCCGCTAAGTGGAGCTTGTTCGGCAAGCCCGTTTGCCTGTGGTTGTTGATGATGCTGCCGCTTGGTTATTTGTCTGGGTGTTTGAGTGGGGTCTGGACCGGAGCCTCGTTGGTTTACGATCGCCACAATGTGTATAAGAAATTGGATGATCTCAAGCTTGCGGCCATCGTTAATCAAAAGCTCTTTAAAGACAACCGCTATCATCGCGCCGATGTGAATCTAGAAATCGCGGTGTTTAATGGGGATGTCTTGCTGGTGGGTATCGTGCCTACTGCGACCATGCGCAGCGAAATTTATCAACACCTGCAGGCCATCAAAGGCATTCGCCGTCTTTTTAATCAAATCGCAGTTAGTCACAAACCGGTTAATGCATTACAAGATAGTTGGATTACTGGGCAGATCCGCAGTCTCATGATAGCAAATTCATCAATAGATCCGGCAACTTTTAAAGTCGTCACGTATCAAAATATTGTGTACGTGATGGGAGATGTTGACCCGCAGCAAGCCAAATTGGTTATTGATATTGCCAAACAGTGCTCAGGCGTGGTGCGCGTCGTCTGTTTGTTGCAATATTACCACCTCAGCAATAAAAGTGGCTGAATGCTGCGCTAGCCGCGATGTCTTGGCGCTCTAGTGGTAATCGCCTCGCAAAACACGTACTCTCATCTTCTGTTGGTGTAAGCCGCCTAAAATATCGATGGTTTCTTCTGGCTGATCGCCACTATTTGGCCTCTCTCTAGCCACTACTGCGTGTGCCGACGTGACCGGGTGGGACCTCCAATGTTGTCGGTAGGGGCGGTTATGCCATTTGTTGTGTTTATGGTGTTCATTGGCACCATACTTTGACAACATTTGTACCCTAAGCTGTGCACTGGTGTGCTGCGATTTCTCACTCATCATGATTTCCTTACAGTTAGCCCGATAGGCCTTAGCTATAGTATAGCTCAAGCAGTGCTCCAAAGTGGATATTTGCGCAAAAATAATTCAAAATCCGACTGAATCACTGTCAAAACTCTGGTTGGTTATTAATCCGCTTGCTCTCGTATTTTGTTTGCACTATAATTCGCGCTTATTTGCCCTTACCTGCAGCAAAAGCTATGAGAGAAAAAGTACTGCCGTGGGCTTGGACTGCAGGTAAAGGTTTAAGGTGACCGAGTGAAAAACCAACAAGGGTTAAGAGGCCTGAGCCGCATGCTAGCGATGCAAGCGGGGCTCATGCTGGCCTGTTCGGCGATAAGCTGGGTCCTGTTAGATAGACAGATTACTCTATCACTGTTAGCTGGAGGGTTAACCAGCATCCTGCCCAATGCCTTTTTTGGCTTCAGGCTGTTTGCTGTGCATGGTGCAAAACACGCTCGCGCAATTGTCAAACGCTTCTACCACGGGGAAGCAATGAAAATTGCTATGTCAGTGGCGATGTTTGGCTTCATGTTTGGGTGTGTTGGTGTGCGTCCCTTGCCATTTTTTTCGCTATACATTGCGACACAAATGATGCTGTGGTTAGCGCCATTTGCTTTTAAAAAACAACAAAAAATTCAGGTTCCGAGAGTGTGACAACCATGGTATCCAGTACAGCATACATAAAACATCATTTGACATATTTGACTTACAATCTCAAAACCATGTCGCTTGGCGCCGGTGGTGGTTTTTGGACCCTCAACCTCGATACGGTTTGTTTTTCCGTGTTCCTAGGACTGGTGATGAGTGCTCTGCTCTATCTTGGCGCAAGGCGAGCCAGTCATGGTGTCCCAGGAAAGTTACAGAACTTTGTGGAGTGGGTGTTGGTGTTCGCAGACAGTCAGGTTAAAGACTGCTTTCACGGTCGCAACAAGGTTATAGGGCCGCTGGCACTCACCATATTTCTCTGGGTGCTGCTGATGAATTTCATGGATATCATTCCGGTCGATTTGCTGCCGATGCTGGCAGGCGCGGTGGGTGTGCATCACCTCAAAGCAGTCCCAACCACCGATCTCAACCTAACCTTCGGTTTGTCAATTGCGGTATTCATCCTTATCCTGTATTACAGCTGCAAGATAAAGGGTTTCAAGGGGTTCACGAAAGAGCTCACAATGAATCCGTTTAATCACCCGTTGGCCATTCCATTCAACTTTATCTTGGAGTCGGTCACCCTGCTGTCTCGGCCTATTTCATTGGCGTTGCGGCTATTTGGTAACCTATATGCCGGAGAGTTGATTTTCATTCTGATAGCGCTGTTCACGCTCAATGCTTCCACCGACACACTGTCAGCCGGTAATATGGCGCTCGGAGTGACGCAGTTTTTGCTGGCGTTAGGCTGGTCTATTTTTCACATTTTGGTGATAACCTTACAGGCATTTATTTTCATGGTGTTGACAATTGTCTACTTGAGTCTGGCACACGAAGATCATTAGTGTTTGTAGTAAATTAATTTTTAACATAATCCATAAGAGGGGAAATGATATGCAAGCTGCAAATTTAATAGCACAGGTACAAAGTATGACCGTGATCGCGGTCGCATTGCTGATAGGTTTGGGTGCGCTGGGAACGGCCATAGGGTTTGGTCTGCTGGGTGGCAAATTTTTAGAAGGCTCTGCGCGACAACCAGAAATGGTACCGATGCTGCAAGTGAAAATGTTTATTGTTGCTGGTTTGTTGGATGCGGTGACCATGATTGGGGTTGGTATAGCGCTATTCTTTACGTTTGCTAATCCTTTTATCAGTAATTTAGGTGCGTGATTGTCAAGGTGCCCCAGCACATAAGTGCGGCAAGTATCTTCGGGAGATGAATTGTGGAAATTAATGTAACATTGATCGTGCAGATGCTGGTCTTTATCGCATTCGTGTGGTTTAGCATGCGGTTTGTGTGGCCGCCACTGGTCAAAGCTCTGGAAGCGCGACAAGACAAAATTGCTGAAGGCTTGGCAGCAGCGGAGCGCGGTCAGCGTGATCTAGAATTGGCACGGCATCGCGTTATCGAGGAACTCAAGATTGCTAAGCAGCAAGCTGCAGATATTATTGATAAAGCGCATCACCGTGCTAACCACATGATTGACGAAGCAAAAGAAACTGCCAAAGCTGAAGCGCAGCGCATGCTGATGCTGGCAGAACAAACCCTGCTACAGGAAATCAACCGAGCCAAGGATGATTTGCGTCGCCAAGTGGGTCAACTGGCGGTACTGGGTGCGGAAAGAATTTTGCAGCGCGAAATAGATGAGAAAGCCAATCAAGCTGTGCTGGATCGACTAATAGAAGAGATTTAAAATGGCAGATAATTCAACAGTAGCAAGGCCTTATGCAAGAGCCGTGTTTGAGCATGCTTGTGCAGAACGCGCACTCGCTACTTGGTCGGACATTCTAAATGCCTTGTCGCAAGTAATTTCTATGCCTGAGGTTGGTGACTTTCTGGAAAATCCGGAAGTGTCTTTGGCGATGCAACACGATTTGTTGCTGTCCTTGTTTGGTCCTGAAATGGCTGGAGCGACCAGCACCACCATCTCTCATCTTATTCATGTTCTGGCGCATAACAAACGGCTGCCAATTATGACCGAAATATGGGTACAGTATGAGTCGATGCGAGCAGACCATGAAAAAACCCTCGCCGTTGTTGTACGCAGCTACGACAAGCTCAGTGCTGCGGCAGAGCACAAAATCTCCGTGGCGCTCAAAGCACGGTTACAACGAGAAATTAAATTGCATGTTAGCGTCGATCCTAGTTTGATGGGAGGTGCTGTTATTACTGCAGGAGACTTAGTAATTGATGGTTCAGTGCGAGGCAAGCTTAATCAACTTCAAGCTGAATTGCTCGCATAAATTCAGGGGATATATTCCATGTCAACAATACAAGTAGCATTAAATCCATCCGAAATCAGCGCGCTGATCAAGGATAAATTAGAGTCATTTGAAGTTCGCTCAGAAGCCCGCAATGAGGGTACAATTGTTAGCCTCAAAGATGGTATTGTACGTCTGCATGGTTTGGCGGATGTGATGCAGGGCGAAATGATAGAATTTCCCGGTGGTATATTTGGGTTGGCATTAAATTTAGAGCGCGATTCGGTCGGTGCGGTTATCCTAGGAAACGCCACAGGGCTTTCTGAAGGACAAAAAGGCAAATGTACAGGCCGCATCTTGGAGGTGCCCGTTGGTGATGCGCTCTTGGGTCGGGTGGTGGATGCGATGGGCAACCCCATAGATGGCAAAGGACCTACCCATGCACAGCAACTATACCCAATCGAAAGACCTGCCAAAGGGGTGATCAAACGCAAATCGGTTGATCAACCGGTACAAACCGGATTGAAGGCAATTGATGCCATGATACCCGTAGGTCGCGGTCAGCGTGAGCTGATCATTGGTGATCGCCAGACAGGCAAAACCGCCATAGCCATCGATGCCATCATCAACCAAAAAAATACTGGGGTAAAGTGCATTTATGTCGCCATCGGCCAAAAAGCTTCTTCAGTGGCAACCATTGTCCGTAAACTGGAAGAAAACGGTGCAATGGCGCATACCATCGTGGTAGTTGCCGGTGCCGCGGATTCGGCTGCGTTACAATTTATTGCGCCATATGCTGGTTGTGCCATGGGTGAGTATTTCATGGAACGCGGTGAAGATGCTTTGATTGTCTATGATGACTTGACCAAGCAAGCATGGGCTTATCGACAAATCTCACTTTTACTTCGGCGCCCGCCAGGCCGGGAAGCTTATCCTGGGGACATTTTTTATTTGCACTCGCGTTTGCTAGAGCGTGCCGCACGGATCAACGCCGATGAGGTTGCGCGCTTGACCAACGGCGAGGTCACCGGCAAAACAGGATCATTGACGGCGCTGCCAATTATTGAAACGCAAGCCGGTGACGTATCTGCGTTCGTCCCGACCAACGTGATTTCCATCACCGATGGCCAGATATTTCTTGATGTCGACTTGTTTAATTCTGGGGTACGGCCGGCCATTAATTCTGGCTTGTCAGTTTCGCGAGTGGGTGGTGCCGCACAGACCAAAATCATGAAAAAGCTCGGTGGTGGGACACGACTGGCGTTGGCACAGTTTAGAGAGCTAGAGGCTTTCTCGCAATTTGCCTCAGATCTAGATGATGCTACCCGTAAACAGCTGGAGCGTGGCCAGAGAATTACCGAAATTATGAAGCAGAAACAATATGCGCCTTTTTCCGTGGCTGAGATGGCTTTATCGCTGTTTATTGTGGATAAAGGCTTTCTGGATGATGTGCCAGTGGCAGAGGTCAGTGCCTTTGAACGGGCAGTGCAAGCTTATGTGCGCGCCAACAGCAGTGGTCTGCTAGAAAAAATCAATCATTCAGGTGCTTACGACGATGCCATTGAAGCTGGCCTGAAACAAGCAGTTGAAGACTTTAAAAAGTCAGGCAGCTGGTAACCCTAGACTATAAGGCGAAGCAAGATTATGGCTGGAGCGAAAGAGATCCGTTCTAAAATAGCGAGCATCAAAAATACGCAAAAAATCACGCGTGCTATGGAAATGGTTGCCGCGAGCAAAATGCGCAAAACGCAAGAAAGAATGCGTGCGTCTAAGCCGTATGCGAGCAAACTCTATGATGTGGTCAAACATATTGCGCGTGCGAAATCTGAATATAGACATCCGTTTCTGCTGAATCGGGAGATCAAGCGTATCGGTTTAATTGTAGTGACTACGGATAGAGGGTTGTGTGGTGGTTTGAATGTCAATTTATTGCGCGAAACGGTAGCGTTGATGCGTCCTTGGCATGAGGCTGGTAAGGAAATTGACGTGTGTGTGCTGGGCCGTAAGGGTATGGCTTTTTTTAAACGAGCTGGTGGCCGAGTTGTGGCCAGTCTGGATCAGTTGGGTGACACGCCCAGCATGGGGGATCTATTAGGCGCGGTGAAAGTGATGTTAGATGCATTTTATCAGCATGAAATTGATGCCTTGCATATTATTTCTAACGAATTCATCAACACCATGACACAAAAACCACTGTTGAAACAATTGCTACCCTTGCCTCTGGCTGACCAAGACACTGCGGTGCTGGGTCACCACTGGGATTATATCTATGAGCCAGATGCTAAAGAGTTGCTGGATGATTTGCTAGAGCGCTACATAGAGCTACAGGTGTATCAGGGCGTCATTGAAAATATTGCTTGCGAACAAGCAGCTAAAATGATTGCGATGAAAAGTGCGACAGACAATGCAGGCGAATTGATTAAAGAATTTCAATTGGCGTATAACAAAGCGCGACAAGCTGCCATTACCCAAGAGTTGGCAGAGATTGTCGGTGGTGCAGATGCAATATAAGAGGACAAATGATGAGTGTCGGAACAGTTGTTCAAGTAATTGGTGCGGTAGTTGATGTTGAGTTTCCCAAAGACCATGTGCCCAAAATTAATGATGCTTTGACTGAAGTCAAAGGTGAGCTGGTGTTTGAAGTGCAGCAACAGCTGGGAGACGGTGTGGTGCGCACCATCGCCATGGGTACTACCGATGGCTTGAAACGTGGTATTGAAGTGACCAACACGGCTGAACCTATCAAGGTGCCTGTGGGTACCCAAACCCTTGGGCGCATTATGGATGTGCTCGGTAGGCCAGTCGATGATGCCGGTCCGATTGAATGCGATGAACTTTGGTCCATTCATCGCCAAGCTCCCAGTTATGAAGATCAAGCAGGTGGTCAGGAACTGCTTGAAACCGGGATTAAGGTTATTGATCTGCTGTGTCCGTTTGCTAAGGGCGGTAAAGTTGGTCTATTTGGTGGTGCCGGTGTTGGTAAAACAGTCAATATGATGGAACTTATTCGTAATATTGCAATCGAGCATAGCGGCTACTCTGTGTTTGCCGGTGTGGGTGAACGTACCCGTGAAGGCAATGATTTCTACCACGAAATGAAAGACTCCAACGTGCTTGATAAGGTATCTTTGGTATACGGTCAAATGAACGAGCCGCCAGGTAACCGCTTGCGCGTGGCATTGACAGGCCTGACCATTGCCGAAAAGTTCCGTGACGAAGGTCGTGATGTGCTGTTGTTCATCGATAATATTTATCGCTATACCTTGGCAGGTGTGGAAGTATCTGCATTGCTGGGTCGTATGCCATCAGCGGTGGGGTATCAACCGACCTTAGCAGAAGAAATGGGCATGTTACAGGAGCGCATCACTTCTACCAAAACCGGTTCGATTACTTCGATCCAGGCGGTCTATGTACCAGCAGATGATTTAACCGATCCTTCGCCTGCTACCACTTTCGCGCACTTGGATGCCACGGTCGTATTGTCGCGTCAAATTGCGGAGTTGGGCATATATCCAGCGGTGGATCCGCTAGACTCCACTTCGCGTCAACTCGATCCTTTGGTGGTAGGTCAGGAGCATTATGATACCGCGCGTCGTGTTCAACAAACACTGCAACGCTATAAAGAACTGAAGGATATCATTGCTATCTTAGGTATGGATGAGCTTTCAGAAGAAGACAAACGGGTAGTTTCACGTGCGCGTAAAATTCAGCGCTTCTTATCGCAACCTTTCTTTGTTGCTGAAGTGTTCACGGGTGCGCCTGGCAAATATGTTTCTCTGAAAGAGACAATTCAAGGCTTCCAAGGCATTCTTGCCGGTGAATATGATGATCTTCCAGAGCAAGCATTTTATATGGTCGGTGGGATAGAAGAAGTTATCGCCAAAGCCAAACAACTGTGAGGAGTGTTGTCGTGCCAATCACAACCCAAGTAGAAATTGTCAGTGCGGAAAAACCCATTTTCTCTGGTGTGGCGGAAATGGTGGTTGCCACGGGCGCTTTGGGCGAGCTTGGTATCTCACCCGGCCATGCGCCGTTATTAACCCTGTTGAAGCCGGGCGAGGTTTGTTTGACGCTGCCAGGAGGACTTAAAGAGGTCTACTATTTGTCGGGAGGTCTCCTCGAAGTGCAGGCTTTTTGTGTCACCATTCTTGCGGATGAAGCTGAGCGCGCGGACTCTCTAGATGAGGCTGCCGCCATTGCCGCAAAAGCCAAGGCTGAAGCGTGTATGGCCAAAAAAGACGAGGAGTTTGATTATTCGGTAGCAGCGGCTGAGCTGGCACGCGCAGCAGCACAAATTCGCGCGATCAAAAAAGCCAGAAAATACTTGAAATAGTCCTACCTATTGGTGTTACAATCAAATACCCAGCAGTGTATTTTTTTGAACCAATACGCTTATATAGGGTAGCATTTTGTTGTTGGTGTTGTGTATGGCCAAATGCATACAGGTCATCCTGATCCAACACATTCGCAACCCACCTGAACCCAGGGTTCAAAATATCCACTGTTGGGCTTAAGGTACGAACATCCACAACCTGAATCATCCGTAAGTCACTCGTATCTCGTCATCACACATCAGCAGAAACTTTTTTCAGTCAGCCAGGAGCTCATTTTGATGCGAACCAATCATGTGATGGGAACAGATAGCCAAGGGGTTCATCAGATGACCTACTATGAGTGGGGCGACGCAGATAATCCCAAGGTGCTGCTGTGTGTCCATGGGTTATTACGCAACGGGCGTGATTTTGATGATCTGGCAACCGCATTGTCCTCTAAGTATCGCGTACTTTGTCCTGATATGGTGGGGCGGGGCCTAAGCGACTATTTAACTGACGCGCAGGATTATGCCACGCACACCTATATTGCTGATCTTATGATGTTACTGACGCAGTTGGGTATTACCGAGCTTGATTTTTTGGGGACTTCTATGGGCGGCATCATTGGTATGGCGCTGGCGGTGATGGAAAACTCTCCAGTCAAACGACTGATTTTGAATGATATCGGTCCATATGTCGCCCGCGAGGCTTTGCTTAGGATCATTGCCTATAGTGAAAAGGGCAGTCAGCGTACCTTTGGTGACCTGAAAACGGTTGAGCGCTACTTACAAAAAACATATGCAAGTTATGCCGAGTTAACCGCCGCACAATGGCAACGGCTCGCCCAGAACGCGGTCAAACAAACAGAAGATCAGCGCTATCATTTAGCCTATGATCCGAAAATCACAACCAACGTGATCTTGGCTGCCAACCATAACGTGCCGTTATGGCCGCTGTGGTGCATGCTAACGTGTCCAATCTTGTTGTTGCACGCTGCGCGCTCAGATGTTTTGACAGCGGACACTGTGGCTAAGATGCAACAATTGCAGCCTACTTTGCAGCTGGTGGAGATTGCACATATGACGCACCCGGTATCGTTGATGTATCCGCAGGAAATTGCCATCATTAGCAATTGGCTCATCTAAACCCAAAAACGCAGTTTTCATCTACTACGTCGTCAATCTGTATCTTCAATACATCTTGACGGCTCGCGACGATCGCAACTGCGTTTTTCAGGATAACCAGCGACGGTAGGTGACTAAGACAAATCTAGTGGATCGACATCCAAGTACCAGCGTGTGCCGGCTGTTGTGTTAGCTTGTGCTGAGAACCATTGGCGGATATGAGCCAATAGTTCATCGCGCTGTTTGCGCGTGGTGGTTTTTAACAATAATTGCATGCGATGCAGATTTGCTTTGCGGGACAATGGCGCGGGTGCTGGCCCAAGCAGCATGTTGCTTGGCAAATTTAACCGTTGTTTCAGCGTTTGGAGTATTTGCAGTAGCAGGTCTTGCTGGCGTCCTTCGATCCGCAGCAAGGCCAGAAAACAGTATGGAGGCAGATGAGCTTCCTGGCGCGTTTGTAATAAACTATGTGCAAACGCTTCGTAGCCGCGTTGTACCAGCATGTTTAGCATGGGATGATCGGGTTGATGCGTTTGAATAATCACCTGTCCTGGGTGCTCAGCACGACCAGCACGTCCTGATACTTGGATAAGCAGTTGACCCAGCTGTTCTAGGGCACGAAAATCTTGATTATAAAAACCATTATCGGCATCGACAATTACAACCAGTGTTAATCTCGGAAAATGGTGCCCTTTGGCCAGCATTTGTGTCCCAATAATAATTTTTGTTTGTTGATTGGCGATTGCGGCCAAACTATCTTCAAGCGTATGTTTGTTCCGAATGCTGTCACGGTCAATGCGGCTAATTATGTCGGCGGCAAACAAGGTGCTTAAATACTCGTGT
>DAIOSQ010000006.1:4647-10660 GCA_036752465.1 Legionellaceae bacterium | reverse complement strand
ACCCGCTGGGTGCCTGTGCCCACGGCCACCAGCTGGTGGGCTGCGCAGTGCTGACATGCGGGTGGAATGCGTTGCATCAGTCCGCAGTGATGACAGATCATACGTCCTTTTTGTTTATGTAGGGTGAGATGACTATCACAAGCAAGACAATCTACCATCCAACCACACTGATGACACAGCAGCACTGGGGCAAAGCCCCGGCGGTTGATAAAAATCAGCACTTGATTGTCACGCGCCACATGTTGTTTGATCAAGGCAATGCTCTGCGCGGCCAAACCTTCTTGTAACGTTTGATTGCGTATATCAAGTATTTGATACAACAGAGGGGTTTGATTAAGGGCTTTATTTGGTAGGCGCAATAATTGGTATTTTTTGCACAAGCAATTGTAAAGACTTTCTAGGCTGGGTGTGGCGGAGCCGAGTATAATCGGAATCTGCGACATATGGGCCCGCATCAGCGCAGTATCTCTGGCAAAATAATGCACCCCATGCATTTGCTTTAAAGAGTAATCATGTTCTTCATCGATGATGATAAGCCCCAATTGGCACAATGGCGCAAATACTGCCGAACGAGTGCCAATCACCAGTTGCACGGTGCCATCGGCAGCACGTTGCCAAGCCAATTGGCGTGCTTTGTCAGTTAACTGTGAGTGAATCACCAGCATGGGTTGGTGAAAGCGTGCCCGAAAGCGCGCCAGCAATTGTGGGGTTAAGCCAATTTCCGGAACCAGCACTAAGACTTGTTTTTGCTGAGCAAGCACGGTGGCAATGACCTGCAAATAGACTTCGGTCTTGCCGCTGCCAGTGACGCCATAGAGTAAATGACATTGGTAGCCCCCTAAGCTGCGCTGAATGCTGGCGACCGCTTCAGTTTGGGCCAAATTGAGGCTTAAGCCTGGTTCTAAAGCTATGCGTGCTTCGGTATGTTTGGCGGGGCCAACCATCTGTTGCGCTAACAAAGCCGATAAGGTGCTATGGCTGAAGCCTGCAGCTAATATGGCTCTTTTCGTTTGAATTTTGTGTTGTGTCAGCCAAATCACCAGTTCGAGTTGGCGATACGCGCGTTTTTTCAACTGTTGTTCAGCTGTGGTCAGACTACAGGTTAATTGGTAATAAATATCTGGTTCTATCACAGCTTTAGCATCACCGCGGCGATAAAATTTTGGCAGTGCCAGCGCTAAGACTTCTGATAATGGCGCATGGTAATAACGGCTGACCCAGCGACATAAATCCAGCAATGATTGCGGTATGAGTGCGTTTTTATCAAGAACTTCGGCAATGTTTTTTAATTGCATGCCAGGTTTTTCAAGTGGTCCAAAGCCTACGACTATACCTAGCTGAGTGGCTTTGTTGCGAAAAGGAACCAGCACTCTTGCGCCTACGACAGGCGCATCTGGATGCAGGTGATAATCGTAATGATCGCGATACGTATGCGGTATGCTAATTTTGCAAGCCATTTGCACGACTGTGGCTACGCCATCCTCTGCGCGCTGTGGCACAGGTGTTGCCTCGGTAGATAGGTGGGTTACGGTCATGATGCGTCAGTGCATTAGCAAGCAGTAGGTGTTTTGTTTTTGGCTCGATGCCAAGTATGACTCGCACCCTGACCAGGTGCAGAAAAGACTTTAATCACCACTTTTTCGATACGATGACGGAGCAATTCTTGTTCATCCGCAATCAATGTTTCAAGTAGCCACCGTGAGAGTTCTTCTACGGTGATATTGATCACGGGTAGGATCGTGACGTCTTCTTTTAAAAAAGGGATCTTTTTGTGATTAAAGGTAAAATAATAATAAAGTTCATCTTCTGTTGTGGTTAAATGGGGTGAATAGGCGGGCATTAAAAAAGTCTGATTCAATTGCCGGCATAATTCGTGAATGCGTTTTTTGTAATAGCGATAGTCAAAGGTCATCCCATTGGCTTCCACCCAGGTATCTAGCGCAAGATATACAGTATACATATGGCCATGTAAGGGCTCACGCTCTGTGGCAGAAAAAATTGTGGTGTGGCCTGCAGAAAATTTCATACTTTCTTTTTGCAGTTCAACGGTGGTGATATATTTGTCCATTATAAACTCGCTCTTTTATCAGATAATTGAAAGCCACTGAGTGGCAAATCCATGGCTTTGGTGAGTGCCATGACTTTGAATAATTCTCCCATTTCTTGCGGTTGCAATAATTGTTTGATGGCATGTTGCGGCCCATGGTCTGGGTGGGTTTGTTGGTGCGCCGCCAGTATGCTTAATAAACCACTGGCGAGCAAAAAAGAGGCCTGATTGGTGTATCCAGCTATCTGAAAACCAGCCTTGTCAGCCGCTGTGGCGACTTGGGTGAAATTGACGTGCGCGGTAATATCTTGCTCTCCTACATGAATTAACGGGTTAGGATGTGTTTGATGGCGATGATGACACATCAGTGTGCCCATGTGCCTATCTGGATGATAATATTCGTGCGCCGGAAACCCATAATCAATGATCAGCATGACTCCTTTGTGTAGCATCTGCGCGCATTGCAACAACCAATCATCTAGCAGCATATTGACTTCAGACTGATAAGCTACAGTGGTTTGCGGCAGTACATTGCGCACTGCCGACAATAATCCTGGATTATGGCAATCATCAAATATTTCTTGCAGCTCACCGCGCTCATTTAGTGTGATGTAGCTTTCTAAAATAGTCTGCTCGGTGCAAAGAAATCGATGCACTGGCATAGCATCTAAGACTTCATTGGCAATGACGATACCTTGAAAGGGTTGGTCTGGCCAGCTTTCATGCCAGATGATACGATCGCGCCATTGCGGAATATGTTGCTCGATATGAGCAAGTTGTTGTTGTCGCAAATGGCCACTGACCTCGAGAATATGGTACGCTTCGGGTAGTTGCTGTCGGTGTGCTAACTCAGTCAACATAGTTACGCACAAAGCACCGCTGCCGGCGCCAAACTCAAATATATGTGGCTGTTGTATCTGCGACATCCATTCGGCACACTGTTGTGCAATGGTTTGACCAAACAAAGGTGTCAATTCAGGTGCGGTGACAAAATCACCATCAACGCCAAACTTTTGCCGGGCCGAGCTATAATAACCATAATTAGGGGTATATAACGCCTGTTGCATGAACTCAACAAACAGCAGGTTACCTTGGTTGCGAATGTGTTCACAAATCAGTTCTTTTGCGTTCATAATACGGTCAACAAATCCTAGGAAATTTATCGTGATTTTATCCAGCACACAAGACATGCCTGTGGCACTTATTACCGGCGCCGCCAGACGCATTGGCGCTTGCATCGCCACTTATTTGCAACAACATGGTTTTCGGGTGGTTCTTCATTACCATCAGAGCGAGCAAGCAGCGCATAACTTAGCTGATGGTTTCAATCATACCAGAAAAGATAGCGCAATGGTGGTGCAAGCGGATCTGCTCGCGAGAGATTTGTTACCTTCGTTGATCGACAATGCCTATCGCTTTGGTGGTCGTCTTGATTTGTTGGTGAACAATGCTGCAGTCTTTATACGAACGTCCGCATGCACTTTTGATGAACAGGCATGGGATGATTTGTTCGCAGTGAACGTCAAAGCGCCACTCATTCTCAGTCAGCTAGCCTATCCTTGCTTGTCACAAACGGGTGGCTGTATAGTCAATATTACGGATCTGCACGCAGTAAGTCCCATGCGCGGGTATGGTGTGTATTGTCAATCTAAAGCAGCGTTGTTGATGCAAACAAAGGTATTGGCGAAAGAGTTTGCACCTAAGGTGCGCGTTAATGCGGTAGCCCCTGGGGCGATGTTGTGGCCTGAGGGCGAAAATAGTCTGGCGGATGACATGAAACAACGACTGATCGATAAAACCCCGCTACACGCAGCAAGTGATCCGCGCCACATCGCGCAGGCTGTGTACAGTTTTTATCAAAATACGTTTGTCACCGGACAGGTTTTAACGGTAGATGGTGGTCGTTCACTTGGCTAACAGCAAATACTGCAATAACCTATTGGCGCGATGCCAGCGGGTCGTGGAGCAATAGAATGAGACCAAGATGTTTCGTGTGATTTACTCAGCGATTAATGCCACTGTGTTTGACTATGCCGTTAACCGCGAGCGTATTCTGCGTGCCATGCGGGATGCAGAAGAACTCGCCAAACACAGCTCTGCCAGGCTGCATGTGTTGTCTGCTTGTCCACTCACTGGGCCGCACGCACAAGCCTATAATAGCTTTATCAATAGCCCTGCAGCGGAGTTAGAGCTGCTGAGTATTTTGGTAGATCTGGCCCAAACAGGTTCGTCGCCAGATAGCTACTTAACCACTTTAATATCTTTTCCATGGTATCACCGTGTAGGTGGCATGAGCGTCGATCATCCCTTCTATGAAGATGTCACCAATCGCCATAACAATCGGCCATTTTATGCCACGGCAATTATACGCCACGCCAACATAGTCAAGATTCATCTGGAATCGCATTTTGAGTACGAAGACGGTGGCCCATATGATGATCGCTATTTTGCTAAATGGCCTATGGATACCTATGTTAACGTCAATTTACCAGCGCTGCCAGGGGAAGTGGCGGTCTCGGTAGTGGCGGGAAGTTTTGCGGTGCATGGTTGCGCAATTGCTTCGAACGCAACTCAGGCTAAATGCTTCATGGCCGCGCACCCAGAGGTAGATAAGATATTTGTTTATGGATCGTCGGCTTTGCGCGATGCCGATATCGCTACTTTGAGCGCTCAGCGGATGCTGTTAACCGGACAACCGCTGGGATCGGATGCGGGTGATACAAGCGGCTCGGGTGAAGTGTGTGTGTACCAAAATGGTGTGCTGATGTATCGGACGCCGCCAGCCTTGCGCTATGTTTTTGCGCCCACACGCACGCACATGATCGCCGCAGACGATTGGAACGGAATAGTTGCGGATGAGCTGTTTGCCCGTGAACACGATCTCATCAAAGGATCGGCTTTATGGCTGCGAGATTATTTGCTCAAATCTAAGCAACAAGGCTTTGTAATTAGCATGTCGGACGGTTTGCGCTCTGCTTATAGCCTGATGATAGCCACGTTGGCAATTGATTGGGCGATAGAGGCGTCTGGTGGTATTCATGCGTTTTTCGCTCCCAATTATTTTGCCCAGTTGCGTTGCCAAGCAGAGGTGCTGGATTGCCTCGCTGCAGAGGGGGAGACAGCTGCAATCCGTTTGCTCAAGCATAAGCTTTTGACTTGCGTCTGTCTGCCCAATTCAGATCAAACGGCAGAGCCAATAGATAAAGCACTGCAGGCCTTAGTCGATGCGTGTGGTGGTGTGTGGCGCGTAGCTGCAGTAGATACGATTTTGGATACTTATTTTACCGCGCTTGCGCACAGCTTACCGCAGGCACAAGATCTGCTGCGCTTTAATTATCTGTGGTACCGCGCGGATACCCGGCAGGCGGCAACCGCGCGCGCGCGAGTTACGCTAGCTGGTATATTCGCCAATATGGAACATAAAATTGTGCTTGCCAATGCCAGCGCAACTGATGTGGCTTGTGGTCGTCTGCAGGCTGGTGGCGTCGGTCAAGAAGGGCCTATCTCTGTAACTTTGCCACTGTTTAACACACAAATCTTGCACTGTCTTAGCTATCTGACAGGCGGAGCAAGCGCGCATATTCGCCAGGCATTGCAAGCTGTGCTGGCCAGCGCGCCATCTATCCCGTACGTTGAAAGCAATGCGGAACGGATCATTGCTTTGCTGATTGGGCAAAGAAAATCACCATTAGCGACTTATGTCTATTTGCAAACGCAGGAATTGCATCGCTGGCAGCATGATAACCTACAGTTGCTACAGGCGATGGATGAGGCTTGCCGGCTTTGGTCTATCAGCCAACCTAGCCGTGTTGCGCTCGCCATAGCACCTCAACTGGGTATTTATGCAAACAATTTGGACAGGTATCGTGCGGTCAGAAATACCCGAGACAATCAATATTTTCAGAATGGCCGGGTTGAGTTAAAGCTTGAGTTCCTAGGCATGCATGCGCCGCACACGGTGATGAT
>DAIOSQ010000006.1:0-4637 GCA_036752465.1 Legionellaceae bacterium | reverse complement strand
TCGCCAATAGTGACCCAGCATTGCGTGCCTACTTACTCAATACGCCCTATCAAGTGTTGGCGGCAGACAAGTGTCGCGATTACATCGCGCAATATCAGCAGCACAATCAGTTACGTCCGCGTGCGTTTAGTGCGGCTACCGTGGCACAATTACCAGCCAATCGTCAGTTGAGCGCGCATAGTTGCTTTATGCTGCATGTTGCTGTGGCCAGTTTACATCAAACTATGTTTGATTATGCTAAAAACAAAACCAATATCAAAGAGGCGATTCAGGCGGCTGAGCATGCAGGTGTCGATGTGCTGTTAATGCCTGAGCTATGCTTGACCGGTTATTTTGGTGATGGTGATTTTGCGTGGTTAAGCACGCAAGCTGAAGGCGATATGATCTGGCAACACGCCCTTGATATTGCACAATATGCAGCAGGCACACATATGCTGATTTCTATAGGGTTGCCAGTCTTAATGATCGGATACGCCAAACCCTTTGTGGGTCAAGCGTTGCTGCAGCGTGGTAAAATTATCGCCATTGCTTTGAAAACCAAGCAACCAGATGGTGCGGCTGAATTTGAAGCCATGCATTTTACTCCGTATGATAGCCAGAGCATGGGCACCACACGTACCCTGTCTATCCCTGGTCAAACGCAGCCCATTTTGGTCGGCAAGCCGGTTATCCGCATACAAGACAAACACGGTAACGCCGTGCCTATTTACCAAGAGCAATGTGCAGAGGCTTGGGTTGGGGTTAATGCTGATGGCACGGTGAATGTCGAGCTGCAAGCCACCCAACGTTATTTGCATCATATCGCCAAACGACACCCTGGTTTGTTGGTGTTGAATCCCAGTGGCAGCAAACATGATGTCAGTTATCCTAAAACCTGGATCCGCCAACACTTACTGGGTCAATCAGCCTTGGCGATGAATCCAAATATAGCCGGGTACGTGTATGCCAATGTTGCCGGTGACGACAATGGTACCATTGGCGGCGATGCAGATACTTATATTATTGGCCGATCGCCAGAGGGCAAAGCCATCGTGCAGCAGGGATGGCGACATACCTTGGCCGAGCGTGCGATGACGACCATGGTGATCTCGATTCCGCACACATCAGATCATGCGGCCGACATGGTGGTGACTGAGGTGGCTCGGGGCTTTAATGCTGGGTACGCAGTGTGCGCCAGCAAGCAGGGTGGCCCTCCCATGTTGGATCGTCAACCGCCGGCTAGCAAACTTAGAGAGTACACGGAAATTAGCTATGCGGTTGCTGCCTGGTTGCTTAACTCGTTGCGACATCATCGCAAGCAGTGTTTCGTCATTTCATTGTCTGGCGGTGCGGACAGTGCCTTGGGTGCGGTACAAATTGTGGCCGCGGTGGACTTGTTCATTCAAGAGCAGACCATACACGCACAAAGCCTAGGCTTGAGCTATGCGGCTGCGCAAGCGGCGGCGATCGTGGAACTGTTGCGTGTCAATTTTGCCCATTTGCAGGCCAAAGATGACATCCTAGCAACCTTGCAACGAGAGGGTGCGGTTGCGGCGATACAATTGATCAAGCGGACGATTTTACTGTGTGTTTATATGCCTACGGCCAATAGCTCCAAAGCGACTTACCTTGCCGCCAAAACCTTGATCGAGGGTGGAGCTTGCCCAGCTGGTGCAGGGCAGGGTATAGGCGGGCGCTTGCTGGTGTGTGACCTGCAACCAGCGCTGGCAGCATTTATCGTGGCTTATGCCGGCAAACAAGACGATTTTCGTGCGCGTTTGTATAGTCCGGCCATATTAGCAGCCCTCCAATGTCAGCAGCAAGATTGGCCGGCAGAGCTGGCGCAGATCCATGATCCTGAGCAACTCTTGCAGAAGATTATGCTGCTATTTTCGGAAAAGCAACTGTACGATAAAGCCACACATGTAGCGATGATGGCAGCAGGCGGTTTGCCTGCATATGTGTTTCCCCCCGATCTGTTAACCTTGTTGCGCCAAGCCCCGCCGACATGGTGGCAAATAGCTGATGATTTGGCCAAGCAAAATTTACAGCCACGCTTACGCACGTTATGTCCATGGTTGTTGGCGGAACTCTACGATGGTCTGCCTTTATTTACGGCAAATCTTTCTGAGGCTGCCGCAGGTTATTCAACCTGGGCGGGTGACACCAGTTTAGGGTATGAAAATAGCTTAGGTGGGATCCTTAAAAGTGATGTGCGGCGTATGTTGGTGTGCTATGAAAAGGGCAAGCTTTGCGGACTGGGGCCTATGCCTAGCCTGCGGTACGTCAATCAGTTGACGCCTTCTGCCGAATTACGTCCATTGGCAGCAAACGGCACATACAGCCAAACCGATGAAGCTGATTTGATGCCGTATGGTCAGCTCGATACGATCATTACGGTTATGATTGCAGACAAGCGTACCCCTTGGCAAACCTATCAACTGCTCAAGGACGTATGCGATGAGCAACAGCAACCACTGTTTAAGCATGATGAAGAGCGGGTCATGCGGATTGAGCAGGTATGCAAGCTGTACCAGGCGTCACAATTTAAACGCACGGGTGGCGGTAATCATCCTTTTTTGGGTAAAAATCTCGATCCTCATGTATCCCTGGCCACCCCTTTGCACGCATATTTTTTCGCCAATGGCTGTGTTGAGATGAAGTTAAGATATCTTGCAGACAAAGCCGGGGTGCCATTCAACCTTAAGCACTATATTCAAGTGATTTGTAATCAAGCGTTGCGCCAATTTGTCACCACAGCGACTTTGCCTGTTATCCAAGCACAGATGGCTGCGCACTTCCCGGAAAACCATCCCTAGGCAATCGCCCTATCGTTCAGGTTCACAGCTCGCGGTGTATGGATCGCCTCACTAAAGTGATTGCGCTTGTATGCTTAATGCCTTGGTATACAATTCGTTTTTAGCGGTAGCGCTCAATTGGCTGGCAATTTTGACTGCTTGCTTAACCGGCAGCTCTTTGAGCAGCACAGATAACAGCAAATCGTCTTTATCATCCGCTTGCACTTGCTTTCTCGCAGGAATAATGATCACGAATTCTCCTTTGCAATGCTGCAGATCCGCCAATAACCAATTTTTTACTGTGGCACAATTTCCGTAAATAAATCGCTCGTGGCTTTTGGTCAGCTCCTTGGCTAGAACGATAGCATGCGCCTCACCAAGTGACGCTTGCAAGTCATCCAGGCAAGCTAAGATACGATGGGTCGATTCATAACATATCAGCGTATGTGACAACCCTAGATAGGCTTGCACCAATTGTTTTCTGGCATGGCTTTTGGCAGGCAAAAAACCAATAAATGTAAACACATCGCAAGGAACACCGGCAGCGGATAGCGCAGTTATCAATGCGCAGGCTCCAGGGATGGGCACAACCGGTATGTTTTGCGCGCGTGCTTGTCTGACCAGCACAAACCCTGGGTCACTGATCAATGGTGTGCCCGCATCACTGATTAGCGCAAACGAGCTGCCGCGCTGTAATGCGGCAATAATTTGATCGCTTTTATCATGCTCGTTATGTGCATACAAAGATATCATGGGCTTGCGGATGCCCAGATTTTTTAACAACATGCCTGAGTGCCTGGTATCTTCAGCAATTATGGTATCTACTGTCTTCAGCGTATGTATGGCGCGTATGCTAATGTCTTCACTGTGCCCTATCGGGGTTGCGACGATGTATAAAGTACCTACCGTTCTTGAAGTGACGTCCATCATGGTTTATCCTCTTGCATGATTTTATCTGGATTCCTATCATGTTGTTACGTGTTATAAAACCACTCTTGATTGCTTGGCTGGCCGCCTGCTTGTGCCAATGCACACATGTGATCAATCAAGCGCGTCATACGCCGGTTAATGGGGCATTAGCCTTGGCTAGCCCTTATACCATGCCAGCAAACGCTTATCTGGCCATGGCTAAAAATCAATCTGCAGATGAACGACAAGCCTTGCTCATCATGGCGGCAGGGCGCTATATTTATGATGGAGAATGGCGCGAAGGTCTTGCCATTCTGTCAAAAATTGGCACAATGACGGAAATTTTAGCGGATGAAAAGTCTATTTTGCTTGCCAAAATTGACTTAATGCGTGACCAACCGCAACAGGCGATTCGCAACTTATCAGCCGTACATCATATAGGCGATTTACCCAGCTATTATCGCGCACAATATCATGAAATGCTGGCGAGTGCGTACCAAACAATGGGCAATATTGTCGAGTCAATTGCGGAACGCATCAAACTTGACAGCTTTCTGCCGGATGATACCGCTAAATCCAATAACAGGCGAGCCTTATGGTATTCACTCACCAAACTACCTAAAGAAGAGCTGGCCGCTTTGTCAGCAGAAGCCCAAACGGGCTCAATACTGAAAGGATGGTTTGATTTAGCTGAACTTGCCAGATCAACTCACGATGATCCGGAACAGCTCTTGGCACAGATTAAACGTTGGCAAACACAATACCCGGCCCACGCTGCCAACAGTATTTTACCGCAGCCGTTATCTGCCATCAAAAATCAGCTGATCACCCCACCTCAACGCATTGCGTTGTTGCTGCCATTAACGGGTCCACTGGCAGGCCCAGGCAGAGCCATTAAAGACGGATTTATGGCAGCATCGGATGCAAGCCCGCGCGCCAAATATACCACCA
>DAIOSQ010000005.1:0-29745 GCA_036752465.1 Legionellaceae bacterium | reverse complement strand
AGGACAGGTGCGACTGGTATTGTGTGGTGGAACAACAAGCAAAATACCGCCATTCCAAGCCATCTTATAGTCAAGTTGGCGCCTGAATTCGCCCCACCCCTGATCGAGGATGGCGCGATTAAGACCCGACTTTTGCTTCACCCTCTTGCCGTGCTTCTCGCTATTGCCTTTAGATGACTTGGACATGTTTCCGATCTGCAAATCCTCAATACATACGAGCGCGTGGTTTTTGCTGATCGTTGTAGTGGTTTTGTGCAGAAAGTCTTTTCTGGCATTAACGACATCGGTGTGAATCCGTTGTAATTTAGCTTTCGCCTTTTTCCAGTTGTTACTGAATTTAACCTTGCGACTCATGCGTCGTTGATAACGAGCTAGACGCTGCTGATGTTTTTTGAAACTATTCAATGGCACAATATAAGTCTCGTCGCTCATCGTAGCGAAGCGAGCAATACCAACATCGAATCCAATAGCGCTGGTTGATGCAGGTAACGTTTCAACAACATCCCGTTGCGTCTGAATTGACACGAACCATTTGCCGCCAGATTCACTAACAGTGGCATTCCGAACTTCACCCAGTACGTCACGGCTATTACGATATCGCAGCCAACCGAGCTTGGGCAGGAAAATACGATTGTTATCCTGATCATGCTTCAATTGTTTCGGATCAGGATAACGGAAACTATCACCACTGCCTCTACGCTTAAAACGCGGGAAGTCAGCACGCTTGGCAAAGAAATTTTTATATGCTGTGTCCAAATCTTTTAACGCGTGTTGTAATGATTGTGAAGGCGCTTTTTTAAGCCACTCGAAATCTTCTTCCCGCTTCCAAACAGGTAGATTAGCCGCCATTCGTACATAGCCGATGAACTTGTTACCTGCATCATAATTTTCTTTTTGAAGAACCAAAGCCTTGTTATAGACGAATCGACACGACCCAGAAAAACGACGCATGTCGCGCAGTTGCTCGCCGTTGGGCAGCAATTCGAATTTAAAGGCTTGAAGTCGTTTCATGGATCTATCATACTCTGGTCTATGAGTGATAACAATGATATTAGACGTGGAAGGCATTGTGTTTTTATGATGCATGTCCATCTAGTCTTTGTGACAAAATATCGTCGCGGTGTATTTACAAAAGAAATTTTGGACGAAATGCGACCGATGTTTGCCAGCGTCTGCATCGACTTTGAAGCCGAGCTGGTGGAGTTCGATGGTGAGGATGATCACGTTCATTTACTAGTAAACTACCCGCCTAAAGTGGCGGTTTCCAAACTAGTAAACAGCCTGAAAGGAATATCCAGTCTTCTGATCCGGAAAAAAAATTATCCGAGCATTAAAACCAAGCTATGGGGTGGGGCATTATGGTCACCAAGCTATTTCGCTGCTAGCTGTGGTGGTGCGCCTATTACGGTTATTCGCAAATACATTGAGCAACAACGAACACCTCACTAATGTCAACAGAGCTGGCTTACATCCCCGCCCTAAAGAACGAGGTTTTACGCCATGGCGGATAATAGCATTATTTCTTATCACCACCCACGAAAATAATAGTGAGCGTTATTATCGAATATATTTAAGCACTTACACGTTCATTGTCAGACACGGCAAGTGCAGCCAAAACATGAATAGGATCATTACTTATCGCTCGAAGTAATGCTTTAGCCGGCCCCGTCGGTTCACGCCTCCCTTGTTCCCAATTCCGCAGTGTTCCCAGATTAACATCGATAAGATGACAGAATTTTGATTGTGTTAAGCCAGTTTTCTTGCGTATTTCTTTGACATGTATCGCATCAACGACAAATTCACGAGAAGGAACGCGAGATCCGTCAACAATCTCATTCATTTGTGTCATACTTTCAACTAATCGCTCAAATAGTTCTTTATCCATTATGACCACCGTTCATTTAATTGTCGAAGCATTTTCTTTTGATCGGTTGTTAAATTATCTTGTTTCCCCTTTTTATAAATGAGTAACAAGCGCACTTGGAAGTTTTCTGTAAGGTAATAATAAATAATTCTTACACCACCACGCTTCCCTTTTCCTCCAGCCGACCATCTAATTTTTCTTAATCCTCCGGTTTGTTGAATAACATCTCCAGCCAAAGGATTTCCAGCAAGATACTTTTGAAACTCCATATACTCATCATCCGACAAAAGCTGTAATAAATCTTCTGTAAAAATTGGAGTCTCGATAAATATCATTTTATGTTTATAACTTACTTGTTATATTGACATTATATGACACCTCATTTGGTAAGTCAATGACTTACTTTGTCGTTTTTTAAAGGCCTATGGGATAATCAAGTGAATGGCATGGTTTTGTGATAAAGTGGTTATTTATTACTTTTTATTGTTAGGTTCATTATGATCGAATTATGTTCACCATGAACAAAAAGAATTTATTGTGATAAGAAATTGGTTGCCTCACGATGAGCAACAATCGCTTGACGAGCTTATCCAACAAGTACGTAGAAAAAACATAATGCCGGCACCATACCCAGCATCTAAAGTAACAAAATTGGTTTCATCCATTGTCGATGGCGCAGGTGTACAATGTATTATGTTTGAAACTAAAACAAAGAATCAACGAACAATCGCAGGCTTTTTACTGAAGGAAGGAATAGGCATTAGAGAGCCTTTTGTTATGCACCTAATGCTTTTGCAACTTCTGCGACAGAACCCAAAAAACTTGCTGTATACGCCAAACTTAGGCTATGGCATAACCACTGTGCGATAAATAATTTCTGTCAGGGAAATAGGCGAACACTACCGAGCCGTTTTTAATGGTGTTGATGACGG
The DNA here is from genome assembly GCA_036752465.1 of Legionellaceae bacterium. Taxonomy (GTDB): domain Bacteria; phylum Pseudomonadota; class Gammaproteobacteria; order Legionellales; family Legionellaceae; genus DAIOSQ01. The sequence continues at coordinate 26,949 of DAIOSQ010000005.1, read as the reverse complement.
GTTTGGCCATGGTCTGGGCGATAGATGGGCAGCCCCAGCTGCGTCCCGCGCGGCCAGCACGTTTGATAAAGTCGGGCTCTACATACCAAGCACCGTGAATCACGACGCGGCGGTTGTAGGCGTTGTCATTAAAACCGCGCTCCAAACCCTGCAAGTTCAGTGAATAGCCTTTTGAGCCGACGTACGTATCTTGGGTTAAGAAAGTGCCTAGACTGGTTTCTTTGCTGGAACTTTGGTTGGAAAAGTGATGTGGTATGTTCATGCCCGAGTTTTGACCATGCGCCACGTAGGTGTTGTACAACAAGCGCTCCCGTTTTAAATCGAAGATCCACATGCGTTGTTTTGAGGAGGGCAATGAATAATCGATGACTGTTAACACCGGTTTTTTGACGGCACCTTTGTGCAGCACTTTTTGATACGCGGCCAAGGCCAGCTTCAGTACGCGAGGATTGAGTCGTGGCGCTTTTTGTGACAGATGCCTGACCTGGGTGTTTAGATCGAATCTTGCGCTTGCAAATGCCGGGTGTACGTTGATGCCAGTTGAGAGCAATGAGATAAGCAGTGTTGGTAAGAATGAATTGATAAGCACTTTTTCCTCCGTGTAATATCTTTTCTTTACAAAAACGGTGCATTTTACCACATAAAAGCAAAATTGTGCAATTGTGCTGATCATGCTCTAATCAGGATGATCTGAGCTTGCTCGCGGTCACGTGATGGCAAACTGCTGACATTGATTGATTTATGCTGGTTTGCTGGTAAACTTTGGCATATACCGGCTCCACTTGAAGAGACTGGATATTCGCTAGCGCTGGTCACGCCAAAAACTTCCATCAAATTCGCCATATGACCGGCGATTATAAGCGTCCGTGTTGTTTTATTTACAATCTGTTACCCTACTGGAGAAAACATGCTATCTCAACGAACTTTGCATGCACCTGAAGCTTTGCGCGCCACCATCAATCATGCTTACCGACCTGCGGAATTAAACGTCATCACGCAATTGATCGAGTATGCGCAATTACCTGAGGCACAATTGCTGCCTATTCGTGAGAACGCGATCCAGCTCATGGAGACTGTGCGCGACTTACGCAAAAAAAGCACGGGAATTGACTCGTTTTTGACACAATATGCGCTGTCAAGCGATGAGGGTATTGCCTTGATGTGCTTAGCTGAGGCCTTACTGCGCGTCCCCGATAATAAGACCATAGATGAGTTGATTAAAGACAAATTGAGTGTAGGCGATTGGGGTTCGCATATAGGGCAAAGCGATTCAGTGTTTGTGAATGCAACCACCTGGGCATTGCTGCTGACCGGCAAAGTGCTCACGCCAGAACGTGCTGAATCCGTACTAAGTAAAGCTTTACTCAAGTTGGTCAATAAAAGCAGTGAAGGAGTGGTGAGAAAGTCGGTAGATACCGCCATGCGTATCATGAGCAAGCAATTTGTGATGGGGCGTACCATCGATGAAGCCATGACGCGTGCAAAGAAAAAAGAAGCAGTAGGCTATCGTTACTCGTATGATATGTTGGGCGAGGCTGCGTTAACCCAGCAAGATGCGGAAAGGTATTTTGTCGCATATAGCGAAGCGATACACACCATGGGGGCAAAAGTCGCCGGCATGACGGATATCTACAGCAAGCCAGGCATTTCGATCAAACTATCGGCACTACATCCGCGTTATCAAGAGGCACAACGCGATCGTGTGTTGCAAGAGTTGAGCCCAGCATTACTAAATTTAGCCAAACTGGCAAAATCCTACGATATCGCGCTGACCATTGATGCTGAAGAATCTGAACGCCTCGATTTGTCCTTAGATGTGATGGCGCGGGTCTTCAACGACGATAGTTTGGCTGGCTGGCAGGGATTCGGCCTCGCGGTGCAATCCTATCAAAAACGCGCGTTTTACGTGCTGGATTGGGTCGCGCAGCTGGCGCGAGCCAAAAATCGGCGCATCATGGTGCGCTTGATCAAAGGCGCTTACTGGGACAGTGAAATCAAAAAAGCGCAAATGGCAGGTATGGCTGACTATCCAGTGTTTACCCGTAAAGTATTCACCGATGTGTCATTTCAAGCATGCGCCAAAAAAATGCTGACCATGACCGATGCGATATATCCGCAATTTGCCACGCACAATGCGTATTCTGTGGCCTTGATTTTGGGCTTGGTTGGCGACTATAAAGATTTTGAATTTCAATGTTTACATGGCATGGGGCATGAACTGTATGCACAAATTGTGCCGGCAAATAAACTCGGCATCCCCTGTAGAATTTACGCTCCAGTGGGCAGTCATGAAGATTTGTTGCCATACTTAGTACGACGGCTCTTAGAAAATGGCGCCAACTCTTCGTTTGTCAATCGCATTGTGGATAGTGCTGCGGAAATTAACGATTTGGTCTCTTGCCCGGTTAGTAAAGCCAAAGGTTTATTGAGTAAAATCAATCAAAATATCCCTTTGCCAGCCTCTATTTTTCTGCCAGACAGAAAAAACTCGGTGGGGATTGATTGGAGTGATCGCGCTGTGCTGGCAGGCTTGCAACAGCAGTGGCAAACTATGAACTTGCAATGGCGTGCTGCGCCAATGATTGCCAGCAAGCAAGCACACCATACGCCACCGGTGGCCGTGACTTCGCCACAAAATAGCCAGTGCGTTGTGGGGTATGTGAGCCATGCGTCTGCTGATGATATCGAAATGGCCTTGCACAGTGCGGCGCAGGCTACGGCGCGCTGGGATGCGACTGCTGTGCACAAACGTGCCACTTGTTTGCTACAATTTGCACATTTGCTCGAGGAGCAGATGGCGACTTTGTTGCCGTTGTTATGTTTAGAAGCGGGTAAAACTTGGGCTGATGGGGTGGCAGAGGTTCGCGAGGCGGTCGATTTTTGTCGTTACTATGCGGCCATGGCAGAAAAACTCATGCAACCGCTGCGTCTGCATGGCTATACCGGAGAATCTAACGAATTAAGCTTGCATGGGCGCGGAATTGTGGTCTGCATCAGCCCATGGAATTTTCCGCTGGCAATTTTTGTGGGGCAGGTGGTGGCGGCGCTGGTTACGGGCAATTGTGTGCTGGCCAAGCCGGCTGAGCAAACTCCGTTAATCGCCGCAGTCGCGGTAGGTTTATTGCATCAAGCTGGGGTACCGCTGGATGTGCTGCAACTGTTACCGGGCGGTGGTGAAGAGGTAGGCGGCCGTTTGGTTGAAGATCAACGGGTACAAGGTGTCATTTTTACCGGTTCTACCACGGTGGCTGCTTTGATCAATCGTACCTTGGCGACTCGCGGTGGGCCGATTGTGCCGCTGATTGCTGAAACAGGTGGGCAAAATGTTATGTTGGTGGATTCCTCTGCACTTCTAGAACAAGTAACCAGCGATGTCATGCTTTCCGCTTTTGGCAGTGCTGGGCAGCGTTGCTCGGCGCTCAGGGTGCTGTATGTGCAAGAAGAGGTATATCCACGCATGATAGCGTTGTTAAAAGGTGCTATGGCGGAGTTGAACATTGGTGATCCTCGTTGGTTGTCCACCGATGTTGGCCCAGTTATTGATCAAGAAGCCTTGCAGCGTCTCAACCAGCATGTCAAACAGATGTGTGAGCAGCATACCATTATTTATCAGTGCGCCCTGGAAGCTGATTGCAGCAAAGGACATTTTATGCCCCCTATCGCGATTGCCATTGACAGCATTGCTGATTTATCCGCTGAAGTATTTGGTCCAGTGTTGCACGTGGTGAAGTTTAAACGCAAAGATCTTGATCAAGTAATCGCTGATATCAATCAAACCGGCTATGGTTTGACGTTGGGAATTCATAGTCGCATCAATCACACGGTTGAGTATATCCGCAGCCGGGCGCATGTTGGCAATTGTTACGTCAATCGCAATATGATCGGTGCCGTGGTTGGTTTGCAGCCATTTGGTGGCGAAGGTCTATCGGGTACTGGACCAAAAGCAGGCGGACCATTCTATTTACAGCGTTTGTGCATTGAACGTACCTTGACCGTGGATACGACCGCAGCTGGCGGCAATGCCAGCTTGATGTCGATTCCTGATGAGCTGTGAGCATGCTCATGTTGGGGTGCATTCTGCCTTAAGTGCGCGTCTTAGGATTTTACCGACATTGGTTTTCGGTAATTCGTCGTAAAATGTCACGATTTTGGGAATTTTGTAAGCAGTTAAATGCTGTTTACAAAATTCAATAACGTCTTCTTCACATAGCTGGCTGTCTTTTTTGACGATACATGCTTTGATGCGCTCCAAATTATTTTCTTTGATGCCAATCACGCCTACTTCGAGCACGCCAGGCAACATACTGATGACTTTTTCTACTTCATTGGGGTAGACGTTGAAGCCAGAAACAATAATCATATCTTTTTTGCGATCGACCACATAAAGATAGCCATGCTCGTCCATAATGGCGATATCACCGGTACGGATAAAACCATCCGTACAGAAAACTTGCGCGGTCTCTGCTGGTTGCCCCCAATAGGCTTGCATCACTTGCGGCCCGCGCACACATAGCTCACCGCGTTCACCCAGTGGCACTTCGCGGCCTTGTTCGTCACGTAGCGAAACCTCAGTGGAGGAAATCGGCAACCCGATGCTGCCGTTGTAGTCGGTCACATGAAGTGGATTCATGGTAACGGCCGGACTGGTTTCAGTTAAGCCGTATGCTTCCAGAATAGGTGAGTGGGTCACCGCACGCCACTTGCTGGCGACGGTTTTTTGCAGCGCCATACCGCCTGACAGTGCCAATTTTAATTTTGAAAAATCAACGGTGCTAAATTTAGGATGGTTGAGTAAGGCATTGAACAAGGTATTCACGCCAGTGATGGCGGTGAATTGCAGCGATTTAATTTGTTTGATAAATGTATTGATTTGACGTGGATTGGTGATAAGTACATTGCGTGCGCCTAGTTTTAAAAAAGTTAGACAATTCGCAGTCAAGGAAAAGATATGATAGAGCGGTAGTGCCGTGATGATGATTTCTTTTTGACTTTCTAGCCGCGGTGCTATCCAGGCATATGCTTGCAAGACATTGGCAACCATGTTGCCATGCGTCAAAATGGCCGCTTTAGCAATCCCGGTGGTGCCGCCAGTGTATTGTAAAAAAGCAATGTCTTGATGATGTAAGGATGGTTCTTGGTAAGCATGCTGCTGGCCTATGCTTAGCGCTTGTCGCAAGCTGACTGCATTGGGTAGATGATACGCTCGCTCCAGTTTTTTGATATGACGCACCACGGCATTGACCAAGTGGCGTTTCCACGGTGGGAAAAAATCGCCGATGCGTGTGATGATGATGTGTTTGAGATGCGGTAATTGTGGCAGGGCCGCTTGCAAGGTGTGCGCAAAATTCGCCAAAATAATGATCGCTTCTGCGCCAGCGTCCTTGAGTTGGTGGGTGATCTCATCCGTTGTATACAGCGGGTTGGTATTTACCACAACGTAGCCAGCTTGTAAAATGGCAAACAAGGCGATTGGATATTGCAGCACGTTGGGCATCATGATAGCAATGCGTGCGCCTTTGCTGAGTTTAAGTTGTTGCACATATGCACTCAAATGGGTACAATATTGTTCAAGCTCGGCGTAGCTTATACCTGTGCCCATGTTTTCATAGGCGATATGCGGCGCATGTTGTCGGCAAGATTGGCGAAATAAATCAACAAGAGATTGGTATTCGTTAGGGTTTATGTCCGCAGGTACCCCTGGTTGATACGCTTTCAACCAAATTTTCTCCATGTTCGTAACCTTCTGTTATGATTCGTCGCATGTTAGTATATACCAAAAATATTATGGGTACGATATGGCTGATCACGCGTTGAAATTTCAAGCTTTTGTGCTGAAAGGGCGTTTGTTTACCTTAACAGTGTTGCATCTTTTACAAAGTGATGTTGAGTTAATTGCGCAGCAATTGCAGGCGTTGGTGAGCAAAGCACCCAATATGTTTCATTACACGCCGGTAGTTCTGGATTGCACACAAATTGATTCTGATGCCTTAGATTTGCAGTCGCTGTTGCTTTGTTTGCGAGAAAATGGCTTGATTCCGGTGGCTGTACAGGGTGGCCATGCTTTATTTGAAACGCTGGCCAAATGTCATGGCCTAGCTGTACTCAGCGCCTCAGCAAACCAGGACAAACTTCTGGCACAGAAAAAAGTCGATACCACCATGCCCACGACGGTGGTCAGTGAAACCATTAAAAGCAAACTATTGACTGCACCGGTGCGTTCTGGACAGCAAGTGGTGAGCAAAGGTGGGGATTTGGTTATCACCGCGGCTGTTAGTCATGGCGCAGAATTACTTGCCGATGGCAATATTCATGTATATGGGGCGCTGCGGGGGCGAGCCTTGGCCGGTATTTCCGGTAATAGGGATGCGCGTATTTTTTGCTTGTCTCTGGCTGCTGAGCTGGTTTCTATTGCGGGCTTTTATCGGTTAAGTGATGCCATCGAGCCTGTTGATGGCCCATGTCAAATCTATATTCAAGATGATCGTATTCAAATTGAGCGCATATGATTCAGGCAGTTTTTATTGCTGATCTGCATTTGCACCCGCAACGACCAGACATTCAACGCCGCTTCGAGTGCTTTATCACCTGGGCCTTAACGTCTACCCAGTCGGTGTATATACTCGGCGATTTTTTACACGCCTGGGCCGGTGACGATCTGCAGGATGCTTGGAGCAGCAACATTGCGCGCACATTGCTGCGCCTAAAACAACACGGCATTCAAACCTATTACATGCATGGCAATCGTGATTTTTTATTAGGCGAAGCCTTTGCGCAACAAGCAGGCTTGGTCATGCTACCTGATCCCACGGTGATCCAGCTACATGCCACGCCCATTTTATTGTCACATGGTGACCGTTATTGTACCCGCGATCAGAGTCATCAGTGGTTGCGTCGTTGCACCAGAAATAGAGTATTTAAACGCTTTTTTTTGAGCTTGCCGTGTGCTTATCGGCGGCGCATCGTTGCGGCGATGCGGCACCGCAGTATGCATGCACAAAAATCATCTAGCAATCTGGCGGTCACACCAGCCGCTTGTCTGCGTCATTTGCGCCAAAATCAGGCCAAAATACTGGTGCACGGCCATACGCATCAACCCGGCTTGAGCGAATACACCACAAAAGCCAACAGTTATCAGCGCTATGTGCTCAGTGATTGGGATGATCATCCCGTAATTTTGTGTTACAATAAAGCAAAGGGTTTTTACTTTGAGCGAATTTTTTGGGGGATATGATGGCATTAACTGCAGAACAGCAAGCAGCAGCAGAGACATTAAAAGCGCAGGACAATGAGTTACAGCGGCGCCAAAAGCTCATGTTAGAACAGCAAACGCAAAAAGAGCAACTACAGGCGATGCAACGCCAGCGTTTGGATGCTGAGGCTGCGGCAAAAGAAAAACATGCGAGCAGAGAGCAAGAGGCTGAGGCTGCCTGGCAAGAAGTTGCTAAGATGGCTGCCCAACTCGGTGCCGGGCAGCGGCGTGGGTATGATAATCTTAACACGGCGTGGCATGAAGTATGGGCTTCTTGCCTCGAGTTATCCAAAGCTATCAGCTTGTCTGTTAATCCTGATTATCAATTTGATGCAGAAGGTTTGGAAGCGTTGGCGCAGTTCGCAGTTAACGTGCCCTTCGCTGTGGTAGGGGAGACTGCAAATATCGCGGCGCATGTGGTCACTTTGGGCAATGCGGGGGGTGACTGGAATGCGCGAGGGATAGATTACTATGGTCAGGTTAAACCGCTCGCTGTCGCCGCATATGATTACTTACAAAAAAAGCTTGACGCGAGCGATGCACCGCCCCCGCCCAAGCCAGCATTGCAACCGCTATTTGAGGTTGATGATGATACAATACGACTCACGGACTTTTTGGTAACCGCAATTGATGCAAAAGATATATCCGAAAACCAAAAAGCAGCTATTAAAGATGCATTGGAAAAGATTGTCGGAGCCTGGCTGGGCGAACACAATAAGAAGTTGGATGGTAGCAAGCATGTTGTAGACGACGACAATAACCCAGTGCCAACCGCAGAGCTGGTTGCGTTGTTACATCATCCAGAGCACGGTCTAAATCGTTATTGTGCCGAACGTGGTATGCCCAACATTCAACCAGATCCGAATTTTGGTTTGTCGCCAAGTCCTAGGCTGGGAATTTAGATATACGACTTAGGGCGCGAAAAAATCAAGGTGCGAGGCTGGCATGAGGATTTTTGTGTGCTATGCTTTAGCATGACTTTGCTACGAAGTAAGCAGTCACCATGAATCAATCTAACCGGGAGTTATCATGAGACGCCTTATCGTGCTTTTACTGGCCACACTTACTGTCAATCCGTTGATGGCGGCAGTGCCAGCGCCAGCGCCTTCCAGTGCTGCGCAGCAACTGACGACACTAAACACCACAGTACAACAGCAAATACAGCAATTACAGCAACAGCAACAAGATCAGGTTCAAAAATTAAATACAAGCATGCAAACGCAAATCAAACAAATGCAAAGCACCTTAGAAACACAAATTCAAACATTGAATAAAAACTCAGCCGATCAAATCAAGCAATTGCAAGAGTCTGTCACCAAGCAAATGCAGACCATGAACGCTGCGTTGAGCACGCATTAAAGCCAAGTTCAGCAGACGTTACATCCTGGCTGAAAACGTCAGTGCCAGCTAGGAGGACTTGCTAGCTATGCGTGATATTTATGTGCACCCACTCAGCGCCTTGCGTGACAACTACATCTGGGTGGTTGTTAATACCCACTCGCGCGCCGCTGTTGTGGTTGATCCGGGCGAGGCTGCAGTCGTTATGGCCTTTCTTGAGCGTGAGCAACTACAGCTACATGCCATCTTAATCACCCATAATCATTGGGATCATGTGCATGGCGTGGCCGAGCTGCTGAATCATTACCCTGTACCGGTCATAGCAGGCATCCATTGCACATATCCACAGGTGACGTGTCATATTGGCGAAGGCGAATTGCTAGAGTTGCCCGCTGGGTTGCCCACGTATACTGTGCTCGCGATCCCCGGGCATAGCTTAGATCATATTGCTTATTATGACCAAACGTATTTATTTTGTGGCGATACCTTGTTTGCGGGTGGTTGTGGTCGGTTATTTGAGGGCACAGCGCCAACCATGTATGCTTCGCTACAAAAAATAGCAGCCCTGCCGGCGGATACGGCTATTTGTTGCGCGCACGAGTATACCTTAGCTAATTTGCGTTTTGCACAGCTGGTTGAGCCAAGTAATAATTACATTCGACAACGCATCGCCAGTGTTGCACAATTACGGCAACAGGGTTTGCCTTCGCTGCCGTCGCAATTGGCAGATGAAAAACATAGCAATCCATTTTTGCGTTGTGCAACACCTGCGGTGTGGCAACAGGTAGCTTTGTATTGTCAACGGTCGTTGGTTGATCCGGCCGAAGTGTTTATGGAATTAAGAAAATGGAAAGATACGTATGTTTAGGAGATTTTTTATATGTTTGTCCAGCATATGTGCCTCTGGTTTCGGAGGCACATATGCTGGTTGAGATAGTGAAATTAAATTGGTGGTTAAGCATTTACTTCAAAAAAATACATTAAATTTAATGCGATATACGCAGAACGAAGTTATACAGCTTCGACGTCTTCTGCTTGCGGTCCTTTCGCACCTTGTGATGCTTTGAAACGTACAGGTGAACCTTCTGCTAGGGTTTTGAAACCGCTGCCGGTGATAGCGCTGAAATGGACGAAGTAATCTTTGCCTTCACTTTCGATGAAACCAAAACCTTTGCTTTCGTTAAACCATTTCACTTTACCACTTATTTTGTCTGACATATGACTGATCCTTAAAAATTAGAACAACCATCATATCATGCGCAGCAGCCATCTACAATCATTATCATCCGAATGGTCGCAATTACCCTGCAAAGGGCCGTTGCCCAGTGCAGCCTCGCTTGCTCTGATGGGGTTACTGACCATACTTTTTGAATATTTAGTATATTTTATGTTGATTAAATAATCAATAACTAGACAGATTGGACTATGTTAACTACAGTTAATGTAAAGGTTGCTAATGTTACCTGCTAGGATTGTTAACGTTATTAAGGAACTCACATGAAAGATAAAATTGCTTTGGTTACTGGAGGCTTAGGCGTGATCGGTACTGCAATTTGCAGGGAGTTTCATCAGTTGGGGGCTAAGGTGATTGCGGCTGATTGTGCTGCACAAGATAAGAGCCTTGAGTGGCAGTCACAACAAAAAAAGCTTGGCTTTGACATTGGACTCGCGCACATGAATGTCACAGATTTTGACAGTTGTGCGGCCATGGCAACGGATGTAGAAAAGCGTTTTGGTCCTGTCGATATTCTGGTGAATGGTGCCGGAACAATAAACGATGTTACCTTTCATAAAATGACCCCTACCCAATGGAATGAAGTGGTGCACACCGATTTAGATAGCATGTTTAACGTCACTCGCCAATTCATAAATGGCATGATAGAGCGCCGTTATGGTCGCATCATCAATATCTCTTCTGTTAATGGCGAAAAAGGTCAATACGGGCAAACCAACTACTCCTCTGCGAAATCCGGGGTGTACGGCTTTACCAAAAGTCTGGCGCAGGAAGTCGCCAAGCATGGCATTACTGTGAACTCCATTTCTCCGGGTTACGTAGAAAGCAAGATGGTCATGAGTGTGCCAGAGCATGTGCTACAAAAAATTATTGAGAAAATTCCAGTAGGGCGGTTGGCCAAACCTGAAGATATTGCTTGGTCCATTGCTTTTTTAGCTTCAGAACGCAGTGGATTTATGACCGGTGCGAATCTTGCGGTGAATGGTGGCATTTATATGTCATAGCCACCACAAGCTATGTCCTCGGTGGGCGAAGCTTGTTTGGGTGGTGTCGTAAGAGGATTGTACTCGTTCAGGGCTTGTGTCGCCAGTGAGCAAAGAACTGTTGCACATGTTGCTGCCAGAGTTCGGTTACTTGCTGGTAGCCCGGCAGATACTGATTCTGTTGCATCTGCTGTTGTATCAGCTGCATCGCCTGTTCCAGCATGCTTTTGAACGACTGACTCATGGGATGCTGCGCGATTACAATCAATTGTCGCAACATCTGTGCAGACAAGAATGGCAGAGCGGTTGACTCCATTTCTACAAAAATCTGTAACAAAGTAGCGTTGGTAATGTCTTTGCCACTGGCCGCTTCTGTAACCACAAAGACAGTCCCTTCCAGCACGTAACGCTGCAAATCATCGACCGTGATGTACTGGCTTGTGTCCGTATCATATAGGCGACGATTTTTGTATTTTTTGATCTGTTTGCTTGGTTTGTCCGTGGCTGGCATGCTGCCTCCTGCGGGGAAAATTGTCGTTACTGGTATACTCTGCCCCCCGCGCAACAAACGTGCGGGAGGTCAGACTCCAGGATTTGGTCTACATGTACTGGCCACCATTGATGTCTAAATTTGCCCCGGTGATAAAAGCAGCTTCATGTGATGCTAAAAATTCCACAGCAGCAGCAATTTCAGCAGGTTCTGCGAGCCGGCCAACCGGAATGTCTGCAATGATTGCATTTAGTATGTCTTCCTTGACACTATCTAGCATGCTGGTCTTGGTATAGCCTGGGGAAATTGTATTGACGGTGATGCCTTTGCTGGCCACTTCCAGCGCTAAACTTTTGCTGAAGCCATATAAGGCAGACTTAGTTGCGGCATAATTACACTGACCAAACTGTCCTTTTCTGCCATTAATCGATGAAATGGTGATAATGCGTCCAAAGTTTTTTTCTAGCATGATGGGCAGCACGTTGCGCGTCATATTGAAAACACCGGTCAAGTTAGAATCAATAATTTGTTGCCATTGTTGAGGTGTCATTTTTTTTAAGCTGCTGTCATCGGTATTGCCTGCGTTGTTTACTAAAACATCGATTTGGCCGTAACGTTCTTTGATAGATGCTGCGATGGTTTCACAATCTGCAAATTTTGCAATGTCGCCATAGATAATTTCTATCTCGAAACCAGCCGCTTTTTGTGCCAATTGCCATTGTTTGGCTTCATCGTGGTTGCCATTCTTAAAATAGCATGCAATGGTTTGGTAGTGTTTAGCGAGCCGTTGCGAAATAGCAGAGCCAATGCCGCCTGCACCACCTGTTATCACCGCCACTTTTTTTTCCATCATCAACCTTCCTTATTCAGTGTTACAAAGACTCTATCATACTCGCATAAATAGTGATCTTCGTATATACCCAGGCTGCTTGTATTGCTTGGTTTTTTGCACCTCGGCAACGATTGTCTGACCCCTAGATTCCGTTCAAGTTACGGGCTAGGTAGCGTGGCAGGAGGGCACGTCACGCTAAGCACGCGCGGCTTGTTCGCTACAATAATCAGCGGGTTACCTGTGCTTTTTGCGGTTATATGCTAGGATAGATAATGGTGGAGATTTTTGGGTCTATTTATCAGCATACTATAAGGACATAGCGATGAAACCTGCGAAGCATAGCGAGCTTGTACCGCAAACGACCGCGGCCAATGTCAGCGGCACTACCGAGTCTAAAACCAGTCCATTAACGCGGTTGCCAGCTGAAGAGCTTAGATATTTTTTCAACATTTTTAACAAAACCTATCAAGCAAATCTTGGCAAAGTCAGCATGGGCATGAGTCCTGCAGCGATTGGTACGGCTTATAGTGCATGGATGTGGCAGTTGGCGCAGTCGCCTGGCCACACACTAGACTTGCTGTGTTATCCGGCCATGCATTATGGTGAATTCTTGCATAACGTGCTTTCTAATGAGCCCATTGCGCAGACCAGCGATGTGCGGTTTAGCAGCGATAGTTGGCAGTCTATGCCGTGGCGACTATATGCCGAAAGTTTTTTGCAAATGGAAGAATGGTGGCGACATGCGACCTCAAGGGTTCCGGGGATTTCTAGCCGTGTTGAGCGGACCATTTCATTCTGTACTCGTCAAATATTGGACGCGATGTGTCCATCCAATTTTGTGTACTTTAATCCTGATTTATTCAAAAGAACCATTGAGTCAGCGGGAGTTAATTTAATTCAAGGTTCGCAGCTTGCCGTTAAGCATATGTTAACCAGAGCTGCTGGCTTGCCGCCACCCGGTGCAGAGCATTTTATACCGGGCAAGAATGTCGCAATTACTCCGGGCAAGGTGGTATTTAGCAACCATCTGATTGAATTGATTCAATATGAACCACAAACTGATTTGGTATACAAAGAACCTGTGCTGATTATCCCGGCCTGGATTATGAAATACTATATTTTAGACTTATCACCAGAGAATTCACTGGTGCGCTGGTTGGTTTCACAGGGGCATACCGTGTTCATGATTTCTTGGCGCAATCCCGGCAAAGAAGACCGTGATATGGGGATGGATGATTATTATCGCCAAGGCGCTATGGCTTCAATCGACACCATAGAACGATTGCTGCCGGCCAGCCAAATTCACTTAATGGGCTATTGCTTAGGTGGTACCATGGCGATGATTGTGGCTGCTGCAATGGGGCGAGATAAAGATCGACGACTCAAAAGTTTAACATTGCTGGCGTCACAAGGTGATTTTACCGAGGCGGGTGAGCTGATGGTTTTTATCACCGAAAGTGAGATTTCATTCCTAAAAAATATTATGTGGGAACAAGGTTACTTGGATACCAAACAAATGGCAGGATCTTTCCAGATGTTGCGGTCGTACGATTTAATTTGGTCAAAAATGGTCGATGACTATATGCATGGCACTGAACGTGGCATGATTGACCTGCTGGCCTGGAATGCAGATGCCACCAGAATGCCCACGAAAATGCACACCGAATATCTAGAGAAATTATTTTTGCGCAACGAGTTTGCTGCAGGGCATTTTCATATTGAAGACATGTTGGTGGCGCCTAAAGATATTGATGTGCCCATCTTTGCTGTCAGTACGGAAAAAGACCACGTATCACCTTGGAAATCCGTATATAAGATCAACTTAATGACCAATACTGATCTGACCTTTGTGCTGGCTAAAGGCGGACATAATGCAGGGATTATCAGTGAACCCAATCATCCACGACGATTCTATTTTATCCATGAAAGTAAAAAAGATGAGCCCTATTGGGGACCGAAAAAATGGTTAAAATCAGCTGAGAAGTGTGATGGCTCCTGGTGGCTGGCATGGCATGATTGGTTAGCTAATCGCAGCACCATCAAACGCGTGCCCAAACGGAAGCTGGATGTTGCACTGCCACCAGCGCCAGGAACATACGTCTTTCAAAAGTAACGAGTTGGAACACTTGACAATTGCTGCGCTGCACGTATATAGTTTCATTGTGCAGTGCAACATAAATTAATCGGAGAAAATCACATGAGTCAAGAATATTTTGAAAAAGTATCAAATATGTTCAAAAACGCGCAAGAGCCTTTTCAAGCTTTGGCTGAACTGAATGCCAAAACTATACAAAGCTATAGCTATCCTAAACCTGAAGATTTTTCAAAAGTCGCCAAGCCGGAAGAATTTCTAGAAAAGCAACTTGAACTTGCTATTTCTAATGGTCATAAAGCACTGGAATACATGCAAAAATCATTTCAAATCATTGAAAAAGCTTTGGTGTCTTTCAATCAAGAAACCAAAGTAAAAGCTGAAAGCAAAAGCAAGCAATAATGGTTATCACGGTGCCGGGATTGCCCGGCATCATCCCTTTAGCGTTATTATTTTCCCCCTTTAACCAATCTCTGTGAGCCATGTGGCATAGCATTGTACGCACGCATTAACCCCTAGGATGATGGCGCGAGCTTGGGTACGCCCAACTCTATTGCTACCCTAGAGCGTTTGTTTTATGATGGCTTTGACCTTGCGCTATTCCTTGCTACGAAGTGACTCGTTACCAAAGAGATTTGATGAACCAAGACATAGAACTGAAAGTTATTCTGCAAGCCATCATGGAAAAAAGTCAGGCGTTGCTACAACGCTTTACGCAAGAACCTGCACAACTGTTCAAGCTGCTCGAACGTTGGTTGGATAGTTCAGAAGACTATTTGGACTTGCTCAGCGTCGTCGGTTCTAATCTGCAGCCACTGCAACAGATGATTGCCGCTTATTGTCAGGATGCAATGGAGCTATGGCAGGCACAACTGCGGCATGGTTTGGCGGGTACGGTGATGCCAATCAACGACAAGCGCTTCAGTGCGGATGAGTGGGTGCATAATCTGTTCTTCAATATGCTTACGCAACATTATTTATTGGCCAGGGAACACATTCATTCCTGGTTGGAGCATCTCAACTGTGCTGATAAAGCACTGCTGCGACGCGTACAATTTTTTACCCGTCAGTATCTTGATGCGTTGTCACCAGATAATTTTCTTCAGACGAATCCCCAACTGATGGCGATTACGCTGCAAAGTCACGGTAAAAATTTGTTATTAGGTCTGCAAAACCTGTTGACAGACTTTGCAGCAGGCAATGCGCGCCTGGTCATAACCATGACCGATAAAAGCGCGTTCAAAGTCGGTGAAAATCTCGCAACCACTGCAGGCAAAGTCATTTTTAGTAACGCTTTGATGGAGCTCATACAATATACGCCGCAAACCAGCGCG
This sequence comes from Legionellaceae bacterium, assembly GCA_036752465.1. Lineage (GTDB taxonomy): Bacteria > Pseudomonadota > Gammaproteobacteria > Legionellales > Legionellaceae > DAIOSQ01. The sequence continues at coordinate 11,397 of DAIOSQ010000005.1, read as the reverse complement.
GTCAGCGCAGTTCCATTGCTAATCATCCCACCATGGATCAATAAGTACTACATACTTGATCTCAGTGCAAACAATTCACTGATTGGCTGGTTAGTTGCTCAGGGTATAACCGTATTCGTTATTTCTTGGGCAAATCCAGATCATACATTTGCCCATAAGGGTTTGGAAGATTATTTGCTCGCAGGAGCGATGACCGCTGTTCAAGTCATACAGCAACAATTACAGGTTAAGCAAGTTAATACGCTGGGTTTTTGCATCGGCGGTACCTTGTTGTCTATGTTGCTGGCGTATCAGCAACAACTCAAGCTCACAGCCATTCGCTCCGCCACTTTTTTAGCAACCATGATTGACTTCAGTGATCCGGGTGATATTGCGGTGTTTGTAGATGAACAACAAATTGCCAAAGTTGAAACGCGCATGCAAAAAAATGGTTATCTTGAAGGTGAATGGATGGCGAGCGCCTTTAATTCATTGCGTGCCAGTGACTTGATATGGGCTTTTTTCATCCGCAATTATCTCCATGGTAAACCACCGCCACCGTTCGATATGCTGTTCTGGAACATGGATACCACCAATATGCCCGCGCGCATGCACTCACAGTATTTGCGCTGGATGTATTTGCATAATGACTTGATCAAACCTGGTAAAATTGTCATCAATAATGTGCCTTTAGATGTCAATATGATTGATGTGCCTGCATTTTTTGTTTCCACCAAGAAAGATCACATTGCCCCATGGCAAACCACCTATGAGGGTTTCCAGCGCATGCGCGGACCGAAACGTTTTCTGTTGGGTGGTTCAGGCCATATTGCCGGGATCATTATTCCACCAGGTAGCGAAAAGTATGGCTATTATTTGAACGATTCGGCTGCCAGCACAGCGGACGCATGGTTGGCCCAAGCGCAGTACCACAGTGGTTCGTGGTGGCCTGTGTGGCTGGCATGGTTGCAGCAGCGGTCAGGGGAGCTTATCCCTGCGCCGCACTGGGCGAACTTACCTCTGCAAGGTCTGTGCGCAGCTCCGGGAAACTATGTCTATCAAGCCAGCCAATGCCAGGTGCTTCGACCTGAGTCCCATTCAGCCCCAGCAGCACTGGCCAATCATTAACGGATGACTGTGCGTGTTTCACTCACGCAACATAATAATTTTATACTCCAACAGGTATAATTCGCGGTCCAACAGCCGCAAGCCGTAGATGCAACAAACGGTCAAAGCCGCGGTAAAACCAAATCCGTAGTAGAAAGGTCCTAGCTGAATAGACCAAGCCGTTAATAAACCATTCAGAGTGACCAGCAAGGCCGTCAGTAACAACGCTTCATTGCGGCTGTCCATATAGTAGAGCAAATTTAAAATGGCTAAATACACAATCTGTAAGCTGGTGCCGATCACATCGATAAACAGCAGGCGCGTATAGAGTGCTGAGATGTGAAACAGGGCCAGTATTTGTGGACCAAGCTGAAAAACAATCATGATAATAACGGCTTGAATTTTAGCAATCGAAAAAATCACATGATACGCGTGCGAGATCAATTGGTCGCGCATGACTTGTATGTAACTCAAGGACTTGCCTTCGGCAATGCCTTCATGGAAGCGTTGGTAGTAGTCAGCAAAATTAGTTTCAATTAAAAATAACAATACCCCCATGCCCGGCACGACAGTTAAATAGGCAATAAAAATGGGCACATCATAAAATAGCGAACCATTTAATGGACCTAATACATGGTAACCTGTAGCTGGAGCATACCAAAACATAAACTTATCAATCCAAATCGCGAGGTTGAACAAGATGCCACTGCACAGCAAAGTTTTGTAGAGCTTATTTTTTTGCAGAAAATGAAAATCGATAATGGTATCGGTTGGATACTGCTGATAAAGTGCGCTCATCAATAGTATAACCAATAATACTTGTCCGCAAAAATAGGCCAACAGCAAACCTTCTAGGTGATAGTGACGACAGCTATAACCCAATAGCACAATGAGGCTGTAACTGATCACAAAACCTCTGACAATGCTGGTGTAATCGCGTAAACCGGTTAATAAATTCACCAACAACCACAGCATGCTCAATGTCACAAAACAGCCCATAAATAGCAATCGATAGGCAATCGATTGTGCTGGAAAAACCATAACGATCAACGCCAGAGAGAGTGCGCCTGCGAGCGAGGCGAGCAGCAACAGCATACCATGCAGATTGGGTATGATATAAGCGGCGCAATTTTGATACATTTGATCAGCAACATAGCGTGCAAAACTATTTTGTGCATACCCACTGGTGATTAAACTGCCGGCCACCAGATAGGTAATGGTGATCTGAAATTGCATGGCATACGTGTGTAAGCCTGGCGTGAACGAGACAAACAGACCCAATAACAAGATGCTGAGAATAGAAATAATCCAGGGCGCTGAGCTTACGATACCAGCTGTGGCATAGGCCGCGAAGATGCGCGCTAAGCTATGATGGCGTATGATATGTTTTAATGAGAATCCGATGCCTGCCATGATCGCATGTTCTCCTCATAGATCGTTTGATACTGGGCCAGAATCATGCGCAAATCATAGTATTTTTGCGCGCGCTTGATAGCTGATTGCTGCATCTTGATCCATAGTTCCTGGTTCGTCAGCAATTCAATAATGGCCTGCTCCAATGCGGCGGTATCGGCAACTTTCACCACAATACCCGCAGGTCCTAGGGCCTGATCTTCTGGTGATAAGCCAAGAATCATCTCTTTACAAGCACCGACGTCGGTGGCTACCACCGGTACGCCAGCTGCAAAGCTCTCTAAAATAATAAACGGCATACCCTCACGTATGGCACTTAGTACAAGCACTTTGGCTTTAGGCAGTACATCCTGCATGTTTTGATGTAATTTGAATTCTGCGGTATGCTGTAGGTCAATATTTTCAACCAACTCATGACATTCTTTGGCGTACTGTGGGTGCTGATCAACAGAGCCAATAATCCAAAATGCTGAGTTGTCAACCGCTTTTTTAATGCTGGGGATCGCGCGGATAAATCCCTTAACATCTTTCATCGGCACCAGACGGCCAACGAAACAAACCAGATTGGTTTTTTCTGCATGTGTCCGTTGCATGCTCGCAAAGTGATCAATATCTATGCCGTTGGGGATAATTTGAGTTTTTGCCTGCGGTGCGCCTTCTTCTAGTTGAATTTGATGCGCGATGCCAGATAAACTGACAATCGGATCTGCAATGTTATAACAAAGTTGCGCAATGGTTCTGAAGTAGCGATCCCATAAATTACGCAAGTAACTGGCATCCGCTAACGGTCGATCAATCACAAAATCATCTCGAAAATCATTGCTGAGGAACACATCAATGCGGCGCTCACGGGTATAGATGCCATGTTCAGATAAGACAACTGGGTATTGATGGTGTTGGTGAATTAAAAAACTTAATAGTCCCGCGTAACCTGTGGATGCGGTATGCACCAGGTTTACTTTGGGAAATTGTTTGACCAACTCAGCCAGTTTCCATAGCGGTTTATGCAAATTACGGACCGTCCACACATAGTCTATAAAGGAGGTGTCCTTACAATTTTCGGTGTACAGCTGTGTCATTAATTGCCAACTGTCTTCGCTATGTAGAAATTGATCGTAGTCAAATCCTGTGCCTTTTTCGTAGAGTTCCAGTCGACCAATGCTATTCATCACGTCGGTTTGTTGCTGACAAAAGGCATGATGTATGTCACGAATCATATCCACCGCAGGAATTTTTTGGCAGTAGCTGGATCTTCGTAAAAACGAAACCGGTTCGTCTTCATCGAATAAATAATTGACTTGAAAGTGGGTGACATTGTCGGCAATCTTGTAGCGAATGCCGGCTTGATAGTTTTGTGGAGCGCCGCCTAAAAAAATTAAAGCAAACGTATATTGCGGAAATCCATGAATAATTTGTTCCACCCAGTTGGATACTCCGCCGAGAATATAAGGATACGAGCTTTCTAAGATTAAGGCGATATCGGCGGATTCTGCCTTGAGGTCATACGGGTATATTGTCATGTGTACACCAAAAGTTAACCACATCTCTGAGTTTGAGAATATGTTGAAATGCAGCATCATGGGCTAAATACTGCCGTACTTTGGCAAAATCGTGCTCATAAAAGGCCTGTTCAGCCATGTAGGGGGCAATTTTGCTGTGTGGTGCATGTAGTTGCGCGGCTTTTTGCAATAACTGCACACTTGCTGTTGTTTGCTGTTGTGCCATGGCAATGCGTGCGCTTAAAATGAGTAGTGTTGGATCCTGTGGCGACCATGCCAGCGCGATATTCGCATAATGCAGACTGCGTTCAAGAATCACCAGTCGAAAATCTTTATCTCCTAAATTCAAGTAAATCAACTCCCAGAACAGCCATGCGATCTGTTTAGCATAAAATGCCTGTATGGCTGACGGGGGGGTTTGATTATAAATTTTTAGCAATTCATTGATTTTGTCATGAATGAAATCTTGCTGATTTTCTAACAAGCTAAAAGCGCATATTCTGAGTTCCTCCAAGTCATCAGCCACCAATTGTTGATACAGCAGATTGCTATATTGTTTGGCGCCACGGCTCAAGCTGATTAAAGCTTGTTTACGTTCATGTTCTGGAAATGCAGCGAAGTTTAGCCGTAAACTGGCCCAGCCTTCAGCATATGCGGTGACAGCTATAGGGGTTGTACGAATATACATGGGATTTTGAAAGCTCAAAATTTCGCAAGGGTAAACTTCGGCGCGGTATCGCCGCAACCAGGCTATGGAAGTTATGGCAATCACCTGGCCTAGCAATGGGATGAATGTTTGCAAAATAAGCAAAAAAACAAAAAAAGGCAGCGCTTTATGTGCGCCTATGTGGGGACGCGCTTGTTGCAACACCAGCCAGGCGATGCTGCTGCTGAGGCAAAGCAAGCAGCCGCAGCACACCCAAAGTGTGCTACTGCTAGGATTCGGCGCGCATAACCACTGGACATAGTTATTCATTGGTGCTTTTTTCCGTGATAAAGGCCATAAAGTTTTGCATGAAAGATGCGTAGCTTGCCCCATGTAGTTGCATAGATCGCATTTTGATTGCTTGACCGACCACACCTAAGCCCATTTTACTATTCAATAGTTCGGTGATGCGGGTAAAATAACCGTGCACACTGGTTGCATTGGAAAAAGGGATCAAGCTCAAAAAAATATCATCATCAGCTGTGCTGACATGCCAGGAGGTGTCTGGTAAGCGACGCTGTCGCTCAAGATTTTCTAGTACATTGTAGATACGCAATGCTTGTGGAACTATGATGGCACATAGTGAGCTCGTGATGTGCAGTCGCTGCTCAATCAACATCAGTTTAGCTAATTGGCGAGAAAAATCACTGGGGCAGTCCGGATAGTGTTGATAAAATTCACCAAAATCCTGCACACTGGTAATTTCTTCAATAAAATACGTTACCAGCACGCTGATGGTGGTTAAGGATTGATTGTGTAGGGTCCAGAATGACATGTCTTTAATGACCAATAGTCCCAAACAATGCGATGTTGCATTTAAAAAAGGTACGGCAACCAAATATTGACATCTGGCGATATATTCAAGCTTGTTGAGTGAAACGTAATTCATTTGCTGGCTGGTCATGGCTGCTTGTATGAGAGGATCTGCCAGATCTAGCGGACCAGGGTTGCCAATCTGGGCGATGGCCTGGCTGGATAATTGCTTATTTTGATATAAGTAGATACCCATGCTATGTATGGCGCAGTATTGTGCCAGTACTTGCAGAAATTGGTAACACAACGGTTCGGTTAGCTGCCCTTGTGTTTGTTTGCCTAATGTTTGCAAATCTTCCATAACTTGGCGTAAGGTGGATGGTTTTGTGATCACATTATGCTCAAGATAATCGTAAGACAAACGCAGCATATAGTAAGAATTTGACAAACTATTCAAACGTTCATTGGTATAAATGAGCAACTCTTCGGCATTAATCACCCGGCGTAACCAGCTAGAACTAAACATCGCACAGATCAGCAGCAAGGTCAGATCACTGAGCAGGTACTTGCGAATCTCGTGATACGGAATGGCCATATGTGCCTGATAATACAGACTACTCGCACACAATATGCATGCTGAGAGCAGTGCAGGTCCCAAGCCATATTGTAACACCACGATGACCCCAGCAATCCATGGCCAGGGAAACACGCTATGCAGATACATAGGATTGTCAGGGTTTAATAGGTAACACCCCACCAATACCAACAAGGTCAAGGCGGCGGCCTCGATCCATGCCCCTGGCCGATTTTCACGCCACAGCAGCAGTTGCTTGATTTTTTCAAGCACGATGGCATTTAATTGGGTTGTGCGCATGTGGATGGTCACGGTTTTTATCCAGGCACGATTTGCAATGAAGTTAGCATGTCTTTGATCAAGGTTTGTCCGGTAACGCCAAGTCCTGATCGCGTGGTGCCAAATTTGCTGCCAACAGCATTCCAAATCAACTTGCGTTGCGGCACTTCATATAATTGTAACGTAACGGATGCCACCGGTTCACCGTCTAAGCCGACTTTGTAGACCCATTCATTGACAGTACCGGTCATGACATAGCGTAGCTGATGCTGATCAGCCCAAGCCAACACTTGTGCCAAAGTCGGGTTGCTATTGGGACAAGCAATCAGTTGATTGCAGGACTCTCCTGCTTTATAGACTAGGATTTTTTTAGCGCCTTTGACTGCGAGTAACCCCTGGGTGATACTCATGGCGCGATAGCCGGCTTGCGGTACTTCAGTGTTATTACTAAACGGAACAATTCCCCATTTGGCATGCCCAGTTACCAGTTGATGGCTGGAGTTGATGGTGGTACATGAGCTTACAATAGCCACTAAAAAAAATAATCCGATCAATTTATTTGCACGCAACATCAGAAACTCCCATATATCTTGTGATCTTCTCGTTAAAAATACAGTGAATAGCTAATTTTAGCTAGACGTTGTAGTTGTATACCGGTGCCTTGATTGGTCCCCTGACTGAAGTACAGCAATAATTTGTCCCGGCCCAGCACATGTCCGGAGATACCGAGATTGAACAATGTGCCAAAACCTACCGTACTGTTGTTAGAGATGGTCAGTAAGCCAAATGGCCGCCACATATGGGTATAGTCGTCGATCAATCGTTGGCCAAATGCGCCGGTGATACCTACTTCATAAAAACTGCTAGGAATTAAGAAAGCTGCTGAAGGGGTGACACCGGGTGGGATCAAGGTCAAAATACTGCCGCTCAACGTGCTAACCTCATCAAAATAAAGCCCGCCAGTGGCGTAAGTGGCTAGGCTAAAATCGGGATAGCTCAAGTTAATATGATGCTCATAACTCAGCGTACCGCGGATATTGTTTGCCACAAACAAATTGCTTTGGGTATATAAGGCATTATACGAAAAATCACCTAACAGATGGTCAAATGATGACAGTCGTTCGCTAAAAGACAGCAAGGCATTGTTTTTCATGCCGCCGACCAGCAAGCCAAGTGAGTCATCGGCCAATTGATGATACCCTAAACTCAAGCTTGTATTTAAATCCTGCAACAACAAATAATTTCGTGTCAATCTGGCGGTGGCAAAGGTATTCAAATTATTGCGCTGCGCAGCATCCAGAATATAAGAGCCTCTGCGCGCCGCCCAGGTTACTTGTGCACCGCTACTTTGGTCATATCTAGGAATATTTTGGATCAATTCAGTCGATACGGCCACCCCGCGCACCAGGGTGGTGCCCTGCGATTTTAATTGGTTCGAGAACCAGATGCTATGATACGGCATCAAGCCCACACTGGGTGTTGGATGGACATGCAGCGCGGTAATATTTCTCGGACCTTCTGCGATAGAATATTGATAAAACTCTTGGCTGACATAGAGTCTATGGGCTGTTTGTAACATCATTGGTGTGAGATAGTGATCATATAAATCGCTATCGGTCAGATGTATCTGCTGTGCTTCAAATGCTTCTTGTTGCGCATGGGCGATATCATCTATCAGTTGGTATGCTTGGATTTTGTCGCGATAAGATGTGATTTTTTTTGGTGTTGAGGAGACTTTTAAACTGGTATCACTAAGGACAGTTTGTATCATTTGTCGATCAGTATGCAGCAGTGCCAAGCTCAATACTGCCCAGGCTGGCGGTACGATGTGCATGAGTTGATAGCTAAGATAAATGGCATCAGCCAGTGCGAGGTTGTGGTTATTAAAAGCCCAGGTCAGGCTAAGTAGTTCAGTATTGGCATTGCGATCGAGTTGCAATAACGCCAATGCTCGCTGGGTGAGCTCACCCGGTGCTTCTTGCAACGATAGTTTAATATAATCAATTAACTGCTGATTATCCGCTGGGGTGGTTTGCTGTTGCAACAAAGGTAAATATTGGGCCCAGGCAGCGTGCGTCACTGCCCATGATTGTGACATATGATAGGTACTTTCCAATATGTCTTTGAGGCCAATCAACCAGTAAGGATCCTGTTGATACTGGAAATACTGATCATAAAACAACTGCAATGCTGCCAAACTTAGTTTGGGATTGGCTAAGACAAAATAACCTTCCGCGATCGCACCCCATAAAACTTCTGCAAAGTCAGGTGTTTGTGTCCATTTTGGCAATACTTGCGCCAGTCTATGGGTATCATTGCTGGTAATCAAAAAAAATAAAAAATCTGATTTTACGAATGGATCATAGAGAAATTTTTTGAGCGCCAAAAAATAGTACTGCAGTGCGGCCTCGTGCTGCTCGTTCGATTGTAAATAATTGGCCTTGGCTTCAACGTAAGCTCGTTCATGCTTTAATATGGTTTTAACCGCCGCTGGGGTGGTCGCATCGAGTGCGGGGAAATCCTGCCACGCATCCAACTGTACCGACCAGGAAAAGCTGCTGATACTCAAGGCAATGCTTGTGGGGTAAGCGTGTTTGCCTATTTTCGCCAGTTGATAAGCTGCTGCAGGGTCTTGCGAACCTAACAGATCGACCAAGCGTATGTATACTTCTTCTGCAACAGGCTGAAACTCTAACACATGCAAATAGGCCATTTGCTCTGCCTGGGTATGCTCGGTGAGGTTGGCAAGATTTGCATACGTTTGCCAAAATTTCAGGGCATATTGTTTATCGACGACATGCTGCGTTGCCTTCATGACCTGCCAGGCTTGTTGGTATTGTTGGTTGGCAATCAATATCCGCGCCTCTTGCAAAATAAAACTGGTGTTTATGCCTACTCGCTGGCGATACGCTTGCAAATTTTGTAATGTGTTGTGCAATTTGCCAACAATTTCATAGATTTTTATTTTATGGGTTAGATAAAAACTTAAGGGCAATTGCTGGCGTTGCTGCCGCAAAAATTGCAGCGCGAGCGCAGGTTCACCCAGACGCAAATAGGCATCGATCATGGCTGAAGCGATGCTTGGGGTGAGAGGCTGTTTGTGTAGCATGAGTTTTAGAAAACAAATCAGGTACTGATCATCCTGCATGGTTTTGGTGAGTGCTATGCCTTTTGTTAGGGCTTGATCGTCCTGTGAGACACGTGCGAGATATAAATATTCTTTGACCGCTAACAGTGGGTTATGTGACCATAGCGCCGTTTGCGCTAGACGGTTGCGCCACAATTGATTAAGCGTAGCGTTTGTCCGGGTTTGTTGCACCGCTGCTTGGGCAATGGCGTATGCTCGTTGAATATTGGTATTCATCAGGTACACTTGATACGCGAGATTATATAGGTTGTTTTGACCAACCGTATCCCGGGCGATGAAACGCTGGACGCGGTGGTCAGAATGCGAGGGGTCACCGTTACCAGCTGCTGGCATGGTTAAGAGTGGGTCGAGATATTGTTGCGCCAATTTGGGTCTATTAATCGCTAAAGCGCCTGAGATGATATGTTGCAGGAGTTCTGAGTCATAGGCGAAGTGGCCGATATTTTGCGCCACCAGTGTAGTAAAATCATCCGCCAAGTTGCCTATTTTTAAACTATCAAGCGCTAACATAAAATACTTTTTTTGATCAATATCCGTGCTGCTTGAGCCCATTGCTTGCAAATAAAAATGAGCACTTGCTAGGTAATCACTGATAAAAAGTGCCGTTTTTCCGGCATGTACAAAAAAAGCTGTGTCCAAGACGTTGCTACGGGGTTGACCAGCGAGAGCATGGTGTCTGGTTTGCGGCCACTGCCAGGATAAAGTCGCAGATTGGCCCAAAAGTTTTTTATAAAAAATGATGGCCAAGTGTGGTTGATTGAAAGCCAGGGCATCATCACCTAATGCTCTGCTCTCTTTGGGGGCTAAGAAAAGATTGTGTTGTAGGGCGAACAATGCCTTTACCAGACGTTTTTCCGCTTGTTTACGCCCGGTGCTCAATGGCTTTAGGGCAAATGTCTGACTGCGTAAGATGGCATAAGCCAGTATTTCCAAGTGCGCGCGGGTACGTGCTTGCAAACGGGCGTGCAAACACCGATTGACTATAATTTGCGCTATTTCATAGCGGCCTAAGTTAAATTCTTGTTGTGCCCAACTGATTTTGTAGTCCATATTATCAGGCTCTTTGGCCAGTAAATCCTTAAGGTAGGCAATGGTCAAAGCACTGGTATGTTGGTCGTTGAGAATATCGGCCAAAAATAGCTTTTGCCCAAATAGCACGTTATATACCAAGTAGCTTATGCCACAAAATACCAGGATAAACTGCCAAGAGATGATTGCTTTTGGCGTTAATCGCATTGTAGGGTTACCTCAGCGGTAGTCTCCTGCGCCAAGCGATAATATTGTTGATTTTGCCTGGTTTTTAGGGGGTATATGCGTTTTTGGTTGGCAAACACTTGACAGTGAGAGGTGTTGGCCATCACCCATTGTAGTGGCAATGCCCCGCGAAAGGTATAGCGCAATTGTTGGCGGTTGCTTATCTCAGCCTGCAACAGGCGGGCGTTGGCAGTGACCAAATAGGGTCGCTTGGGCTTGTGATGGGTCAATCGGATAAACGCATCGCCACCTGGAGCCAGGTGGATATATCGCACGTGCTGGTGTTCACTCATGCCCACAATGTGTTGGCTGGTCTCGAGATCGGGGTAACCCAAAGATTTGGGGATGCGTAATTCGCGCAGCGCATCATTGCCCGCGATGATGTAGCCATCTTGCGTTGGTATCAACAGCATGTCCTTAAAATCGTTGACGATATCGACATATGTTGAAGTAAAGATAGGCAGAATCGGCTGCTGTAATATCCAATCATAGACTGTTTGCAATGCTTTAAGACCACCGGGTTGTGCCAAGGTGAAGAAATGCATATACAAATCAATCGGTTTTAAACGTAACGGGCTCTCGGTCAGTTTTAAGGCGTTGATGATATTGATATTTGCATAAAAAAATCGCTCATTGCTGGCGAAACCTTGGGCCTCGTGGTCGTTACCGTTCGGTGCAAAAACTT
>DAIOSQ010000004.1:5913-30624 GCA_036752465.1 Legionellaceae bacterium | reverse complement strand
ATGACTGACCGATTTGGATAATATAGGTTTAATTTTAAAGAACAATGTTCTATAATAAATCATTTTTTAGATGCCAGCAGGAGACACCGTGCAACAATTGCATTTTTGGCAGCACGTGCCAAGCAAAGCCAAAAGAGGACAATATTTACACGGATTATATGGCATGATTCTTGATTATTCCGATCGCTTAGCTGCTGCAGGTATGCAAGTGACTACGCGCGAAACTGAAGAAACCAGCTACGTGCTCATTTGCCTAGCAGCAGATGGCAACACCGAGCGGCATATACGAATTGATAAGTTATACAACACGGAAAATAAATACTTAACGCCTTATCACTTCACCCGCACCACTGTACTCAATCATATCGAACACAAAGAACGCGGTTACTTTGTGTTATCAAATGAACTTGAGACAGCACCAAAATTACAGCAGTTAACTTGCTACAGCACACACGGTGTCAGTGATGAAACTATTCGTGACGAGGTCATCCATTTCGGCATCCCCACCATCAAAGATCTCCTAGGTTTCAGAAATACCCTCATCGAGAAATTTACCCAGGAACTTGAACAGATAGAAGTCAGACTTAGTCGTTTCTATACCTTGTCTGCTACAGATTGGGTGGATGTAGCAAGCATGACCGAAATACGTGACTTACTGCGTCGTGAGCAAGAAATTTACGCCAAAATCAGCTTGTATTGTAACCAGCATGTTGAATCAGAACAAAACCTACCGCTAATCCATCTAGAAAAAATCATTGAACTATTTGAAGTTAAACTCAGAAGCAGACAAGCTTACAAAGACTCAGCTGAGGAAGCCAACCAGGCTTTGTCTATAGACCCTGTCGCAATTTCACCCGCCTACAGTCTCACTAAACCCACTAAAAAAAACAATAAAAAAGGCAATAGTCCTGCACCAGCACTCAATCTATCAACATTACAAACAGCTTTTGAAGAATTGCGAGAGCAACTAGCAAGTGCGCCTAATGAAGAAAACTTACCCAAATTACATGAACAGTTATTGCTTTTAGAATATGATCTAGAGACCTTAACTGCTGCAAAAAATAAGTCCAGTAACAAAACCTTACAAACCATTAACACCATACATCATCAGTGTACACTTAAGCTCGCAGCAATAACCCTTGAAAAAACACAAAGACTTGCCAAGATCGAGGCGGATCTAGATGCCTATGCAGCTCTTCTAGATAAAATTGCGCTCAATTTAGGAGAAAACCGTCAAATTTTTAGTAGCGAAGCAACCCTGGCTGCAAGCTTAGCTGAGGATGGTGTGCTCAGGAATATTCTCGAGTTTGCTGGCCACACACATGAAGCTCAATTGCGCTTTTACGGCCTGAAGTTAGATGACTCCTGCTTGCCACCTGCTCTGCAAGCCAAAAAAACCGCTTTAATGGAACGAAGCGCTGCGGAGTGCATCTTATCGCTAACGCAAAAATATTTGCCACATTGGATTACGACAGCCGTTTGTGAATGTTCTGTTGAAACACTTAAACGATTGATGAGTATGTATCCAGTTACTAGAAAAATCATGGAACAGATGTCAGAACCTTACGACAATTTGCTGCAGCTCTACTTGCCCAGCCTACTTGCAGATCACCAAACATTGCGCACACCGCAAGGCAGAGCATGGCGTCACTCTGCTTTGGAGATGTTAGAATTTTGTTTCGCAACCTCAGCAAATTATCGAGAACATTTTTTAAGCAGAATATTGGTTGGATTCCACCCGAATGATACAAAAGAATGGAAAATTGCGCATATCAAAAGCATTTTAAAGTTATTAATGCAGAAAAAAGCATGGGATATATTCGACTTGGTGATCAAACATGGTAAGCACGCAAACGGTGAGCTCATTACCCTGGCACTGCGGTCTCTGCCTATGCATGAGCATATTCAAGCAACACTCACAGAAATCACAGCAGATCAAGGTAACACGCTTACGCTTACGCTTACGTAGGCGTATTGACGCCCGCGACAAGTTGGTTAAACCGCATGACCGCGTGAACTATATAAGCAAATAAAAAACTGTGCTACTGTAAAGCCATCACCTTATTTGATGACGCACCCAAAAGCAAACCATGTGGCAGATAGCAATTAAAATGCTTCTCGGAGATCGCGTAAAATACCTCGGTCTTATTTTTGGAGTCACTTTTGCAACCTTGTTGATGGCACAACAAGTTTCCATATTTATCGGCTTAATGGCACGCACTGCCAGTGCGATTTCCGCCGTAAACGGCGCGGATATCTGGGTTATGGACTCTCGGGTGCGTTATATCGAAGAAGTAGAGCCTATGCGTGATACAGAATTGTTCAATGTACGTTCGGTTCCAGGCGTTCAATGGGCAGTTCCTTTCTATAAAGGCTTGCAAATCGTACGTATGCCGGATGGCTTAACGCAGCAGATGCAAGTGATTGGCGTCGATGACGTAAGCTTGGTCGGTTCCTGCCCCAAAATGGTATTAGGTGATCCCCTCAGCCTAAAAAAGCCTGAGAGCGCTATGATTGATGAAAGTGGTTACATGTTTACCTGGCCTGACGAACCATTAAATCTGGGAAAATATATAGAACTTAACGACCATCGCCTTAAAATCAATGCCATTTGTGATGCGCCACCAACCTTCCTGACGTTTCCTATCCTTTATGTATCTTACAATCGTGCGATGGAAATAATCCCCCAGGAACGCAATCATCTGTCGTTTGTGTTGGTCAAAGCAGCACCTGGAGTTAAACTGCAAGCTCTGAAGGCAAATATTCACGCAGCCACTGGGCTACAAGCACTTACGCAACATGAGTTTGCCTGGCGAAGCATTGACTATTACCTAGAGCGCACAGGGATTCCTATCAACTTTGGCATAACTATCCTGCTTGGCTTGATCATCGGCGGAGCAATAACAGCTCAAACGTTCTATATTTTTATCGTTGAAAATCTGCAGCAATTCGCAGCCATGAAAGCAGTTGGCGTGACTAACAGTCAATTATTGGGTATGGTGCTGACACAAGCAGGCATCGTCGGTACACTTGGATATGCCTTGGGTATTGGCCTTACTGCGGCTTTTTTCACCGTAACCTCGAATCAGCCCGCACTCAAAGGCTTTCATTTGCTGCCACAGGTCATGGGTGCGATCGCTTTGATTATCACCAGCATCATCTTGTTTTCGATCCTATTTAGTCTGCGCAAAGTCTTCAAGCTTGACCCTGCTATCGTGTTCAGAGGGTAATGATGTTGACTGCGATTACCATCACCCATCTTGTTAAAGATTTTCCGGTCGAAAACGAGAAAATTAGAGTGTTGTTTGATATCAATGTGAAGATCCACATGGGTGAATTGACCATGCTGATCGGACCGTCTGGTTGTGGCAAAACCACTTTTATTTCTATAATCTCCGGGATTCTATCAGCAACAAGCGGCGAGATTAAATTGCTCAACCATACGCTATCAAGCTTAAGTGATCGAGAAAAGGTTTTGATGCGTCGGCATAATATTGGTTTTATTTTTCAACAGTATAACTTGTTGCCAGCATTAACCGCTGCCGAAAATGCCGCCATTCCGCTGGTAGCCGCTGGTATGAGTTTAGCCCACGCCACGCAACAAGCACGCCTGATTCTTGAGACAATTGGCATGCACGGGCATACTGAAAAACTCCCCCGACAACTGTCAGGCGGCCAACAACAGCGGGTCGCCATTGCACGTGCTTTGGTGCATAATCCCAAAATCATCATTTGTGATGAACCAACTGCAGCACTGGATGCCAAGGCTGGTATTTCAGTCATGGAGATCTTGCGGCAGATTGCCAATGATAAAAACCGTGCCGTGCTCATCGTCACGCATGACAGTCGTATCTACCAATTTGCTGATCGAATCCTTGAAATGTCAGACGGCCGCATCATAGGCGATGGACAGCCAAAAACATTCATGCATAAGGAGTAAACGTGTTGCATGTACTAAAAAAAAACCAAGGGTTGATGCTGCCGTTATTGGCTTTACTTGGGCTATTGTTTGCCGTGGTTACTGTATTTGGTGTGCACGAGAGTGCCATAAAGCCACCGGTAGTATCACCCCCGATCTCACCTTATCGCGCAAGTATCGCCGGAATAGGTGTGGTTGAACCTAAGAGCGAAATCATCAACATCGGTACCGAACTGTCAGGGGTTGTCCACAAGGTCTTTGTAAAGGTCGGGGATTGCGTTCAAGCGGGCGATCCTTTGTTTATGCTAGATCAACGTGATATAGACGCCCAAATTAACATACAACAGGCCTTGTTGGCCGCTGCCATCATACAAGCCAAAGACGCCAATGCACAATTTGCTCTCGTAAAGGGTGCACAGGATAGTCGCGCCATCGCTAGAGACGACTATAATCGACGGCAATATAACGCTGCGTATATGGCAGCAAAAGTCGAAGAAGCCCAAGCCCAACTGCAGCTTGCCGAAACCACCAAACAACGTTTAACCGTACGCGCACCCATACGCGGAGAGGTTTTAAGTATCAATGTTCGCCCCGGTGAATTCGCGCAGGCAGGATCTGCGAACGAACCGCTCATGCGCATCGGCGACCTTACCACCCGACACGTGCGGGTTGAATTCGATGAAGAAAACGCGCACGCTATTAGCCCAAATGCAGTATCTACCGGTTACTTGCGCGGCGATCCCAAACATCTCATACGCTTAAAGTTTGTGCGCATTGAGCCCTATGTGCGTCCCAAGCAGAATCTTGCGCTGGCGGGTCAGCGTGTTGATACACGTGTTTTGCAAGTTATTTATGCCCTGCCAGATACCAGCACGGCTCCGTTTGTTGGGCAACAACTTGATGTGTATACCCAAAATAATTTAGTGGATCAGCCATGAGACAGTGGATTATTGTAATCATCTTATCATTCATGTTCATGTCTGCTTGTGCCAACCATACCAAAGACCAACTCGCACAAACGTTAAAAACAGCGCAACAACCCTGGCATGGATCATTTTGGTGGCGATCGTTTCATGATCCGCTGCTCAATCAATTTACCCAACAGCTCCTAACTCAGAACCTGGATATTCAGGTTGCAGCTGCTCGCTTAACGGCAGCACGGGCAGTCACCAAACAAAGCGTGGCCGGTCTCTACCCAGACATCTCCTTGGCATCATTGGAGAGCGGTCTAAAAAATCAATTTTTAACGCAACAACAAAGCTTTGGTCTAACAGGCCCAGTGCTCAATTGGGAGTTGGATGTGTTTGGCCGCGTACGAGCCGGTATCCGTGCTGCGCAAGCTAGGACTGGATCAGCAGCAGTCACCCTAGATGATGTACGTAATCTGGTATTGGCTGATCTGGCCCAAGCAGTGATTGATTGGCGTCAAGCACAACAGACCATTGCGCAGAGCAAACGTTTGCTCAAAGCCGAAGCGGTACAAATTCAGCTGTACAATCAGCGCACGCAATCTGGTTTAATTGACGCATCCTTTGTAGAAAGAATCCGTGCTGAGCGTGCACAGACAACGGTGCAACTGCCACTGGCGCAGGCTGCTGCGAAACTTGCTGAGTACCAGATTGAACGTTTATTGGGTGATGTTCACCAAAATGTAGCCATCGTCTTAAGCAAAGCTCAACCCCATGCATGGACTATGCCTCAATTGGCTGAAACGCGGTTAATATCCATTGAAGTCATCAAAAACCGTCCGGATGTGCGCCGCGCACGCTTTGATTTGTTCGCGGCACAAGCTGATCTCCAGCAGGCGGAGGCTAATCTCTGGCCGAAAATCAATATTTTAGCGTTTTTTGGTGTTGCTAACGGTGGTTTGGGGGTGCGCAGTGCGGAAAATCCAGTCTGGGCGGTGGCTTCTTTGATCACCGCACCCATTCTTAATTTTGGACGTCTCCGCGCTGCAGTAGCTGAAAAAAATGCCCAAGCTAAAGCCCTAGAATTGAGCTATGAAAACACCATTCTTTTGGCTCTGCAAGAAACCAAAACCGCGTTGTCAGATTATCTGCACGGACTGCATGCAGTCAAAGCACAAACGGCAGCATTCAAACGACGCCAGCTTAACGTCGAGATATCGAAAGAGCGTTTTCAACGGGGCTTGACCGACATGTCAGATTTAACCACAGCACAAACTGAATTGGTCCAATCGACCCTGGCTTTGATCAACCAAAAAACAGCTACCGCGCGCGCTTTTATCCGTTTACAAAAAGCTTTAGGATTAGCGGTTCGTGGCTAGCTTGTTTGCCATCAAGGCAACCTGTGTTATCGCAGTTTGCGGGTGATTGCCTGGATATCTTGATGGTCTGTTAACTGATGTGCTTCGGTTTGCTGCGCTTGCATGGCATACCAATCTATTTGTCCCGTAAGCACAACGAGAGATTTTTTCAATTCAAAGATGCTTTGCGCCTGTATGACTACTGTTTTAATATCAACCAAAGGATCGTTACTCACCAAATGGTTGAACCATGCAAAAAAAGAAGGACACCTGGTTTGCGCAAGGCTGTTGATTTTGTTAAGTAAAATATCTTTCAACACCCGCAGTAGATCACCTGAATGCAACGCACTTAGATATGCATCATTCATAGAAAAATCAATGTCTTCTCTTAAAATGTCCTCGGGATATGTTTGCAACAATTGAAAGGATATTTCTTGCGGCAGAGTATTAAAAATTGCCAACAAGCTGTCTGCGCGGCTGCCAGCGTAATCCTGATGAAATACACTATGACCATCATCGTTGCATGTCATCAGCACATCTTGCAACTTTTCTTGAGGCAAACTGTTTAATATAGCAGTCATCGATTGAGGATTCACGCAAGCGTAATGGAGTACAGTATCGCCGTAGCGGTCTTTTGCCAATACAGCCGTCACACGACTGTCTACAGGCAAGCTGTTTAACATGACCGCAAGAGATACTGGCAGCCCAGTAATCTGTGACAACGTGCCAGGGTTGCCAGCGCTATGATGTAAAACAGTCACGCCATTGGCATGGCGCCGTTTAAACCCTACCAGGGCAAGCAGACGCATCGCTTCAGGCAAAGACTGTAAGATCCGATCAAGTGCTAACGTATCTGAACATACTTTGAATAATATTGTAACGCCCGAGTCATCTTGTAGCATAATCTCTGCAAAGTGGCGCTCGGAAGCGGTCAAGCTGTTTAACATAGCCGTGCGATTAGAGTATGCAATTACATTCAACATCATGTCGCCATTTTCAGTTTGTTCCAGCAAGGCTGCAAGTCGCTGATTTTCTGGCAAAGCTTTTAACATACAACCAAAACAGTCTTTGTTCACCAGCTTCAATAGGTCTTGCAATAAGCTTGTACCGCACGCATCCTTTTCCTGCAAGGCGGTAACTAGCTGCTGTTTCGGCAAGTAGTGAAACAGTAGGGATAGGAGATCCTTTCTGCCATAGCTCACTGCATGCTGCAAAAAACATTGATCGTTCTTATCTTTTTCTTGCAATACCATCAGCAGTCGTTGCTCTTCAAGCAAACTATTCATTATCGTGATTAGCGATGCTTCATCAAACCTGTCTAGCACCAGAAGCATGACGGTTTCGCCATAATCATTATTTGTCATCAAGGGTTGCAGTCGTAGATTATGGGGTAAACTGTTTAGCATGAGGGCTAGACATGCCGCGTCCATATGTCTAGCAGCAAGATGTAAGCTGTTGTCTCCATCGTGGTTGCTTGTCAGCAATGCGCTAAGGCGCAGATCGAATGGTAAAAAATCAAGCATCATGGCCAAGCAATCTAGATTTTCGTTCGCCGCAACATTGAATGCAGTCTGATCATCCGCATCTATCTGCAGCAATGCCGTCAGTAACATAGCTGCTGGCAAAGTATTGGCTAACAGGGTCACACAATCCAGCTGATCAAGCTTAGCCAGAATATGCCATACTGTATGACTGTCATAGTTGGCAGTCCGCAATAGCTCAAAACGATCATCAAATGTTTGGTAGGGCCCGCAAGATAATCCTCAAACAAGCAGGGTTATCTACGGCAAGGTGTACCACAGTGTCACCATTCCTGTCCTGTGCTAGCAAGGCTCTGATACGCTCCTTTTCTGATAGGCGATTAAGTGCCTCCGTTAAAAAAATGGGATGGGTGGCAACAGAATGCAATATGGCTTCATGCCATCTGCTTTCACCTACCACCATCTTGAATATCTTCCGCAAGGTGTTGCTGTCATTTTTACGTAAAATTTTGTTAGAAGTAGGCAATAACTGCCATGCTTTTTGCTTAAAACATATGCCGTGGTTACTCGACCAATATAAAATATTTTGTAAACCAGCCGCATTCAATTGATCCAATAGTTCATCATCCCCCATTCTGCCTGGTGTAAGAAAAGCAGAGAGCGCTATTTGCACCACTGATGCCTTCGGATGTATCTGCAAACATAGTTGCATCTCCTTTATTTGCTTCATCAACTCATGGTAATTTTCGGGCGATGCCCACATATCGGCTTGCAACAGTGTGTCCCATTTTTCTGGCTCTTTACACAAGCTATAGATTAATAGATAGTTATCTTCTGGCACATACTCGGATACAACCCCAGGTGGCAAAGCTTGTGAGAACCCACGGTCAAAGCCACCAAGTTGGAGGAGTAACTCCATGCTAAGGCCTGGCTTATACATATCAGGTATACCGCCATATTTGGCCTGATCGCGCAGGAATTGGCCCTGAGAAAAGTCAGTATCTGTTAACGTCCAAACAGCCTTCGACATGAGTGTTTTTATACCGTGCTTGGTGAGCGCAAATCCACCTTTGTCGTCATGCAAATGCCTTAAATTTCTAATCAGCGCTTTATAATTAGAACCATTACGCCAGGCATGAAACAGATCATGCCAACTCAATACAAAATCATCACATTCCGCTCCATGGGGATTTTCGGTTTTATCTGCATCAGGATGGGTTAATTCAACTGGTCTGGCGGCCAACACCGGCCCCGTACTTAGCGGGTAAAGCTGATGTGTTGTTGGATACAAAGTCATTAATGAGTTTAACACCGTGCTGGCTGAAGCGCGATCCACTACAGGAACTTCATCATACGCCCGAATCATTCGAGTTGTTAAGGGTCCTACAACCGGTGCAGGGATGGTGGTTTCGACGCCATGAGCTATAATTTGTAACGCATTGAAGGTTGCAATGGTGGGAATAATAAAACTCAACACGGGTGACCCAGCTTTGGCTGTATAATTTGGGGATATGCAAATAAATGGAACTTGAGAACCAACTGCGTCTATAGATGCAAGTAAAAACACACTCTCTTTTTCTTTTTTTTCTATTGCAAAATATTGAGAATATTTTTTACCTATTTCTTCTATCATCGTAAATGCTTCTGGTACCTGAGCAAGGTCTTGTTGCTTGGATATCCTCTGTATGGCCGATTGTTTGGTGAGCTCTGCAATATCCAGCGACTTAATGTAGGCGTACAAGAAAGAATATATTTTTTTATCATAACATCGTCCATCCCCCCCCTCATTTAAGTACTGAATTTTTGCCAACAGAAAAATTAAGGTTTGATGCGGCTGTAGGTCAATGGTGTAATAGCGCAACTTATCATCATTTTGCGGATCTTGCAGCATTGCTTGCAGTGTTTGCTGTTCCTGATCGCCCCAATAACTGATGTCTCTAGCAGGGTTGTAAGGACCGTGTGGGTCACTCAATTTGAATTCTTTGAGGTGGGTCCGTGGCTCTGCGGGCATGTTACCTTGATTGAAAGCAAGCAAACCTTCATATAGCAATTTAATTGTCAGCAGCTCATTGCCGTCGATAACATCCTGCCTAAGTGCAGCAAATAGCTTGCGCGTAAAGTCAGGATGCGCATAATCGATATCGCCGTATCGGCTCTCCGCAACGCATGCTTGTAATGTTTGATTGAAGCCGCCATCCTCTGGCTCAGTCAAATGCTTGAAGTGATGGATTAAATCACGTTTACCGCTGTTTTTTCTGATATACGATTGGATAGTTTTAGCAGCTTCTTCACGATACAAGGGTTCAACCACTTTTCGGTATTCAGGCCCACTGCGGTGGAGATCAACCGCCTTAATCTCTTTTCTGCCCACCCTATACCCCCAAGTCAGATATTTCAAATGATTGCAAATATTTCTAAATGATTTATTTGTTAGCTAATTATTAGTATAGCAGGCAAAACCTTAACCCATTATTTGCTTTCTTCTCTGCGGATAATCAGGCAAAATTGATGGTAAACGTGACCAGTCGATGATGATGAGCCGCATCGGTGACTGCAGGGAGAAACCCATGAAACAATTGAGATGCATCCTCATAGGATTACTTTGCAGCAGCACAAGCTTCGCAGATGTAACGCTGGCGCCACTGACCTTAGACAAAATTAATTTCCAACTGTCCGCCAAAACGTGGGTGAGCGCACAAACTGTGTTGGTGACGGTGCAAGTGAACGCGAGTTTGAATGCCGCCGACGTAGTCAAAGCGCGCAGCGACATATTGGAAAAACTAGCCAAAATTGCCCCTGGAACTTGGCATATTATCCAATTTGATCGCTTTCAAGATAGCTCAGGCTTAGACAAACTGGCTGCCGTAGCGCAAGCAAGAATCGAACAAAATCAATTAACACATCTGTATGATAAGGCCAAAAACGTATCTAAACCAGGCGAAACCTATCTAATCAGCACGATTGAATTCAAGCCGGATCTACAAGAAATAGAAAAAGCCAAAACCGAACTCCGCCAAACCTTGAATCACCTAGTTGCACAGGAGTTGAATCAATTAAATCAACTATATACAGAGCAACATTTCACGGTCAACCAAATGACTTACCAAGAAGATGCTGGCCTGCAAGCTAGGCAAGGGAGCCCTGTCCTGATGATGGCGACAGGCACAGCAGCGCGTGTCCAACAATCTACAGGGTCTACGCCGCTGGTAGTAAGCAATGAGCTGCTCATGACCGCCCTAGTTGAAGCAGGGTCGGTGCGCAAGTGATATACATCCCTTAGGTAGAATGGGTATAGAAGCGCTATACATGGAACCACCAAACAAGGAATATCTGCATAAAAATGCATCGATTGCGTGCTGTACATGTAGGGCAGCAACGGCCGAGGATCAACTTAACAACCCAATTAGATATCAATCTATACATATAGATTTTTTTTAAACTACACTGTAGATATGTGTAGTCTACTACTTGGGCTCCTATAATGGCCAAAACAATAGAAGAGCAAAACGCTGCTTTTGAATTTTATATAATATATTTAGAATCGAACCTTTCCCATCAAGCCCTAAGAGAAAAAATACACACAGATCTTAAGCCACACAACGATGACGATGACGACCACACCTTAGCAGACGAAACTACACCCTTACTTGAAAAAATTGGCACTCAAGCAGCAACAGCGCAAACCATAAAACAAATTGCTCAAGATATATCCCAGATCAAACAGAATATTGACCAAGTTAATATTCTGTGGTGGGTTAACCTACGCAAGATCATTAATACCTTAACAGGCGGCTGGTTTTTTTACCTCGGCTTTGATGTAAATGCATCAAACATGGCCATGTTAAATAAAAAAACAACTATTTTAGATGCGTTGCTCAAAATACAACTGGCATGCTACATCGAACCTGATCTACAAACCAATCAGGCATGGATTGCAGGTGATGCTTCACTGGCAGGTGATCAGATGGCAATATTGCAAAACCAAGCACCAGCCCTCTCCACGCGAGATCCTGCAGTCAAATTGCACCCAGTCGACAGCACCACAGCAGACGCTGCAACACACATTCAAACCACAACCAACAGCGAAACTCTCAATACCACACAGGCAAACATCATAGATAACGCAACAGATTTGAAAGCCAGAGAGCGCGCTATACTCGAAGCTCTAGAAGCTGTTATGCCGCCCACACCTACAGATACTACAACAAGCGCCGCTCCAATTGCGACCCAACAGCGACCTTCAGCACAAGATTTAAGCAAACTGCGCGCCAGCTATAACACGTATAGCCTAGAACAATTAATCGCCCGCAAACAAACAATCGATGCATACCTAGGGCCTTGTTTGGAAATAAACGAACAATTAACCTATATGCAAACCTTAACTGCTGATATTTCTGCACAACTAAAAGGACTGTCGCAAGTTCATCCACTATCTCCCGAGCTCAGTGCACCTATCAAGAATAATCACGCCGCTATTCAGACACAACTGTTGCTAATATCGCAGCATAAGCTGGCGGTTTTAGATGCACTGCAAACCAATCTATTGACAAAGATTGAATCAAATAAAGCTGCATTAGCTGAGAAACTTCTTGAGTTCAACCAACTCTCGCAGCAACCAGGCATGCATAACAGCACCAGAACACAATATATAGAAACTTTAATGATGCTTGTCGTGCAACTAGAGCACGACAATAATCTATATGCGGAAAATTTGGCAGAACTTAGCACCATGCAGAGCATGTCGCTGTACGGGAAAGATGATCAAGAAAAACAAGCCATCAGTAAGTTCTTTAATCGCATCAATATCTTGTTGCAACAGAATACCGCAGTTAACATCCCCCAACATCAGCGCAAGGATTGGGAAAGCATCAAAACCCTATGGAAATATGTCAATAAATCATCCGATGTGGTGTGGCATTTTAGGTTAAACTCAGCAGCACGACTTGAGAAGACGCTACGGACCAGTGCCACGACTGAACCAGTCAATCCAGTCAGCGAAACCTTACTCGCACTGGTTACCAACATCCCTAAAACTAAACCGTATAAACTGCTGGAGTTAAAATCAGCAATTGAAACATATACGGCTGTTCCATGGCCAAAACCGTATCAAGAAATAAGCCGTATTGCCACACAAGCGCTTGCTTGTATAGCAGATGAAGACTCTGCTGATCACGCAATTTTTACGCAACTCGCACAGCTCAAAGCAAGTGATTCCCCACAAAACATGCTGGCCAAGTTAACACCTTTGATGCAACAACCAACCGATTACACCTTTGCACTACAGCATATAGCAGCTAAACTTGTCGCTTGGCAGCAAGATCAAAGAAAAAAAGAAATACGCACCATCATTCATGCTCAAGCACCGAGCCCTACTGTTGCGCAACTAACAACGGACACAGATATTACAGCTCAGCTTGCAGCATGCCAAAAAAATATTACACACGCAGCTGGGTTAGCCCAAGAATATCTTGGCTACGCCAATTCTGAGGAAAACTTAACCGAGATATGTCAAAAGTTAGTGACAATTTCAACATCTCCACAAGAAGAGTTATATGAAAATTTAGAAGCGTTGATGTCATTATGGAATACTTACCAAAGAAGCCCAAAGCCCAAAGCTGATATTGCAATGGTTTTTGATCCGTTACCCACACTGATGACGCAATGGCGCACACTCTCCATGCGACAAGAAGAGCTACCCCAACAAAGCTCAGCTCCTCCGGATAGTTCTACCAAATTCGGCTCTGCAACCACTCAGGTCGTGCCTGATCCTGTCAACATAGCAATGGGGGTTGCCAGTGCCACCCAGAAAACCGTATCAGGTGCCGTACAAATAGCAGCCGAGCAAACTCAAAAAAGCGCTCGGTATGTGACAGAAAACTTTGAATCAGGGGTTAAAGAATTCGCAGGCATGGCCAAGAAATTAATGGGCGTGACATTTTTCAAACAGCCTGCCAAATCTGATGAACAAAATACGCGTACAAAACAAAATAACCACCCGATGATACCTAAGCGTCGAGATTAAGTCCTTGCTCTGAACTTCTTTTCACGCAGCGATTGCACGGAGAATTACGGCAACTCACAACACCAATTGCAAATACTCAATCGCATCTTGCAAAAACACATGGAGAGCTTGCTTATTCCAGTGTTGTTTTTTATATTAGTATCTTATCATTTTATCATTATTGGCCAGAAATCTCGATAACGATAACCATAAGAAGATTCAACAAGCGTTATTCTATACCATATTCAGCAATTCTTATTCTTAAAGCTTGGGAGTCCTAAAGTGGAGATGCATGTTAATATTGGCTTGATGTGCAGTGTGCTCGTATTGGCATATGGTTTTGATTTTATCAATGGTTTCCATGATGCCGCAAACTCAATTGCTACCATAGTCACCACCGGTGTATTGACCCCCAAACAAGCAGTATTATGGGCCGCTTTTTTTAATTTTATTGCATTCTTATTCTTTCGCCTTATGGTGGCACAAAGCATAGGCAGTGATTTAATTGTCGGGAATCTCGTCGACACGACGCTGATTTTTGTCGCGCTAATAAGTGCTATCGCTTGGGGACTGCTAACGTGGTATTTGGGCATACCCTCAAGCTCCTCGCATGCCATCATGGGGGGACTAGCTGGGGCTGCTATTGTCAAAGGTGGCTTTGGCGTATTAATCCTATCTGGCTTTAACAAAGTTTTGCTGGGGATTTTTGTATCTCCATTACTTGGTTTGTTTACCAGCTATTGTTTTATCAAACTCACGCAGCGATGGTCAAGCAAACAGGCAAAGGCATCTACCACAGGCTGGTTTGCCAAATGGCAATTGCTATCATCCGCATGTTTGAGCCTAGCACATGGCGGTAATGATGCACAAAAAACCATGGGCATTATCGCTATGTTGTTATTTGCTAATGGCTGGCTGCATGGTTCTTTTTATGTACCATGGTGGGTAATTATTTCCTGTAATCTAATGATAAGTTTAGGGACATTAGCCGGCGGCTGGCGAATTGTTAAAACCATGGGTACGCAAATTACCACACTTAATACCTATCTCGGCTGTGCTGCAGAACTTAGTGCTGCAAGCGTCATCGCGTTATCCACGCAATACGGTATTCCCATTTCCACAACCCAAACAGTGACTGGCGCAATTACTGGCACCGGGATTGCTAGCCAAAATCATGCCATCAATTGGCGGCTACTGTTGCAGATTGCCATGATTTGGATGATCACCCTACCAGCCACAGCTCTGCTTTCCGGTTGCTTGCTATGGTTGCTGCAAGCAGCGCAAGCCTGGCGCTGAAAGACTCTGATTTGACTTTCGTACTTTGTGTTCTAGACTCTAAATAGTTGATGTTAATTTTGTACAATATGTCTGGAGTATAACATGCCTACACCCAACACAATGAACACTGACAAACTTAATACACTAAAGCGTCGTTTAGCAAATTGGATTAAGGGTTGGACAGCGCACGCACTTCTGCAACAATCGCTAGATGGCAAAGGCACAGTAACAATTCAAGAATACCCCTTGATCGTACAAAATGTTATGCGCAATAAAGCAGCGCTGAAGCAAACCGCCACAATCAAAGATGTGATCAATGCAATTATCGATCATGCGAACAGCAACCCTGAGATAGCTTGGACTGATCAAGGTACTAAAGATTTAGCCATCACTTGGAACGGTGAAATCTTCCATGTGGAAATTAGCAAACGAGAACAAGCCAATCAAAAAATAACTTACAAAATCGATATTACTGGCCAGGTTCATGATGGCGACATGCTAAAATTCCATCCACCAGCACCTACTTATACCGAACCAACTACGATAGATTTTACTGCCGAAAATGAGTATACCATAACTCCGGCATCAGACATGCCTATGATTGAGAGTCGCCAAATGCCGCCGAGGGCGCTTCAATTAAACGTGGTCAGTTCCTTTGCAAAAGCTCTAGATACTGACGCTTCTCAATTGGCTTTGCTGGGTACAGGTACCGGCAAAAGTTTTATTATTGCAAATGCCGCGGAAGCTGCCGGCGGCAGCGTGATTGTTTTACCCAGTGCTGATTTGGCATCAGAGATGCTGACAGATACCCTGACAAGAAAAATGTTCTCGGGTAAATTAGCACCGGAAGTCATTCATATAAACGAACTGGAAACGGTCAAGATGTATCGAGATAGTGCGCAAACATTTCCGCAATTTGCCGTTTTGCTAAGTGATATTTCCAATGAGGATGTTCTTCGAGCAGTCCTGCAAAGAGAGGATATACATCTCATCTGCAATGCAGATCATCCGAATTTTGCAGAGTATATCAAATTAGTTCAGAATAAATTGTTGCTCATCGATGAGGGACATCAACATGCCTACACTGCAGCAAGCGCACAAGCTCTAGAAGCGGTGTGCTCGCAGAATGCTACCTTAGCATTGACAGGCACCCCCACAAGCCACCTGTTGCAAACATTTGGCAATATCTGCGCTGAGTTCAATCTCGGCAAAGCGATAGAAGCACATATTCTGCGTGGGGTGCAGGGTAGCGATATGCGCATGGAGGAGCAAAAATTGCTCGAACAAGCGATCGTATCATATTTTCAACCCATTTATTTACAATCAGGTGATACTGGCTTTAAGCGTGCGAACGGCCCGTCACCAACCATAGCTGATATACAGGCCAATGCACTACCCCCAGCTCAAAAAGGCATGATTTTTGCCGATGACAAGGCAATGTTAGCGCAAATACGACAGGTATTAACCGATATCCAGAATGGTACTATTGAGCCCGCAGCATTAGAAAGGTACCAAGAGGCCGTTAGAGTTGCTCGCATAAGCGGCCTGAGAGAGCAGCTACAACAGCATCAAACGACCGTCAATGAGGCTGAATTGGAGGCTGCGGTACCACCAGTGAGATTACGCGATGAATTGGACAGCTCACGTCGAATGGCCGTCAAAAATACAATTCTAAGCTTCGCTCTGAGTGTGCTCATGTCCACCGATAGGGAAAAATTTGCAGCCATGCTCAGGACTAACTCCTTAAGCAAAGTCAACCCGAGCAGCGCTAATTTCACACCGCTCACGCCAACTGGAGGAGCGGCTGCAACTGGAAAACAGACACCGTCTGATAAAAGATTAGAACAACTGAGCACTAAACTGCAAGCGCTACCTCCAGCAGAGCGCAATTTCCTCATAGCAAGCATTACCGAGACCGCTCATAAAATTGAGCAAGTGATAAAGGCATTGCCACCAACAGAAAGTTTAGCTCATTCCACAATCAATGCCGCCTTAGCAGAAATTTCTACTGCTTTAGACCCTCATTTAGATGTTTTCTTTGCCAATAACTCCTCAATAGACGCAGTCGATATGCGCACATCCCAACAAGACATCAACATGAGTCTGGACAAATTAAAATATGGATTCACTAACATTGCGCTAAGCGACGAGAAATGGGCTACAGGGATCAGCATTGGTGACGTCTTAACGACTGTTATTGTAAATAATTACTTTGAATTTGATGAACCCAATGCAGTCTGCGGTCCCCTAGGTGGCGCACAAGCCGCGGGAAGAGTGGTGCGAGATGATTACATGCGTGGCAGTGTGGTCATGCTCAGCAATGAAAACATCCCTGAAGGGCTCATTTTATCAGTCAAACAAATACTGGCACTAGACTCAGGCGAGCAATCCGCAAGCGTCTTGGAGCTTGGTGCGATGGCAAAAGCAGTCTATGATATCGAGTTAAAAAAGGCCATCGGGGCTGAGCTTAAAAGCGCTGAACTTGTTTCAAGCAACCGATTGCCGGAGCTAAAAAGCCAAGCACGCGACCAAGCCTATAAAGTTGCCACAGAGCTCTCAGCTATATTAGCCGCGTACGCGCTCCCTGCTGATGCACCACAGGAAGCTAAAAAAGCAGCTCGCATAGAGGCTTTTACACAGGCTCGTCAAAGATTGGTAGAGATGTATCCCGCAACCAGCAGCGATACTTTCGATGATACCGATTCAGTTCAAGCAGAAGATATGCCAGATCCCTATGACGCATTGTTTGAAGATATGAAGGAGGCGGATTTATTGATAGCCGAGCCTAAGCATAGTCCAGGTACAGTGGTGACAGGTGCTAATGAAGCGCCAACACTGCGATCACCAAGACAAACAATGATTAGGACGAATAGTAGTAGTACGTGCGCCGAATCAAAAGACCCAAAACGTGCTAATAAACCTCAAAGCGACGAAGCATTGCCAACAAATCCAGATGCTATGATGGATACAAAAGATCGTCTGATGAAGATGAAAGAAGCAGAAAACAAGGGTACATCTACCCTAGAACAGAAAGGCCCAACCTAACTCAAGATAAGCCGTTATCACAGCTTGCCTAATTTGTGGTACAATATGTGCTGTTATGTTAACACCGCTGAGGAGCAATGGAAGAGCAAATTTATACTCTGTTACAAGCTTGTAATATAAGCTCGGAAGAATTGAGTGCAATTCTACCAACCCTCACAGACAGAGACCGAACAAAAATCATCCCCTGTTTGCAAAAATTGCGGGAAAAGTCCTTTTTAAATGAAAAAAATGTGCTCATCCTCCTACAGCGACCCACATATGCGGAATGGATAACGAATTTGCTTTTGCAAATACATGCCATTGGTCTGGATAGCACCGCATATTTGGCACGTATCGCTGCAGTAACAGAGTCTAGCTACAGATACACCAGCATTCTTAAGGACTGGGTGAAATTTCACATAAACATCACAGCCACTCGACTGAACAATTTGCTAGATATGAGCCAGGGAGACGAGTTAGCCCATCTATTTCACATGCTGCAGAGGGCAGGCCAACTCACCGCAGAGCGCGTGGATCTGATATTAAGCAATCCCAACCTCGATGTGCTTGCCTATAGCAATTGTGTCGATAGCCTGCTAAAAAGCCACCTGTTTAACCCCGCTGTAGAACAGCTATTGCTGCAGAGTAACGATACTATCCATGAGTTACAGACAGCTCTGGCAGATCTCTGCAAACATACACCGTTAACGCACGATCTAATTGCCTTGTTAATGCAACAAAAAACTCATACAGCTGAAATTGCTAGCGGCATCCAGATCTTATCCTCCCGCATATCTTATTTCAGCACAGAGGATGCCAAAATCATCATTGCTGCAGCTGATCAAGCCTATTTTGTCGCCAGAAGTTTATCTTTTATGATCCCAGCGCAACTGGACAACCAAGATAATAGAGAGGCCTTGCTCACAACCAAAGCTGATGCTGAAGCCGTCAATCTCATGCTTTGTAATCTCGCGAACCTCCATCAGCTAACCGAAGAAAACTTTGCAGATGTGATTGCGGTGGCACCACTCATCGGATCACCTACGATTCTCAATATGCTAAGAAAAACTTCTATGATTGAGTCATTGGGGTGGGGACAAATCAGTTGTTTATTATTTTCGTTAGGCACACTCGCGTATAACCCGGTGCCAGAAACCGCCAGCACTGCACTGCTAGAGGCCTGTGCCAGCATGCTAGCCCTTGATCCAATCACCCGAACTTATGCAGACATGGTTGTAAGTGCTTTGAGTGACTTGATGCAACGCATCAATCCGGTGCAAGTCCGCCACATTCTAACAGTCATACGGGCAAAAGATACAGCAAGCGCGGTAGCAAAATGCTTAGCATTGCTCAACGCCAACGGTTTTGATTCTGCTGACAATCAAGATTCCTTACAAAAAAATACCCTGTTTGCACCGGCCATTAGTATTTTGCTGCAACAACTACAAAATAGCCATGCATTCACACAAGCGGACTATGATCAAGTACTGACAGCAGCACCAATCCTGCTTGAAATGCCATCACTACTGGATCAATTAGCACAGATACCGCAGTCAAGACCCATCAAGACGTCCGTGCTTCGTGAACTTATGGTTGATATATGTCACCACATACAACATGAAGCCATACCAAGCACCAGTCATGAAGATCTGATGATATGCGCGCAAAAAAAGGATATACTGCTCCAAAAATGCTCTGCTATGCTGCGCAGTAGCGATAGCTATGCCGATGAAATGGATGATGAGCAAGCCAATTGTGCTACCTTTAGAGTATAGTCAGTGTGATCACAATGCGGGTGAGTACTCACGCTTAAAACAGTCATCCTGACACATTCAGGCGTAGCCTAACGTGGCAAACGATGTTATCAGCGATCACATAGTGGACATGGATCATGGTTAAAAGCACATGGGATTACCAAATTCTGGTTTTTATTCAAGTGATGCTGGTACTGTTGGGTACACCACTATTTATGTTGATTGACAGTCCTTGGGTAGCAACTTATTTTTCCTACGGACAAACGACTGCCAACGCGCTGATGATTGCTGTGTATTGCTGGATTTTGTGGGTAGCCAACAAAAAACTACATTTATTGGTGATATTGATGACCATTTCCAGTTTTTTTGCTGAGGTCTTCGGGTCACTTATTCTTGGTCTTTACCAATATCGGCTCCATAACATACCACTATATATCCCTATGGGGCATGCCGTCATTTACGCCTGTATATATCACCTCGCCAATAATCCCTGGATTTGGCGCCAGCAGAAGATAATTACGGAATATTTACAAAGATTGGGCTTTGTGATTGTCTTTATATCTTTGTGTTTACTCAAGGATATATTTGGTTCACTAGGATACTTGCTTTTTTTATATATTCTAGTTAGCCGCCAAAAAAAATTATTTTATGTTGGCATGTTTATGATGGTCTACTATGTGGAGTTGTTCGGCACTATTTTTTCAACTTGGGCTTGGTATGGTGTCATTGGCAACCATCCGCACCTACCCTCCATAGGGTTTACACCCTCTGGAGCGGCAGGCTTATATATTCTGATCGATTTAAATTGTAATTCTATATACTACTACCGCCTGCAAGCCCTGCGGCTTTTATGCTCAGTTAATCGCCAACTGTTGTCTTTGCGCAAGCAATTTGAACCATAACCCTGAAAAAAAGCCACCAGCCAGCCGTGCACACCTTCAAGTTCGACACAGCACCTTAGGAATCGCATCAGCTAGTCTGCTAAGCTTTTGAAACGCGGCTTTTTTGTAGATGGTCGCGTACGCAGCCTCAATATCGACATAATCAAACCAGGCATGTTGTAACCCAGCTAACCAACGGTAACCCAACTCAAGATTTTCAGCCAACATTCTCTCGATTAGTTTGGTAAAGTTTGCTTTTTTCTCAGCTTCTGCACTATTAAATTTCAGGTAGTCCAGCAAGAGATTATCTGCCATATGTTTGAAATCATCATATTCGCCCAGTTTGGCAAGATATACCTGATCTTCCTCGGACAGCTCCTGTTTTTTTTTGTGGATTGCACTTTTGACCATAGCCTCAATTATTTTTCTACGCACTGGACTATCCGATTTGGCTAACAATTCATCAGCCAATTGCTCAATTTTCTTTTGATAATCGTTTAATTCCGGTGTGCTTTCAGCAGTGGGATGCTGACCTGACTGCTCCATTTTTGCTAGCGCACCTTGAAAAGCTTGATTAAGTAACTCCGGCATAGGTATAAACCCATCAAACACTCGACAGTCAGCACTGATTGATACCGGTAAAAAATCTTTGACCACAAAGGATTGTGTGGCGTGGTGCCACACCGACTTACGCTCCATGGCCAGCAATACAAGATGCAACCCAGTATGCTTAAGCAACGGGGCCGTTGCATCCGTATAGCCATATGTACCGATATTGGTCAACAACGCACTATGGCTTCCAGGAGATGGACATGGGTAGACATCATGCGCGTAGCTATAGAGCAATTCATCTAGGCTTTGCTTCACATCAGGATGCTCTTTTTCAATATCGAGGCATTTTTTATAGCAATACGTCATCATTTGTTGGGAGCGCTTGATATGACCTAATAATTGTTCCGTGGGTATTTCATGACAATTATAAAAATGAATGGTGCCGACATGGTCACCGCAATCCGGTAGTTTTTCCGCA
This sequence comes from Legionellaceae bacterium, assembly GCA_036752465.1. Lineage (GTDB taxonomy): Bacteria > Pseudomonadota > Gammaproteobacteria > Legionellales > Legionellaceae > DAIOSQ01. The sequence continues at coordinate 8,990 of DAIOSQ010000004.1, read as the reverse complement.
ATTGAAACATATGCACCACTGGATTGCCAAAGTTTATTGTAGCTCAAAAAATTACGCAATGAATCATGTGACATCATGACACTGCTGAGTGCCTGCATCATCAAGGCGGTGACAGTTTCAGCTGGATATTTATGCTCAAAAAACCCGGAATCGGTGATGTCAATATTAAAACGGACGACCATAGTCGGGTCACCCGTATCCGTCATTTCAGTCATCAGCACTTTGCGGGTGGCACTCATGGCTACTTCAGAAACGGCTTCATCATATTCATTTTTTAGCTTTTTAGGCATGCGATGCAGATCTGCGTAATGTTCTGCGCCGACTTTGAAAAAAAAATCCCATCGCTCATTGGCATCAATGCCGAGTTTCTTCAACTGTCGCGATTGTTTTTCATGAACTGATAGCATCAATTCAGCAATACCCTCTGGTCCGATTAACGCATTGAGGGCTATGGTATATTTGGGCTCTAGAGTAAACGCATCAATAATCAGTTGCTCAAGCTCTTTCAGTTTGCTTAGCAATACAGAGCGCTCAGGTAAGCCAATCTCTGCATACAAATCGGCTTCACATACATGGCGATGCTCGTCCTCCATGACAATTTGGAACAGTTCTGCGGCAATATCATATGTATAAAAAATCGTAAAAACCTCTTCAACCAATCCTTCACACACCAGATTCAAGAACACCATGCCTACCTTAATACACTCTTGCGATCGAATATAATGACAAAGATCTTCAATTCTTTGATTATATGCCGGCGGTGAATCATAGGGTGCGCATAATAAAAAAATGATTTTAGTAAAAGCTATCGCATGAAAAATTTCATCGACTAATTGCGCGCGCATCCGTTGCTTAAGCTCAGGATCTTGCATATTATCTTCAAAGCGCATGGGCAATTGAATGCCCAATACTTCTAATTGGGCCATAAAAGAAAATGCATATATATACAGCAACTTATCGTGTTTTATTTTGAAGGGTAGACCATTTTTAAATAACCTATCAATCCGTAGGCTAATATCTTTTTGCTCCGCAGCAGTGATTTTATTCCAGCCCTCAAGAATCCATTTTTCTGAGCCCCAACAAGGTTTTAACAGCGAATTAAGATTGACCATAGCAGCACTCACACATTCATCAAACTAGGGATTATACCTTGCAAATACAAGTTAATATTTGCGCTTAACGACATCCTGCGCCAACTCTTGCAGTGCAAGTTTATAGCTTGACTCAGGAATGATTTGTAACGCAAGCACGGCGCACTCAATTTCCTCGGCAGCTATGCTATAGGTCGATTCAATGGCTTGTGTCGCTGCAATCGCCTCAAGAATTTCAGGTATACAATCAACACCCCCTTGCTCAATGCAGGCGGTTAATTTAAGTTGTTTGTCTGGAGCACTCTGCTTAAGCGCGTACAACAGCGGATAGGTTAGTTTCCCACCCACCAAATCTGTGCCTATATTCTTACCAAATACTTCGGCTTGCGAGCAATAATCAAGTGCGTCATCCGTGAGCTGAAATGCGTTACCCAAATGCAACCCATAAGTATAAAGCGCTTTCTGTATGCTCAAATCCGCTTTGCTGATCAGCGCGCCTACAGAAGTTGCTGCGGCAAAGAGCAACGATGTTTTAGCACGAATCGTATCTAAATATCTGCCGATGGTGAGATTGGCATTGTGACGATTTGAAAATTCAAGAATTTCACCCGTGCCCATCTGGGGTGCAATCTCAATCAGCAGTTCAATAATTTCGATATCACCCACTTCGACCATGAGCTGCAAGTATTTGGTAAATAGATAGTCGCCTACCAAAATACTGATTTTATTGCCCCACTTTAGATTGGCTGTTTCTTGCCCGCGACGCAGACTTGACTCGTCAATCACATCATCATGCAGTAACGTTGCCGTATGGAAAAATTCAATCATCGCGGCAAGCTTGATATGATCGTTGCCTTGATAGCCACAGGCGTGGCTGGTAAGCAAAACCAGCAAGGGTCGCAACCGCTTACCGCCGCCTGCTATGGCATGATTGGCTACATCTTCTATCAATTGAACGGGGGACTTGATTCTCTCTAACATTAGAGCATGCACAGCTGCAAAATTTTCGCCTACTAACTCGCGTATATGATCAACTTCCATCAAGTTACCACACCGATTAAATATAGCATATGCTAAGCGTGGACATGCACTCGTGTCAATGTAACTCTGCAACGTGGTCGCCTACAGCGCAATAGTTAGCCTATTTGCAATCTCGGTCATACGGCGACTTAGTCACTACTTGTTTGTCCTGATCATCATCAATTGCTTTTGAATGTGCAGCAACTACCGTAGTCAATTTGACAACATCAGCACGAGGGGATGCCGCTATGGGGCATTTGGATTCAGACAGCATCGTGACCTCATCGTCTGCGATGGATAGCTGCGTAGCTGGTGCATGGTGTGGATTTTTGTCAGCGACTCTGTTTTGTTTGCCTAATTCCCATAAAGTGGCACAATGGGCACCCAGCATACATACCCCCAGCGCCACAACCAATCCCAACGGAGTTAACACTCCAGAAGCCAGTAATGCAATACTGACGATAGTCGCCAGGATCAGCAAACCTGCCACAATGGGCTTTTTGTATTTCGCCCAAAATGTTTTTGGTTTATTAAGACCAGCTAACTTTTTGCCGACCGTATAACTGTCACCCAGCGCCTCGATAATATCCGGATCCAATGCCCCGCCATCTTTGATACCTTGGCTACCAGGGCTATTATCGTTAGCAATCAATTGATGATGTTGGCTATCAAAAATTGCTCGGAAAATCCCAATAAAACGCGCTCTTTTAGCAGAGTCCTGCTCGTCAAATTGCGGCAATTCCCCCGCGCTATCTGTACGTACATATATGTCAATGGCATCTGCCATGATGATCTCTAAACCTGTGCGATCCTTGGCGCTTTTGCAATTAGTTACGACTGAGCCACCCAACTGTTCCGTCACATAGTGGCACAACGCTGCAGTGAATAAATCTTTATTGCGTCCGGTTTGCAGGGCTTTTTGGTTATGCACGGCCAATGCCGAGATTGCAGCTTGGGCCGCTGCCA
>DAIOSQ010000004.1:0-5903 GCA_036752465.1 Legionellaceae bacterium | reverse complement strand
TTGAAGGCCACGTCACCAGAGAGTTTTTTGCTTGGGCCGCTGCCAGCTTTGCATCGAGAGATGGTGACTCTGACGTAGTTACTGCCTGCCTAACTTGTTGCAACAGCTGGTTGGCCCGCTCAATAAAGCTATCCACTGGCACTCCTGTCATCCAACCTCGACCTTGATTGACACCGATATTCTGGTCCAGGATACAGATATCATCGTAGGATGGGTCTGCCGACAAAACAGCAATTGCCCTGGTTTTCTCCTCGGTACGTTGGGTATTATTTTCTGAACCACTCAAAGTAAACCCAGTACTTAAGAGATCCGTATCCAAAAGTATTTGCAGGGGATTGCCGTATTCCTTGTGCGTCAATAAGCCGAGTAGCAAGATAGGTGGTTTAAGTTGAGTTGTTGCGGGAAGCTGCCAATAGGCCTGAAAGTCCTGTTTGACCTCAGGTCGTATGGCATCTAGCATTTGCTGCAGATTATCCTGTGCGCTGCATTGATAATACGCTTGGGGCATATTGTAAGCGGTAGGAACACCTTGGCGATAGCAGTGCTTAACCACTTGATTGCCGTCTTCATCGATAAACTTGGTGGTTTTTTTAGTCGCATTCGCTATGCCTGGGATCCGTCGCAAGGTTGCCGGTAAGATCTTTTCGTACGCAGACCAGACGTTATCAGCTTCCGCTAGCGTCTTGGGAATGATTTTTTTTAGATATGTCCGTTCCCATGGTCTAAGTTGCTTGGCCCAAGCTGGTGCTGGTGAAGCATGGATCTGCACCAACAGTTCTTTCTGTGCTTGGGTCAGTGGAGCATGAATCGCTGCTTCTGCTATCTGCAATCTAAACGCAGAGTCAGGGATGTTGATGATGACTTGTCTTGCAGGTCGTTGATAACACTGCCACACCCAGTATGATTCACCCAGAACAATGTCTTTTTCCTCTAACCCTGTGGCTGCAGACAACCTGACAATAAACTCATACATAAGTTTTTTATACTGCTCGGGAGGGGTGGCCACATCAGCAATACGAGCTTGGATCTCACGCAACAGTGTCTCAATATTTTCTTGTTGCTGCCCATCAAATACAGTCTTTGCCGTTAGCACAAGTTTGGCACCCTCTGCAAACGCCTGAGCACGACTCAGCGCAGCCTGTTGTTGATCGATTGCATGAGCTTGTATGGGCATAAGATGGGCCTCGGTCAGTTGAGTCTTATGCCTTAAGTATAGTAAATATCAAAGATGTTTCCAGAATTAATTAACAGTAAAGATTTTCTCCAACTCCTGCCGATGTCTGCTGACAAACAGCGGGCCAAAGCCCGTGACCTCGGTGAGATCTTCTATTGATTTAAATGGCCCATGACTTTCGCGGTAATGAACAATGGCTTGTGCTCTTTTTTTACCTATGCCTTTGAATGAATGGATCAAGGCCGCTACATCGGCTTGATTCAAATTGATTTTGGGCGTTTTATTTTCTACGATCACGGCGGACTCTATGGTCGTAGCCATTTGGTTTTCAGCGTATGCCACACTGCACACACATAGGGTCACCATAGCCGACGACAACAGGATTTTTAACATTGCATGCTCCTTTAATGATTGGACAAAGAGATTTTGTGTAGTTGCTTGGTCACAAAATCTGCAAAACCGCTTTCCTTGCAGTGGGCCGAGAGTATAACTTTTCTGACAATATTAAGCTATAGTTGCGGGCACAGACATACGACTCAAAACTTTACAGAGCACATGCTTGCAGCCCCCATTGTTGTTGCTCAACACTTTGCTCCAAATCATCTAAAAAATGCCTGATGCGCATGCATGCGCGCCGACTGCGCAGCTCATATTGCGCCATTGCGCCCAGTCCTCCCCAGATCAAAGCAGCACTTGCGATAACAGCATACCCAATTTTATTGCCTGTATGTTGTTCAGACTGCAAGCTGTGTTGACTCCAAAGACAGCCTAGAATCAAAAAGAGCATCATTTGTGCAGCATGCAAATCCAATTGCTGTTGCAAGGAATGACGACTAAGGATGCGGTCAATCAATAGATTCAGCGCCCGCTTGGATTGCTGCAATTCCACCAACTGCAATTGTTGGGCCTGTATATATGCTTGGTAACTCAATCTAGCCAGTTGTGCCGTGGGATTAGGGGATAAACCTTGATAATAGTGTCTAAATGCACCCAATGCACAGAGTATACCCGGGATATTTTGGGCTATGCGGGCCATATGCTCGCTGGAGCATGGCCGCCTGGTAACATCTGCAGACTTGGCTGCTGACAGCAGCAAACTGCAATATTGATAAAAAGAATCGGACTTCGCAAATAATCTCATGATAACCTGGCATGATGATGTAAAGCCGCACAAGTTATCACAATTGACTACATAAAAACATAGGTCCTCGGCTAACAAACACCCTCGCGATAGTCTTCAAAATCAAAATGTAATTTACCGTCTTTTAAAGCGACCGTGACATGTCCACCGTTGGCGAGTTTGCCAAATAAAATCTCATCCGCCAGCGGCTTTTTCACGTTTTCTTGAATCAAGCGGGCCATAGGTCTTGCACCCATACTTTTTTCATAACCATGCTCCATCAGCCATTGTCTTGCGGATTTTTCTACCGTTAAACCAACGCCTTTGGCAGCCAATTGTTCTTCTAGTTCCATAACAAATTTGTCCACCACTAAACCTATGGTCAGTGTATCCAATTCGGTGAAATTTATAATGGCATCTAGCCTATTTCTGAATTCCGGACTAAATTGTTTTTTTAATACATCCAAACCATCATTGCTGTGGTTTTGTGTAGCAAAGCCCATAGTATTTCTCGCGATTTCGCTGGCACCCGCATTGCTGGTCATCACTAAAATAACATGCCTAAAATCAGCATGTCGTCCATTGGTATCGGTCAGTGTGCCATGGTCCATAATTTGCAATAACAAATTAAACACATCTGAATGCGCTTTTTCAATTTCATCGAGCAAAACAACAGCGTGTGGATGCTTGGTCACGGCTTCAGTCAACAAGCCGCCTTGATCATAGCCCACATAACCGGGTGGTGCGCCTATAAGCCGAGATACGGTGTGTTTTTCCATATACTCTGACATATCAAAGCGCAATAATTCTATACCGAGCAAATTGGCCAACTGCTTGGTAACCTCGGTTTTACCAACCCCAGTAGGACCAGCAAACAAAAAACATCCAACTGGCTTACCCGATTCACGCAGACCTGATCGCGCCAACTTAATGGCCGACGCCAGCGCTGATATGGCCACATCTTGGCCATAAACCAGTAGTTTTAAATCTCTTTCCAAATTGCGCAACGTGTCACGATCGCGTGAAGAAACCTTTTTCAAGGGTACACGCGCAATTTTTGCAACCACTTGTTCGATTTCAGTCACTGAAATCATTTTTTTACGTTTATTGACAGTTAATAGATTTTGATATGCGCCAGCTTCGTCCACCACGTCAATTGCCTTGTCTGGTAAGAAACGGTCATTGATATATTTTGCCGACAGTTCGGCAGCTGCTCGCAATGACGGGATAGAAAAGCGTACCCCATGATGCACTTCAAATTTTTCTTTCAAGCCTTTAAGGATTTCGAAAGTGTCATCCACACTAGGCTCTGGAATATCTATTTTCTGGAAGCGTCTTGCTAAGGCGCGATCTTTTTCAAAAATACCGCGATACTCTTGGTAGGTCGTTGAGCCTATACACTTGAGCTCGCCATTGGCCAAAAGCGGTTTGATTAGGTTAGAGGCATCCATAACCCCACCGGACGCTGCCCCAGCGCCTATAATGGTGTGAATTTCATCAATGAATAACACCCCGCCATCCTGTTCAGACAATTGTTTTAAAACAGCCTTCAAGCGTTTTTCAAAATCACCTCGATATTTCGTGCCTGCCAATAATGAGCCTAGATCCAACGAATACACCACACAATGACTGATTGCGTCAGGCACTTCTTTATCAACAATTTTGCGAGCCAATCCTTCCGCGATGGCTGTTTTACCAACACCGGCCTCACCTACCAATAAGGGGTTATTTTTACGTCTGCGACACAATATTTGAATGGTTCTTTGGATTTCTTCATCGCGACCAATCAAAGGGTCTATTTTACCGAGGCGAGCACGACGATTTAGATTCATACAATAACTTTCTAAGGGTGACTCACTGCAATCCCCCGTAGACATTTCATCTTCCATTGCAGAACCGAGATTATCTCGCAAATCTTGACTTTGATACTTAGTCACACCATGGGAAATATAGTTGATGACATCTAAACGCGTGATGTTCTCACGTCGTAAAAAATAAACCGCTTGACTCTCCTGCTCGCTAAAAATCGCTGCCAAAACATTAGCACCGGAAACTTCAGTTTTTCCCGCAGATTGTACATGAAACACAGCGCGCTGTAAGACACGTTGAAATCCAAGTGTGGGTTGAGTTTCACGATCCATCTCATGAAAGGGAATGACCGGTGTGGTTTCGTCAATAAACTCAGCCAGCTCACGACGCAACGTTTCAATGTTAGCATCGCATGCTTGTAAAACATTGGCTGCCGCTGGATTATCCAGTAATGACAACAACAAATGTTCTACCGTCATGAATTCGTGGCGTTTTTCTTTTGCCTCCTTAAATGCGAGATTCAGGGTAAATTCAAGCTCTTTATTTAGCATGGCTATTGCTCCTTGTTTTCCAGGACAAACAACCTACTCTCGTTCCATATAGCACAACAGCGGGTGTTCATTCTTTGTTGCATAATCATTGACTAGAGCTACTTTGGTTTCAGCTATGTCTCTGGTAAAGATTCCACACACAGCCCTACCATGATGATGCACCTCTAGCATCACTTGGATAGCAATGGCCTCAGCCATGTGAAAAAAATACTGTAACACTTCAACCACGAAATCCATCGGCGTATAATCATCATTCAAGATTATCACTTTATAGCGTTTCGGCTCTGCATTTTTCGTTTGAGCAACCTGTAGCGCCTCGGATGGCTCGCTTACTTCAACTAAGTAGTGGTTACTCATAGTTATTCCCATATTATTTTTATAGATCGATATTGGTGCTTTATCTAGTAAAAATTTACCGTAAGACGAAATAAATATTTCTTGCTACAGCCTTGAATTTATAGTTTATCCTGCTAAACGCAAAGCTCACTAACCATGCAGACAATCACAAAGGCCTGTGCAATGCTTTGCAGCAGGTAAGCTTGTTAGGCAAGGAACCCTCCTGGACACAAAAACATCGTGGTCTGTGCCCAAATACGCTGCGACGGAAAGCAGGCAGGTGCGTCGCCAAATTCCCTACCTACAACAAGGGGTTGCTTGCGTGGGGGTGTGTGGTTACGACATATGTTGAATTAATGCTGCAGCAAAGCCAGAACAACTGACACAAGTCGCACCTGTCATCAAACGCTCAAAATCGTAGGTGACTGTTTTTGCTTGAATGGCCCCTTCCATACCCTTAATAATCAAGTCCGCTGCAGCAACCCAGCCAAGATGTCTTAACATCATCTCAGCAGAGAGAATGAGCGAGCCAGGATTGACTTTGTCTTGACCCGCGTATTTTGGAGCAGTACCGTGCGTTGCTTCGAAAACCGCAATACCATCGCCTAAATTTGCACCAGGCGCAATGCCTATACCACCGACTTGCGCCGCCAAAGCATCAGAAATATAGTCGCCATTTAAGTTAAGTGTTGCAATCACACTATACTCCTGGGGCCTTAACAAAATTTGTTGTAAGAAAGCGTCCGCAATCACATCTTTGATGACAATTGTTTGCTTTGTTTTGGGATTCACAACTGATAGCCATGGACCACCCTGATATTCCTGCGCGTGGAAATCTTGCTTGGCAGTTTCGTAGCCCCAATTTTTAAAAGCGCCTTCCGTGAATTTCATGATATTGCCTTTGTGTACCAGC
>DAIOSQ010000003.1:0-33440 GCA_036752465.1 Legionellaceae bacterium | reverse complement strand
AGATCGTGCTCGTACACTACGCTAATTGAACTAAGCCATCCTTAGTTCATCACGGCATCTGACTCCCGCGCGCAATTTCGTTGGCGGGAGTTAGCACCTATCCAGTGCGCCTATTGAATTCTGAGAAAACTATCTACCACATCATACTGCACGCAAGTCTGTTAAATAGCGCTAAACTTTTGTATGATGTGACAACTGAATAATGCAAGGTTGTGTTTGTTTGATGCGAAAGTTGATACTTCTGTTGGCACTTGGCTGTAGTGGTGTGTTACAAGCCATAAGCCCCCCAGCTCCCCCGCTAGCCACAAAACCACTGGTCGCACATGTGCAAGCGGTGCAACCCGCCATCAGCACAACGCCCCAGCCAGCCTCACAAATTCCTGCCACTGCAGCACAGCAACCCTCTCAAATCCCAGCCAATGCGGCACAGCAACCTTCACAAGTCCCAGCCAGTGCACCACAGCAACCCTCACAAGAAGTCCCGGCCAATGCGGCACAGCAACCTTCACAACCTCCGCCTAGCGCGCCACAAAGTGCCGCGGCTGCTAAGGTGTGGAATTTAAGAAACGCCGATATTCGCGCGGTAATTGCGGAAGTGTCGCGCATCACCGGCAAAAACTTCCTGATTGATCCCAAAGTAGAAGGCAAAATTTCTATCGTTTCTAGCACACCGATCACCGATAAAGAACTGTATCAAGTATTTTTGTCCATGCTACAAGTCTCAGGGTTTGCTGCCATCGATAATGGCCAAGTCACCAAAATTGTACCCAACCTGGAAGCCCGCACACAATCACCCGATGCCTTGCATGCCCTTAGGCACTCCCCACAGGGCGATGATATGATGGTGCAAGTCATCCCTGTGCAATATGTACCAGCCGAACAATTAGTACCCGTATTGCGCCCATTGATGCCGCAATGGAGCAATGTTTCGGCGTATGGTCCTTCCAATATGTTAATTCTGTCCGGCCGCGCCAACAATATTCGCGAGTTATCGCGCATCATTCGTCAAGTGGATACTTCTGCTGCCAATGGCATTGATATTGTCCCACTGCGCCACGCCCTGGCCATGGATGTAGCCAACACTCTCAAAGATCTTATTAAAACGCAAGTCAGCGGCGGTGGTGCGCATGCGCAAACCATGATTGCGGCAGATGATCACAGCAACTCAATTTTATTGAGCGGCAGCAAAACTGAGCGGATTCGCTTGCGGCTATTGATCAATCACCTAGATAGTAAGAGCTCTAATATGGGAGATAGCAGCACCCAAGTGATTTACTTAAATTATTTGCGCGCCGAAGATCTGGTGCCCATCTTATCGGGTATTGCGCAGGCAAGTTTCAGCGGCAATGTCGGCACCACCATCGGCACCATTACCACCCCGCCGCTGGACAGTACCAACCCCGCGGCAAGTTTTGCCGGCGATAATATACCCGGCAGCAACGGCATGACGCCGCCCCCCACACCCGCCCCGCAGAATTCCAGCAATAACACCCCAGGCACCACTGGCACCAACACGCAAAATGAAGGCAGCAGCAAACCCAGCGTGCAGATCATCGCTGAACCCAATACCAACTCGATCATCATCAACGCACCACCCATGCTGATCCGCACCTTAAAAGCCGTGATCACGCAATTAGACATCAAACCGGCGCAAATTTTGATTGAGGCCTTGGTCGCAGAAATCAACGAAAATGATTTTAACTCGCTGGGCATTGAGTGGGGCAGTCTTGATCAACGAACCAAAGATGCCAACAGCTTTCGTCCCGGATTTGCGATTATCAACTCCACCACCAGCATCAACCAGTTCGAAGCGCGCATATATGCCTTGGCCAGAGAACACAAAGCAAATATTTTATCCACCCCTTCGGTGGTGGTGTTAGACAATCGCCAAGCTAAAATTCAAATTGGTAAGCAAGTATCGGTACAAACCTCGTCTTATCCCAATAACGCCAATGCCACCACCACCGCCAGCCCCTACACCACCTTTAACCGGGTAAACGTGGTGTTACACTTATACGTCAGGCCACAAATTACCCGAGGCAAAGGCATTTCCATGCAGATTGACCAGGGCAATGCCACGGTAGACCCAACCAGCCTGGCGGAACAAAACAACACCACGCCAGTGTTCAACATCAGCTCGATTGTGACTTCGGTGCATGTCGAAAGCGGCGATATCATCATTCTGGGTGGCTTGGCGCAAGACAGCATTGGCAACGACAACAACAACATCCCCATTATTGGCGATCTTCCAGGCATAGGGCGATTATTTCAACACAACATCACCAACCGCGAGAAGAAAGTCTTAATGGTCTTCATCCGCCCACATATTGTACGTTCTGAAAAAGAAACTGTGTACGCATCCAGTAAAAAATACAACGATGTGCGCGAAGATCAATTAAGCTACCTGCGCGAAGAAACCTACACCAATCGGATCAACGCAACCTTGGCACCCGCCATCCACGTAGCGCAATTGCCCAAACCATTCGCTGCTAAACCGTCGCGCGAAACACACGGGACTATGACCAAATGAGCGAGCTGCCCGCCATTCCCTATCTGTTCGCCAAAACCCACGGCGTGGTGTTAGGCAGTACCGAACAGGATCAGGCGGCAGTGCTCTATCATCTACCGCATGTACCTTTGGCAATTTTTGCCGAAGTCAAGCGGCTGTTGCAAATACCGCTGCGCTTAGTGGCGGTCAACAGCGTTGAATTTCAGCAATATCTGGCCAACGCCTATCAATCACAAACCTCAATTTTGCAAGCCACCGCCGGCATGAGTGAAGAGCTTGATTTGCTAAAATTGGCCAGCGAATTACCCAACAGTGAGGATTTGCTCGACAATCAAGATGATGCGCCGATCATTCGTTTGCTGAATGCGTTATTTACTCAGGCCATCAACCAAAAAGCCTCCGATATCCACATTGAAACCTATGAAAACCGCGTCTTGGTGCGCAACCGAGTGGATGGCGTATTGCAAGAAGTGTTAGAAATACAACGCGGCATTGCACCGCTGGTGATATCGCGGGTCAAAGTAATGGCCAAGCTGGATATTGCCGAAAAACGCATTCCGCAAGATGGTCGGATCGCGTTGCGCATCGGTGATCACAGCATAGACGTGCGGGTCTCGACGCTGCCGTCCAATCATGGCGAACGCATTGTATTGCGTATTTTAGATAAACAAACCGCGCAGCTTAATTTAACCTTGTTGGGCATGCCAGACCACACCTTGCGCACCATTCGCCAAATGATTGCACAACCACATGGCATCTTGCTGGTCACGGGGCCCACCGGATCAGGTAAAACCACCTCTTTATATGCGATGCTTACCGAACTGAACCAAGTCAGCCGCAACATTTTAACCATAGAAGATCCCATTGAATACGACTTGCCCGGCATAGGCCAAACCCAAGTCAATCGCAAAGTACAAATGACCTTTGCCAAAGGCTTACGCGCCATTTTACGTCAAGATCCTGACGTGGTGATGATTGGCGAAATTCGTGATCTAGAAACCGCAGAAATTGCCGTGCAAGCAAGCTTAACCGGTCACCTGGTGTTATCTACCCTGCACACCAACAGCGCCTTAGGGGCGCTGACACGCTTGCATGATATGGGTGTCGAATCCTTTTTGCTGTCCTCCAGCATCGTCGGCTTAATCGCCCAACGGCTGGTACGTAAATTATGCGACCGCTGTAAGCAGCCGCACCCGTTAACAGCCACAGAACAAACCTTGCTGCAACAGCCATCCACGAATGTCACCGTTTTTAGCCCTGGCGGCTGCGATGCGTGCCATCATACCGGCTATAAAGGCAGAACCGGTATTTATGAGCTGATAGCAATCGATGACACCTTGCGCAACATGATTCATCGCCATGAAAGCATCCACGTGATGGAAAACCACATCCGCCCACATATACCGAACATTCGTGAAGATGGATTTGCGCGCGTATTGCAGGGTGACACGTCCATTGCTGAAATCTTGCGTGTCACCGCTGCGGAGGGATAAGCGGGAGCGGTTGTCATACGCCTCCAGACCCACCACCAGCTCCCAATACGGGAGCCTGGTCACCATGACCTCCATGCTCCGGACTCTTGGGCGGCGCAAACATCCCACCCCGAGCCACACTCACTAAATCTGTATTGGGTACTTGTAATTGCGCAATGTTCTCATTCAATTTCGCTTCAATACCAGCATACTTGCCAAGCATGGCAGTAACTGCATCATATGCATTTGCATAATCCCTGGTTTTATCTGCATTTCTTAGCGTTGCTATAAACTTTCGTTGTGGCACGTTGTCACCATTAGGTTGAGTAATTTTCTCGTCAATTACCGCAATAACTCCTCCCGTCTCTCTGATGCCCACTAACAAGTCAAGAGCTGCTTTAACTTTTTCTTGCCCAGCACTCGCTGGGGCAAGTATGTCAAATCGTTTTTCATCACACTCTGCGATCAACCTCAACTGCTCTGTTAATTCCGCCTTTTTTTCCATTAAGGTAGCTACGCATGCATTCAAATCATTAGCAAATGACGTCTGATCGAACTCACTCATCTTGCTCCTACAGCTGTTTAATTCTTCTATCAACCCATCGTACGTACTCAACACAGCATTAATTTGTTCTCTTACTTGACTGACTGTGATCATTGCCTTCGGTACTATCTTCGGGTTTTTTTCCATCTTTCCTAATATACCCTCTATTAATTTTCGTTCTGCTAATTGATATACGCTAACTATTGTTTCGTCGACTAACACGCGCTCTTTATCAGGAAGGTTATAGCGGTTAAGTATGTCGGCAATCTGTTGATGCAAAGCAGCAGTTGCACTTTCATACGTTTGACCACGCACAGTATCCGCTCGCTGGCATGTTTCAATAACCTCTTTGATTTCATCAAAAACAGTTTTTTCTCCTATTTTTGGTAAGTTTACGGTGATCTGTCCTTCATCCAGTACAAGACCGATCCCTTGGCCTTCTTCAACGTAAGCATGAACATCAAGCGCACCAAGCATTTCAACCAGCGCCGCGTCAAAAGCGGTTTTTGGTACGCGAAATCTTTGCCAGTAGTCATGGATGCTTTTTGAATCCCGCAGCCCCTCGGTAAATACCTGTTCCTGCGCTTCCTCAAGATCTTCGCCCTCAGCTTCTGGGGTTTGCACCGCTTGTACCGCAGCTGTTAGAAAAGCACTGCCGCTGGTTTGCATTTGTTTAATGGTAGCCCACAAACTGTCTAGGTCTCGATCGACACTGCTGCTTGGTAGAAACCATCTACGCAACCAACCCCTGTCATTTGCCTCCACTACTGTACGGAGTTCATCCACGCTGTATCTTGGGTCTGTTATAAACTTTTGCATACCCTCTAAAATAGCTTTCTGTTTACTTGTTAGCCCGGTAACCTTTAAATATTCGGTTATATTCCCTTGCATGCGTTTGATAATATCGATATACAGCTGTCGCGCACTGCGCGAATCCTTGCATAGATCTTGTTCTTTCTTCAGATACATGCGTTGTTCCAACTTGCGAAATAAAGATACGAAGTTTTTACCTAATTCTTGATGAAATTTTACCGATGAATCTTTCTTTACTGCTAACTCTACCATTTGCATGAAGCGAGCTGATGTTAATTTCATGCTTTTTTGTCCGGTCATAACACGGTCAACTTGGAAAAGTTTAGGAAAAAGTTTTTCCAAGTCACGTCTGCTCGTGTCATCGAAACAGATAACCTCACGCTGAGATCCATCTTTGTCCATATAAAACAACTTGTTATCGTTTGTATTTAAAAAATATCCTGGTTTATTAAGAGAGTTGCTGCTCTTGCCAAAATCTCGATAGATCCTTAAGCCAGTGTCCATGTGCTTTAGAAAATCGCTCTTAAGGGCATTCCAAGTCAGTTCTGTTGGGTTGGCATCGGTGGCAACATCGTTTAAACGCTTGGCTAATGAATTGTGTTTTTGTTGTGCAGAAGAATCATCACCTAACAGCTCTACATGTGTGTTGCGCCCCATAGTTTCTTTAGTTATTCTATCAAGATCAGCCTTATAACCCGCAAGCTCAATATCTTTTAGCAAGCTATAGTCGCGGCTAAAGACCCTGCTAAAATAACGCCGTACACCCCAGTCCGTGAAAGACCCCGCAACTTTATCTAAAATTAAGTCTGGTGCTGAGCTTTTGTTGCGTCTGTGCTGTGTCATCATATTCTCCAAGCAATTAATTACTCCTAACTATCATACTAGGAATCGTTTTTAAAAAAGTCAAATAGACTTAAAAAATATCTAATACATCATGCCACCTTGCATACGCAAACAAATAATCTAAAATTAAATCATGTAAATCAAATTATGGACTAAAATGGGCGCGATGAAAGAAGAAATCATCGGTGAGATTCAGACCGAATTAGCCAATGGTTGGCAGCAAAGTGCTAAACAAATGATCTTCGATCAAATTAAAGCCATGCCTGGTACCAACCTTGCAGAAAACAGATTTAAAGTCGTGAGACAAAAAGCTTTAGAAAAAGCCGAATCGGATAAATTCACAGCGCTTTGGCTTAGTAGCTTCCAACCACAATTCAATTCACAATACGACAGCTTATATCCAGCTATGCAGCACGCACTGCTCACTCGCCACCCCTGGCTGAGAGAAGAGCGAGCGGTTCCACCTACCGAATCTTTGCAAGATCGCTTTCTCAAAGAAGCACTGCGCGCATATTTATTCGAATCGCTCAGCAATAAAAGCGCTGGTGCTACAGAATGGAACAAACTTCTCATCCAAGAACACACAATCTTTACATGGCAAGCCTTTGAGCCACACAACCTACCGGATAAACTGCGCAAAAAAATTCAAGGCTACCCGCTGTCTGATGCTGGGTTTTACGACGACCGTAAGCTACCAAGCTATTTGGGTGATCCATTTACTCAAGCACCCACGCGCTATGATCTCTATCGTATATTAAAAAAATCTTACTCTAACAAGTTTCGAGCGCAATTGGTCGACGGTATTCACTGTACCAAGATAGCGCCGTTGCATCACTCCGAACTGGCCACCCTATCGCCAGCAGAAAAAATTCATCTTGAAACGATTGTGGTCAATGTTGGGTCCGAAAACATGCCACAATGGGTGCTGTTACATAAACAACAAGGTCGTTGGACACTTTATGCCCCGGATACAGACGCGCACAAATATTCAACCATCACGGATGTTTTCACGGATGTCACGATAGTGCCGGTAAGACATGGGGGCCAAAGCATCAGCAATTCACATGACTGGAACCAGATTGTATTGGCCCGCATCTTACCTTGGACGCAGCAAGTCAATCCGCCAGTTCTCAACGACTTTCGTGCCACCATACCGGTGCCGCTGTTGCAACAATACGTCATTGAAGCCTCCTGTCTGCCGGCGCAAACAGCCTACGCGCAGCAAGCCAAACGTGCATTTGCTACGCGCGCGCCCTTGTCTCACGACACAGCTCAAGACATATATACCAACACAGCAGCAGCACCCAATTGCCTGTTCCCAGACATTCCAGCATCCACCGCTGAGGGGGTCATACAGGCTTTCGATAGCGGCGCGATAAGCTACGACCCTACACACGGAAATTTATCAATCTACAGCAAGCAACACTTTGTCGAAGCCATGAAATTGGCCTACTTTGAAGCTGTACCGCACATAACCATCACCGAACTACCGGATGGCGCCTGGCAGGAATGGTTCGCGTGTAATCTCACCTTAACCGAGATCACAGCACCAGCCGGTGAGGCTTATGGCTACCTACATGCATGCGCGGCGCGCAACCGTTTTCTGGCGCAAGCCAAGCCCTCCTATCTGTCGGATGCCGTAGATGCGCATCAGGCACGGCGTAGCGCATGGGACAACAGCGGTGAGTTGATGTATACCTTCTTAAAGCATGCGCCTCAAGACCGCGCACAAGCAGCAAACCTCGCCGCCATGGGTAAACCTGGGTTGGATACGTGCTTTGCGTATCTAGACACGCGCACAGATCCTGCAGCATTATCCTGCACCCTGATGCTGGATTGCGGCCACACCACAACCAGCGCAGACTACCTCACGACCTTACAAGTAAAAATAGCTGCCTATCCCCAAAACAAAAAACCGTTGTTTGCGGCCCTGACACTGGTGTTACCAGAACAAGCATTGGACCAAGTAGCCCAAACTGCCCTGAAGAATGTGCTGCAAGCACTTAACAACCGCAATGATCTTAAAGAATTGCAGCTTGAGCCGGCCGGCATAAGCGGTGAACTGCTGGCAGCGTTAACCCGCTTTGCCAGCGAGGCAGATCTGCGCATACAAATTAAAATCCCTGCCTGGGATGAACAAGCATTAGCCGATGCACTGGGGCCGTGTAAAGCACAATATCGTGCTTTACAAAACGCCATCCTAAGCAATATACGGCGTGCCGAAGCGCCTGAAATGCGAGCCAATACCGCAACCATTGAGCGCCCATTGCCGGTGGCCTGTCCGCTCAAACCAGAGCTTGCTACCGAGAGCGTGCCAATAACCTGGGGTAACGACACATATCCCTTAGGCGCCCTATCCGCTGGAGTACAACAACAAGCGCAACAAGAAGTCGCGCAAGAGGTGCAACAAGAAGCAGAACGCCAAGGACAACCCAAAACACCGTTGGCCCGACAAATTTTTGAGTATACTGGCGATGAAGCTGGCCTGTATTCACGCAGCAAACTGCCTGAGGGGGTTAGCGACGCCCTATTTTCAGCGTGGGTTGGCAGTACGCAAGATGCACCAGGAATCATTGCCAAATTCGATGCCGCGGCAGTTGCGCAACTGCAAGCATTTCCAGGCATTGCCAAATTTGGCCTTGATCCCAATCGCACCCCAGGATTTAGGCTGTACCGCGCCCCCAGCGATCGTACATATATTTTGAGTTATGATGCATCCCTAGAAGCCCAAGATATCGTCGATCTCGCCAGCGATCCCTTCGCGATCCGCATGAATGCGATCACGCCTAAAATCGAGTTTTGTGGCGACTACCGCCAATTCGTAACGGTTGAAACCGACGAATCACCGCAACTAAGCCTGTGGCAGCACCTGGCGACAGAGACGGTGCCTGCTGCGATACAAACTTGGTTGCAGGGGCAAGGCATACAATCTAGCTCTTCTGCATGCTTGCAATACCACAACGTGCATGCCAACCTGCCAGCGGCAGTCGCAGTCGCAGAGCAAACAGTGGCGATTGCGATGCTGCAAACATGGGCTACCGCACAGCTGGGCTTAAGCGATGAAACGTTTGCACAAGCACTGCTAGCAGATGCCAGTCCAAAAAACCTGCAAGCATTGGGGCAATTATTTTATCACCACGATGCGGAAGGACTGGTCAATTGGTTTAAATTAATGCAGCAAATAGCGGCAAAATTTCCACAAAAGCTTGCTATTTCCACGGATGCGACCTTAAATCCGCTCACTGTTTTCAAACGGCGCTGCTTAGATCCCCTAGAAGATTGGTCGGAATGTTTAGAAAAAGACGAGGTGGATGCTCTCACCGCGAGCATCGCAAAACTCAGCGGTCAAGCCAGCTATACAAAGGTTTTATGGAAACTCATAGACCGCCATGGTGCCGCAGTTGGTCGCATGCGCTATGCAGAAGTTTGGCGAGCCTATGAGATGGTGCTGGATTATCTAGATGCCAACGAGTTAACGATGAATCCGCAGGCATTTTTGGACGCCATTGACCAGTATGGCGACGATTTTAATGCCACCCAATTGTTAAGACGTTTACATACTGTGTTGCAACACACCGGCAATCGCCAAGACAGTGCAGCCGTCCAACAAGCTATTTTAGACAATTTTGCGCGGATCGATTGGCATGAAAATGGTTTGTGCTATGCCTGTGAGCACGACCATTACCGCTACTGGGATGAGGTATTAGAGCTACGCGCGTTTAGCTCCTGTGATGGCCAGCTTAGCGGCAGTTATCAAGCCACCTGGCAGGTAGAGGACCTGCGCAGTATCCACAAGCCTCTCCTATATACCCTACGCTATGCGGCGCAAACCTTGCGAATCAATAAAACAGCTTTTAATGACTTGCATGCCGCACTCCGGCAGGTCGCAACAGGTTGTCCTGACCTACCGCAGCAAACCATGGTGATGCGCTTAATCAGCGCCTCCATAACGCTTGGCGTAGATGATCCGCGCAGCATTCAAGCAATCTCAGCAGATGTTTGGCACGCACTTGCCAAGCCAGCCTATGCGAACTTGTTAACGCAAATCAATCAACTGTTACCCCTAAATACTGGCGACCTGCGCAGCCTATCCTACCACGTGCGAATGCAGGATCTACCGGTGCTGCTTGCAGCGTTACAAGCTAACCCAATCCAGCCACTCACGCTGGATACACTCAATGCTTTGGGACGCGCATTGCGCTGCTACTCTCCTGAGCAACAACAGCAGCAGCTTGCAGCTTTGATTGCTTATGGCAAAAGTCACGATTTTGCCGAACCATTAATCACCGCTTATCCATGGCTCGTCGCGACCCCGCTGAGCGCGGCAGATATAACTGATACGGATCCTGATGTCCAACAACAGCGCACGCGATTTACCCAACAACTCAGCACCATAGATTTTAGCCGTACCCCAAGCGCTGCTTATCCAAACAAAGAGCAATTGCGTGCATTAATTGCTGGCATAACTGACGCAGCTTCTAGGCACGCAGCGGTCAAACAATTACTAGATCAAGGCTGTGTCATCAACGATCAAGACGCTGGCTTTCGTCGCTTATTGCCCAATGAAAAAGATGCCTGTAACGATCTTTTCTTAGCTAAGACTTTCCGTGGGCGCAATCAACCCTTATTAGCGAGGTTATCGGATAAACTGGCGGTAGATCAAGCAGCGAATCCGTCTATGCAAATCCAGCAATTACAGCAATTGTTTACCAAGCTTGACCGCAAAAGCTATTACAATGAATTGGGCCAGTTACTGGGATTGTTGCTAGAAAAAAATCCAGATAAATTCTATTCACTGGAGCAATTGACGCTGTGGTTGACCACAGTCTTCGATGAAACCACGTTTCAGACCAAACCGTATCCGCTGGCATTTATCGCGGCATTGTTGGACGATGCGCTGCAAGATGAAAACTCTAGTTTGCTCAATGCTGACTTGCGGCAATTGCAAGGCCGAGAGCAGGCACTGGAGCCGCTGCTGCAGTGTCTGCATGCGATTAACTGCTCGCCTTTGCCGGAATCGGCGCAAAAAACTTTGGTCAAGTGTGCCATCCGCAACAAAAGAAAACCATTGGCACTAACAGACACCCAGGACAAGCTAAGTCGGATATTCGCTGCCACAATAACCGCACCCGCTATCACCGCGGCTATCTGTGAATTGCTTGACAAACGCTTGGCACATCAACCAGATGACGCTGCACTGAGCATGCTAGCAAGACTGACCGAACGGTGTGGGTTAGCGGATGACCCATCAATGGTTTTATGGCAAGCCAATCAAAGCAAATTACTGGATGGCTGGCAAACGGGCCTTATTTCGACTGAAACCATTGCACAATTACAGGGCAGCAATGATGCCGCCACCCGCTTAATTTTGGTGGCCGCCTATGGCTCCAAAGATAGGCCCGAGCTTATCCCCCTCATACAACAACAGCTTACGCGTATGTCACCAACAGAGCGTGCACAATTGGCTGCGTACTTCAGCACCGATCCGAAACCAAACTTAAGTCAACTGCAGCAGTTGCTTGCTCAATTTCCAAACCAAGCACAACCGCTGATCGATCACTTTGAAAGGGTCGTGCAAGCCGAAGGCAAACGACTGGATAGTCTAGAAGTACAGGATATCGCGGATATCAAACGGGTATTGAGTGGCTTAAAATTAAAAAAAGAACGCACCGGTGTGCCACAAGCAGAACAAACAGCGTTGCTGAACTCGCTGTACTATCTCAACACCTACAGTCATGTCAGCAAGCTCGAACAGAAAAGTAACGCAGAGCTGGTGGCCTTGATTCATGCCAACAAAACAGAAGAAACACCGGCAGCACATGCTCGGGTAATGGCCTGTATGCGTGAAATGGTTTTGCGTAAAACCGGTAAATGGGTCAACCATACGCAAATGGTCGCCCTACTCTATGCGGCCGAGCACAATGATGACAATTTGCTGCATCAAATCCGCATGGGCGAGGGCAAAAGTATTATCAGTTTGATGCGGGTGCCTTACCGTGCCTTCAAAGGGCAACTGGTAGACATTTACAGCTCCAAAGAAAGTTTGTCATGGCGCGATCATCAAGAATCGGTCGCGGTGTTGGATGCTTTTGGCATACGCCATAGTCATATCGTCGCAAATCCAGCCGCAGCCAGCTATAAAACCGATCTCGATGCCAATGGCACGGGGGCGGTACATTACGCCATCATAGGCAATTGGAGCTTACGTTTCGAAGACTTGTGTTGGCATGGTGACGCTACAATTGACCCCACCGCAGCAAATCGGGTCGCTTATTTAGATGAAGGCGATCACATCTTGCGCCATGAACATACCCTGTTTAACTTTTCGGATCAAACCGGTCCAGCATCTGTGTATAATTATGATACATGGGCGTATGAGATTGTCTATCAGTATTATGTAGCGCACCAGAAAGAATTTGCAACTGCTGGTGGCATGGTTGCCGAACAACCCCATTTACAAGCACTTTACCAGCAGCTGCAAGCAGGCGCTACGCAAATAGCCCCTGATAAATCGACTCTGTTTCGCCGCTACCTGGCGTCCGGCGACGCTGAGATGCGCAATCAAAAATTAGTTGGCATGCTAACCGCCGCTCACCTCGCACAAGGGTTGGTGCCAGGGAAAGATTTTTGTGTGATGACCGAGCAAAAGAAAATCAGTGAGTCAGCGACGCTCGAAACCCGTTTTGCCAAAGTGGTGATCAACAATCAAGTGTACCATGGATCTACTTACAGTGACTTGGTGCAACAATTTTTACATGTGCGTTTGAATGAGGAAGCTGTGGCGCGTGGTGAGACCCCAAATTTCTTTGTTGAACCAGAAAGTACCATCGTTTTATCCTTGAATGCCGCGCATGTATTGAAAAATTATTATCGACATATTGAAGCCTGTACTGGCACCGCCGGTGATGCAGAGGCTTTGCAATTTTATGCAGATGAGTTTGGCATCAATCGGGTGACCAAACTACCTACCCATGTTGCGATTGCTACGGTCTTTATGCCACCTATTTTCAGTGACGATGAAGATGCGCAAGTCGCAGCCATTGTCGAGGCGATCCTGGGTCAGGGCGACCAACCGCAACTGATTACCTGCGAAGATGATAAAGCCGTCACAAGACTGGGTAAAAAAATTCAGGCAGCCCTTGCCGCCAGAGATGCGCGATATCAGATCGCCTTGGATACCAATGACTCTGGCTTGAGTGAGGCTGACATTCTCAAAGATGCTGGGCGTAACTATGCCATCACCATCAGTGCACGTATGGGCCGCGGCAGTGACTTTAAACCCGAGGATAGAAAGCGCGGCTTAAGTGTGATCCGCACATACCCCGCACCCCCCGAAGTAGTCAAACAAGAGTATGGTCGTCAAGGGCGCTATGGGGCGGGCGGCAGATGTCAAGATATTTTTAATTATGCGCCTATTTTAGCACATCATCAGGAAGAGCTATCAGATCAAGAATTCCAGAAGCTGTGGCAATACGAAACAGAGCATTTAACTGAAAAATTAGCAAAACCTAACCAGTTAACCAAAAAAAATAAGCCAAATTGGCAAGCCATAGCAACCGATGTTGTGCTTAAAGAGCGGTATCTCATCAACAGAACGCTACAACACTTACAACATGATCGTGACGCGCACAAGCGTGCGCAGATGCAGCGCAGAAATGCTTTGCTCATCGAAGGCTCTGCGGCCATCATGGCACATCTGCAAGGATTGCAGCCAGGTCAAAGCAAAACCTGCCGGGAGGCATGGCAAGTGTGTCGCCACACGCTTGAGACAACCCCCATGAGCGACACGGCTATGACTGACTTACGGCACACGTTAGATGCGTTCTATACCCAAAATGGCATAACCAAACCACAGTTGGCCTCGCCAACCGCAGCCGCTATCTCACCCATGGCGGCACCAGATGCAGAGGTTGATCTCGCAGCCAAGATACAATTTCACCAAGCTTGGCTCAGGAGTATGCTGCAAGCAGACGTGATGCGGGATCCAAAGGTAGTATCCGCATTATACGGACGGGAAGAAAACGATTTGAACAGCCTGTACCCAGCATTTGAACAACTAAATGCACCACAACTTGCCACCCTCACCGAGTTTGTCAGCAAGGAGCCCAGATGTCATTATATGTCATGTGCGGCATGGCTGCACGTCATGACCTTATTACACCAGGAGCCCGCCAGCAGTGCCGACTTTTTAACACGCATGCAGGATTTTTTTGTGCAAAAAAACCCCACTAAGCCCACGAGCGCAGAAGATGTGCGCAGCTTAAGCGAAGCATTTGTTGCGTGTGTAGAAGGCATGCCTGATATTGAATTTATTGAGCGAATTATAGACAGAAATTTCACTGCTGCGGAAGCTAAGCAGCTACGCACCAACGTAACATGGACCCGACCAGTGGTCAATTTATGTAAAGATCATATGAACTCGCCGGATATTGTATTTTTTCTAAAACAATTATTGCTTGCGCCGCCAGATAAAATCCACGGGCTCATCAGCACGCTAGGTGCAACCGTTGTCGCATTGCAAGCACAGCCTAACGTGATCAGACCGTTGTCGCACCTATTGCTGAATCACCCAGACGCCAGCGTGTTTATCCAACCAGCCTATGATGCCCATCAGGCCGATGTATTCACTTTTCTCAGTCGCCGACCTGAGTTCGATGCTACAGACTATGCAGAGCTAACCGCAAAAATAGCCGAGCTCAAAGGTCATCCACTAGAGAAAAATTTCCTACAATCACTCAGACACTTACCTCCGTATATGAGTGTACGCAGTGTACTGCACGATTTAAGTGATCTCCCCGGTTCATATACCACCGCCGAGGAGCTTGCCGAACGTATGCAGCTGATATCCACGGCCAACCAAGCGTGTATAGCGTTCTTATTTGAGCATGACATTATCAGCCAGAAAAATGATTATGTAGCACCTGCACCTGCCCAAAGGCAAGCATATCTTGAGTGGCTTACCCTCGTGGCCAATTTGCCACTTGATAAACGGAGTTGTTTTTTTAGCACCATCAAAGACAGAATCACCAGGCGTGACCTGCCGCTAAGCGATTTAGCAACCTTGGCCCGCAATTATGTCAGGCAAACTAATGGCGAATTCAGAAGCGCGATAGATAGACTACAAACACCGCCGCCAGCCATAAGCTCAGCACCTGCAGTGTCCACCAACGTAAGCAAGGCTACGCAGGTTAATCCCGAGCCTAGCACCAGTGATGATCCCAAGCTTGGCAATAAGGAAAACAACAAGCCAGGTTTTTTTACTAGCTTTAGGCGATAGCAGCCATTGCGTCCTTAAGGCGTAAGTGTGCGCAGGTGATGCCGCGCAAAAAGTTATGCGTGTTAAGCACATATTGTGGCGACAAGCTAAGGCTGGCGCCAACACATGCTTGCTAGATTATGTTACAATCGCAGGGGGTATTGAATGTTCAATGCCAAACTTAGGAAATTTCATGCCTTTTAAACAACTCGGTTTATTACCGCAATTGGTCTGCAACGTTAATGCTGCTGGCTATCAAACACCTTCTGCCATTCAGCTACAAGCGATTCCACCTATTTTGGCGGGACGCGATATCCTGGCTTCCGCACAAACCGGCACCGGTAAAACAGCCAGTTTTATTCTGCCAATTTTACAGCGCTTAACCACCCTGCCTGCGGCAAAAAGCAACCAAGCAAAAGTTTTAATTCTCGCGCCAACTCGCGAATTAGCAGCGCAAGTTTATGAAAAAATCTTACAATACGGCAAAGACTTAGCTATTCGCGCAGCGGTGGTGTTTGGTGGAGTTAAAATCAACCCACAAATGATGGCATTGCGTGCAGGTGTCGAAATTTTAGTGGCAACGCCAGGTCGGCTATTAGATTTGCAACAGCAACGTGCGATTCAATTGCATGCGGTGGAAACATTCGTATTAGATGAAGCCGACCGCATGCTGGATATGGGCTTTATTCATGATATCAAACGCATTCTCAAACTATTGCCTGAAAAGCGCCAAAATTTATTATTTTCTGCTACGTTTTCTAATGAAATTCGCACCTTGGTGAAAAATATCCTGGTACAACCAGTAGAAATTGATATCGCGCCCAGAAATACTACTGTGGGTGCGATTACGCAAACCATTCACCCAGTGGACAAAGGCCGCAAAGCAGAGCTACTCACTCATTTGATCCACAGCCAGCGCTGGCCACAAGCATTGGTATTTGCACGCACCAAGCATGGCGCCAACAAATTAGTCAAACAACTGGCGCATGAACAGATTTATGCCGCTGCCATTCATGGCAACAAGTCACAAGCACAACGTACCAAAGCACTGGCGGAGTTTAAATCCGGCAAAATCCATATTTTAGTGGCCACTGATATTGCCGCACGCGGCATTGACATTGCACAATTGCCGTGTGTGATCAATTTTGATTTACCGCAGGTCGCCGAAGACTATGTGCATCGTATTGGTAGAACGGGTCGCGCAGGGGCTACCGGCTTGGCGATTTCGCTGGTGAGTGCCGATGAAGTAGCGCAATTATTTGCCATTGAAAAGCTCATTCGCAAGCAGCTGCCGCGCGTCATTGTAGACGATTTTGCCCCAGAGCATCATCTACCGGTCACATTGCCAAAACAGCATAATACCCGGCTTAGTGTGCGCACGAAACCGCGCAGATCATAGCGCAAACAAGCGGCGTCAAGCCGCTGACGATTGTGTTAAGCGCTTGGCTGTGTGACACGATGTATGTTAAGTTAATCCGGCACGCACAAGAGCACCGCGTAAACTTCAGATAGAAAGGGTATATGACCGCACAATTGCTTTCGGGCACGCCTGCTGCCGCTGAGATCAAACAGACCATTCAACAAACTGTAATGGCAAGAGCTGCCGCACAACTCGCGCCCCCCGGTTTAGCGGTCATTCAAGTTGGCAATCACCCAGCATCTAGCATTTATGTGCAGCACAAACGCCGGGCTTGCTTGGAAGTTGGTTTTCAGTCTTTTGCCTATGACTTGCCCACAGCAACCAGCGAACACGCCCTGCTCACCCTGATTGCTGAGTTGAATCAAACGGCTGCGGTGCATGGTATTTTGGTACAGTTGCCCTTACCTGATCATATACAAACCGCACGCATTATCGAAGCAATTGATCCCAAGAAGGATGTCGATGGGTTTCACCCGTACAATCTCGGCAGACTGGCGCAAGGTATACCGCTGTTGCGACCATGCACACCATACGGTGTGATGCTGCTGTTAAAATATTACCAGATTGCCGTGGCTGGCATGCATGCGGTGGTGGTGGGTGCTTCAAATATTGTAGGGCGACCGATGCTGCTGGAGCTCTTACTGGCCAAAGCTACAGTTACTATCTGCCATCAAGCGACACGTCAATTAGCACAACATGTCCGACAAGCCGATCTATTGATCATCGCCACCGGCAAGTATGATTTAATCAAACCAGAGTGGCTTAATGAGAATCATACCATCATCGACATAGGCATCCATCGCAATGCAGACGGTAAAATCCATGGTGATTTAAATTTTGCCGCCGCTGTCAACATTGTGCAAGCACTCACACCCGTGCCCGGTGGTGTGGGTCCAATGACCATTGCCACCCTGCTCAACAACACGCTTCATGCAGCCTCACAGTTAACCGCGGGCGCCTAAGCGACACTTAGTCAAGATGATCCCAATCAAACTCGCCATCTAATTCGCCTTCATAGTCTTCGAGTTGCTCTTTCAGACGTTTTTTTTCCAGTCGATTTTCAATCATCTGACGGATTTGTTTTTTGCGCATCAAGTCTTCAGCTGATTCATCTGATGGGTAATCGAGTGAATAGCTATGTTCATCGCGCTCATGGTGCTCATAGTGAAAGCTCATGATCATCACCTCTGGTTAATTATCTTTGTTGTTAACCGCTCATGCCCAGATTGACGGTTCGTCAAGTTATGCCCCAGGATGAGTTGTTACCTTCACTTTAAGTATAGTGCAGAATTTTTAAGAGAAGATTAAGGCGACGCGGGTGATTGTTTATGATGAGAAATTAATGTACTGTCAAACTAACTGATGCATTTTAATGGGTTCATTAACGCACAGGTAATACATATGCTGCGACAAATGAGAATCAATCAAAAACCATCCACAGCGAGTATCGAAAGCGATATTTTTTGGAATATTGTGTATGCTGCATATAATGAATTACAAAAAGGCATCATTATAATTGAGTTGCGACCCGATCACACAGATAAACGTATTTGTTATATGAATGCAGCAGCTATGCATATGTTATATGAAGAAACAACCATCGATATGCGCGGTACACCCATAACAAAATTATTCCAAGCAGAGAGTCAAATTGATTACGAAAATCTAGTAAAAACTTGGCGTACCGACAAAACAACCTCAGGCAAATGTCTGTTTTTAGCAGATCCCGATCCAACGCCCATGCCAACACAACATGATTTTGTTCTGCAGGGTGATCAAACAGCACATCAAGTAACGGCCTCGCTTGCTTTTATGACCAAGCAAACTCGCGTGATGAGTATCATGTTGATTATACATCACCAAAAACTTGACGTGCCCAGACGACCGAGAACATATCGTTCAGTCGACATCGCGCGCTTTTACTGTCCTTTTTTTAGACAAAAACATCGAATTATGCCACAACAAACGTATTATCTTCATGACCAAGAAATCAATGGCTTTGCGTGGAGTACCATCTATTGGGCCTATAATAAACTCAATGAAGCCATGCTGATCGTCGATATTTCTCAAAATCAACGACCATGCATTTGCTTTGCAAATACTAGAGCTGAACGTTTTTTAAATGGATTCGACATAGAATACACAAGCAGCCGCGAAGGATTGCGCGGACGATTGATTACTGACTTTATGCACGCGCATAGTCAAGCAACCTATCATCATCTTATCGATGACAAAATAACCACACCATATGAGTTGGTTTTAAAAGACCAATCAGTCACACTGACTGCATCTTTTTTATTAATACAAGACAAATTAATGCACATTCTCTTCATCGAAATCCATGATGCTACGCTAGTCCCAGTAAAACAAAATAGTTTCTGAACTAAACCGCCACGCCGTCAATAAGGGTAATACCAGCCATTCCGCCTTTATGGCGAGTTGACAATGGTTCCCCCACCTACGGGTAAGCTTTCCATGCGAGTCGGCCGATCAGCAAGCATCGGTGTGCTTGCAGCATGTGCCTGCGCCAGCACATGCTGTATGGCTTGCTTGGTTTTTTGGCCAGTCGGATCTGTGATGCCTTTTTCTTGCAAAAACCAGCGATAATGGCTGTCCTGGCGCAAGGATTGTGCGCATAACTTATCGGCTTCAGTTTGGATAAAATACAGCATTTTTTGGACTAAGGCTTGATATTGCTTGATGTGACCTCGATCGATTGTCAATTCAAATGCTTGCTTGGGCGAACCAACCACCTGAAAACAAGGTTTGATGCGCTCATCATACTCCGCAAGATCAAATACCAAGTCTGGATTGGTGAGCGGATCATATACTGTCCAACCACTGCTCGTGTTGCCAACTATAACAACAAACTGATCGATCTCAGGATATGAGCGGAGTCTCACCTCTATTCCCGCGTGCGTACTGAAAAAAACTTTAGCCAACTCAATGGCTGCATATGCAGCACGATAAGCACAATTTCCCAGACCGAGCGTTTTAAAATGCAAGGCATGCCGCAATAGATAGATGGTCTTGGCTTCTGACACATTGTGTGGTGTCCATCCCCAAAAAGACAAACCAGTGCTCACATCCAGTGACATCTGTGAAATTGGGTACGTCATCTTTTCTACCAACCAGTTCATGATCTGCGTAGTTT
Organism: Legionellaceae bacterium; assembly: GCA_036752465.1. GTDB lineage: Bacteria > Pseudomonadota > Gammaproteobacteria > Legionellales > Legionellaceae > DAIOSQ01. The sequence goes on along the minus strand of DAIOSQ010000003.1, from coordinate 13,429 downwards.
CATGCTGTTGCTCGTGGTTTTGCCTGTATTGCTCCGAGTAGTATTTTGACTTCTGCGTATCTAAACAGGTAGGCGCATAACGAAACATGTTATGGCGCATTTGATTGAGAAGATGGATTCGATCATTGGCGTAGTGCTCACTGATCACCATAGGAAGTTGCTCGCATACATAGTCAATAAGTAGCATAAAAACCCGTTATAATGTCTGATTGAAATAAATATCAGATATTATATTAAATTTTAAACAGACAGACAAGCATATGGTCTGTTATTACGCACCAATCTCATCTAGAATTTAGCGCTCTTACTGCTAAAATGTACCGGATCTTCCTCTGACAATGGGCTTATGGTCACAGCAGAAGATTTCCTTTTAGATGGCGCAAGCAGTGATTCGTCAACAACACTGGCGACTGAGCTGTTTTCAGAACCTGCTGTTTCATCTAGCAGCACGCTGCTTGCTGCCACTGTTGTGTCTTCGTCAACAGCAGTGGTAGCGGCGATATCAGACCCTGCTGTTTCATCTAACATCACACCGGTTGCCGCGGATAAACTAAGTGCAGCATCACGGTAAAACAGACTCAATCTATCCTGCGGTGAAACATGGGTCACAAACATAGGACAGCGTTTTTGGTCGTCTGCAGGAATGACACCTAGCAATACACCTGTTTTTTTATCATAGACCGCCTCATCTGGTTTGCCCCAATCAGAGTCAGTGTTAAGGTGCGATGGACTAAATACACGGACATTTGCAAAATCTCCGACATGACCATGCACATTGAGCGCCGCACAGGGCAGTCCGCAGCGTATTGGTTGTCTGTTCCAGAGTATTTCATACACCGGGTTCCTGGTCACCGTATTGGTTCTGATATTCGGTGCTGCGATATAGGCTGTACTGTCGAGGATCGATGAGAATCGCCCCCCCTGCAGGAACTGACTGACAGCGGCATTGATGGCATCGATAGAGGAAACCAAGCCTTCTACGGATGAACTGTCGTAGATCACACAAAAGTAGTCTGCTAAGCTCTGTAAGGTGTGGTTGTCAATTGGGGCATGGGTAAATAAACAGACTGGCCCACCCACCGGCTGAGCGTAACCGATTAGACACAGGTGATCTTTGTAGGCAGCGACGAGCAATTGCATAAATTTTTCTTCTACACCAGGCAAACGATGTTTCAACGCAATGTAATTATCAAGCGAGGCGGTTTGCCCTGGGCCAAGTTCCGGTTGTTGTCGTCCTGTTTCCGCATAATACAAAAGATAAGAGCCGTGATTGGATAATTGGATGCGGTATGGCACATGACTGTCATGCAGCTTTTGAAATACAAGTGCGGTAAAAAAATCGTTCTTGCCACGATCGGCGAATTCATCGCCAATAAAATTGATCAGTCCTGGCAAGTTCAGCACGGCAGCACCATTCACAATCTCTTCAAATCGTGCTAAATCTTCGGCAGTTAGTGCTGCGGTGGGTTTGTCGTAAATAGCCCAGGCTTCTGCAAACAGCGCGTGATCATCAAATGATAAAACGCCATAGCGCACCAACAGATACAATGCCTTCATGGCATTGGCATGTAAATCACCGATCACCAGCGTTTTATCAATTAAATTGCCTACAACAACCGGATATACACGGATAGACTCATCTAAATAAACCATTTCGCATGGCTGTTGCATAACATGCTCCTAAATTGGGCTTATATTGATGAGTATAGACCATATATTTATGATCTTCCTTTGGTACTCAATGTACTGGCCAAACTCGATACTACTTCGTCCGTGGATAAACCATCTTCTTTTTCTACGGGCTTCGGCTTACTTTGCTCCGCAACAAATTGTACACTTCTATCGGCCGCAAAAAACGATTTGTTGCGCAGCGCATTGATAATCGCTGCTGTATCGATCTCCGCATCATCTCTTTTCAAATCAACCAAGTTTCGTAAGGCCTTGATTTCCTCACTCTCATGCGGCATATTCCATCCAAACAAACTTGTACAGAAAGTACATACTTGCCACAATATCCAGTTTGTTTTGTATTGGTTCAGAACATCCCTTATCTCTTTTGCTGTAAGTTTTGGCTCTACAAATTCTTGCCCTACTCCGCCTGCACTTTTTTGGCCTGAGATAGCAGATAGCCACTTTATCGTTGAGCTTGAATCGATTGAATCAGGCACTAGAGCAGCAGATATTCCTGAGAAATTAAAGGCTTGGAATGGCGCATTTTCCTGAGCTGCAGTCAGCTCAGCATATTGTTCTTGATTATACATGTAATCATAATGTCCAGGCCTGAAAAGCAAGTTAGTCATGGTCTTTCGGAGGCCAGCTCTATCAGTTGCAACGGGTTGAAGAGTTACTGCGTAACCTTGTTCACGAGGTAGTATCACCAGGTTCCCTTCCTGATCGATCATTGTTTGCAATATAGCCATGTCGACGTGCGCTCCCTCCGCACATTCTCCCATAGTTAATATCTTTTCATTAATGATGCCATCGAATGTCTCCCCATCTGAAGACACAAACATCATGGCATCTCTTATGCTTAGCCCATTGGGAGCAAAGTCCTGATGGTCTGTTATATATTGACCAACTAGAAAACGAGATGCTAGAATTAAAGCATAATCGTCACCCTGTTCAGTATTATCAACAAGGTCATGCCAAAATGCTTGTACCGTATTCCAGGTGGTTCCATCTGCAGCAGCATTTAGTTTCGCTATCAATTCGACTAGTCGTGCAACTTTGTCTGGATGATGTTGACGAAATAGAGAGCCATCTTTCAGTAATTCGCCGCTCATGATATTCGACAAGTGCCGAAATAAGTTGGCTCTATCAGGGTTTTTCATCATAACAATCTGTTCAATATGCGATCTTAAAATAGATCGATAATAGCAATTGCCATCGCCTCTAATGTTCTGCATAGCAACCATACCAATACCAACACCCTTACCCGGGGCTTGAGATAGTTGCTCGTAGTGATGGACGACATCCGCATTGAATCTGTCAGCGTAAACAATATCCGTTTGGGTTACCCTCGCTCTTACATGCTCATCATTAGCGCTAGAAATAAATCCTGCGTATGGTTCATACTTCATCGTGGCTTGCAGTTTAGTTAAATATGGTCGAATAACAGCCATGCTATCAAAAATATCCGCCTGGCTTATTGCGCCCTGGCTTATTGCTTTCTCTCTTACGCCTTTAACTAGGTCCAGAAAAGCTTTATCTGCTTGCAACTCAGGAATCGTCGCAAAAAGTGAGCCAAGCAACAAGAGAGCAGGCACTGTATGTTGGTATGCGTCATTAACCAGCATTCCTGATTGGATCATTTTAGCGAAGAGCATTTTGCTTAGAGTGACAATATTTTCACGACGTCCTAATCGCCGAGTCAGTTCATCAAAATGATGATCAACACCGTTATAAAAACTAGCGTCCATACGAAGAACAATTTGTACGATCGTATTGTGATCCAATGCATCATTGGGTTCGCGCTCGAGATGGCCAAGCAATTGCTGAAAAGTAAAGTCTGGATCAATCATACTAACCCCTTTGGTTTTATTTACCCCAGATGAAAAATATGTTTTTTTATTCATTTTATGTTCAAATATTTTACTAATTATACCGAAAAAAGGACAAAATACAAGCGAATTCTCCACGACTGAGTTGCCTCATAACGAATGTTACCGCCCGCTCTGAGTTATCAGCGAAGCCATCTCTGCACCAATTATCCTGAAAAATATAGCAGAGTCAGCCAGCGAAACCTCCCCATTGGCTACGCGCAAATCCGAACATACACCTCTCGACTCAGCCGGTTTCCATTAGGCAGCGCCAACAGCCACCCCAGCTAATTGCAATTGCAAAATTTACGGGTTATATTGAACTTGACTTATACAGGTGAACAACAGATTGGCTGAAAATGCCAAAGATCAGAGCATTGCCAGCCATGGCCACTGGTCTCATCGTTTAACAAACTGCTTGTTGTGATACATCCGTATTCACTCTGTTTTTTTTAGATTTATTAAGCATTGGAGATTGGACAAGAGGTGATAAATAAATTACCATCTTAATGACTGATCTAAAAACTGACACTAAGTTTTTTTGATGTCAATGTTTTATTTTAAGCAAACCAATCCACTCATCAAGCATGATTTGATCTATTTGTAGTCTAACGCAAGGGCAGTCAGACAGCCATATCAGCTATATTTGCGCTTTTTTTACTCTTTGAGATGATGCTATAAATTTGACGCTTCACTTGCCGATCACCCATTTGCCTCCCAAGTGATTTTTTTCTTAGTTTGGGCGGTTTGGCTGGTGTGCCAATCTCCCAAATAATTCGTGCGAAGTCGCGTTGCGTTTGTGTTGGTGATTTTTCTTGTATGGGTGATCGAAGTGCAGGAGCATATTTTTCCCATGGACGAATCGTGTTATTTGCTATCTTTCGGGCTAAAAATAATTGGGTATAAGCAAGCATTGTCAGTTGCCACCATGCTTCTTCATGGTTGACATCAGGTGTTTGTATTTTATTCATGAGCAACCGATCTTTGCCAAATCTGAAAAAATGCTCCAGATCAAAGCGCTGACGATAACAATCAAAAATCTCTAGTAAAGATAACTCATTGCGTCGAGCTCCAGCAGCAATCAACCACAAAGGTCGTTTAAACAATAGCTTCCCTGACTCCTTGTAGACTCTAACTCGTAGCAAGCGAAATGGATAATCATGTAAAATAGACTGACGTGTTCCTCGCATGAGGATCGTATCCCAACATTCAATTTCGACAATTTGTCGTTTGCCTTTTTTACTGGTGAGCTCGAAGGTGAGTGTGTCATCTGAAATTCTCCATGAGGCGTTATCTCTCAGATCATATCGATCACCGTACTGCTTTGGGCGCCCTCGTTGCCCTGGATCATACAGCACCTCAACCGGATAATTGAATACACGGCTATTGCGTGCACGACTGATATGCACTTGATTCGGATTTTTCTTTGCTTCCCAAAGACAATCTGGATGACTGTAAGCGCAGTCGCCCATCGATACGCATAATTTATTGTTGAATGAAGCTTGCGACTGAATACAATCACGAAGTTGTTGCATGCCCACCAAAATTCCTTTTTGCGAAGTTGCTACGCGCTCGCATGACAGTGGGATGATCCATGGCGATGAGAGAACTGCCGTTTTTTCTGGCAAATAGGCAGCAATGCTGTATTGATGTCCTAGGGTAACGGGCGTGTTGCCTGCGACGGTGTTCGGTGCATACACATACCCGCGATCTTCTAGCGTGGGTGAAAAGACGCGTGGATTTGGAGTAATGTCCACCACAAATAAGTGAAAATGTCGCGTTTCCTGTGGGATGCAATGCTGACTGATGAGGCGCGTTATTTTTTGATTCTGCGCCATTTTTTTATCTGCGTCTGTTGATGCGTAAAATTCATCAACGACCCGCGTGATGCTGCAATAATTTCTGCGATGGAGTGGATTTAGAGACAATTCAACCACGCTGGTGGCGTTCGTGTTACTGGATAAGGCATCAATCAGCTCCATAGTTGCATCTTGTCGAGCAGAAAAAAATGGGTATATTTTCTCGCGAAATGTCTTTAAAACGGGTATCATGTCGTCTGGCATAAGGCAGCATCCGTACTTTATTGTCTTTGGTTTAAAAAAAGCGATAGTGTACTGTTTTTATGATTTAAATGGCAGGACAGCGTCATGAATTTTATCCATGTTTACGATGATCAAGATCTAAAGAAAAAACTGACATGTAAGTTGTTATCGATTACAGCAATTATGATCGCATGATGTCAAATGCAATTAGCGCCCTCACAAAGGCCGGAATTAAATCAGCTTATACATCGTCCACGTTTCACAAAGGCAAAGGCTATTATGCGGCTCAACAGGTTGTTAGTCTCGACATCTCACACACATCAACCACTGAAAGCGTGATTCATGCCCAAGTTCAAGGAACAAGCCTCTATACAGTATCCATGCGAATTCAAAACACAAAACATACCATCCATTTGCACGGTGAGTGTTCCTGTCCGTTAAAGCAGAATTGTAAACATATTGTTGCAACATTATTGCAGGCTGTCGATCATCAGGCATTGTTTATTGATGAGGCAAAAAACAATGTTATTCCATTTGATTCAAAAGCTAAGTCAGACGTCATCGATGATCCCCGTGTGACGCGTTGGTTAAATCAGCTTCAGCATGCTATGACTGAAACATCAGCCACGCCTGCCTCCATTGATGAGACCCATGGTCTATACTATATCCTATCCAAAATCGCTGGTGACCCACACCAATTGGGCGTCGATCCATTATTAACTCGACGCTTAAAAGCGGGCGGATTGGGAGCATCAAAACGATACAGTGAAACGGCATACGCTCAGCAAAAACACCTGTATCCGATTGATAAAGAATTGCTGGCTCAATTGGATGTAATCAAACGAACAACCCGTTATCAAGGGTATTCGCCCATGTTTTGCCTTCGTGGTGCCCCAGGGGAAGCGCTTCTTCTTGAACTCATCAACACCGGTCGATGTCACTGGCGCTCTGTACACAGTCAACCATTGTCAATTGCCGAATCAAAATCCGTTGAGTTAAATTGGGAAATGGATGATCAGGGTATTCAAACGCTGCATTTTGGCGTTCCAGAACAACGTTATCCGATTTTTTTTATTGAACAGCCTTGGTATCTGGATGAATCAATATCAGTTTGTGGTCCATTAAATACCCCTTTTGATCTCAACATTGCAAAATTACTCCTGTCTGCGCCTAAAATTCCACCGGCACAAGTGGATACGGTGGTGCATTTTTTAAGTCAACATGCCCCTGTGGCAACGATTAAACCGCCGAAATCGTTGACTAAAAAACGTCTGCAGAATATTAAACCGGTGCCGCATTTGCGGTTATTTCAGGCACCCATACGATCCATGTATGTTAATCAGTATTATCCAGAGGCTGAAACTATGAAAGCGCTGGCGGATGTTTCATTTATCTATGATGGCCTGAACGTTCCCTGGCATAATTTAAATGAAACGATTCATCAAGTACAAAACGAGCAACTGATTACGCTGGTACGTCAGAAACAGTTTGAAATGAAAGCATTGCAGGCATTGATGCAATGTAATGCACTTGTGATCAGTAGCATTCCTGAACTGTCTCGATTAATGGCCAATGAAAAATGGAAAAATACTTTTTTGATTGAGCACGCATCCTCTGATCCTCTGGTTTTTAGCACAACCACCGTACCAAAACTACGTCAGGCTGGTTGGCACATCGAATTTGATGCAGACTATCCCTATCAAATTATGGATGAACCGATTGATGAATGGTATTCTTCCATTCGCGAAGACAGCTCGGAATACGATTGGTTTGGTTTGGAGCTAGGGATCACGGTTAAAGGAGAAAACATCAATTTATTACCCGTTCTTCAAACGATGCTCAAGCAACTGAACCCCCAAGCACTGTCGCAAACGGATGATGCAGAACCTGTTTATGCACGTCTTCCCAATGGTCAATATATGCCATTACCAGCCGCAAGAGTCAAAAACCTGCTCAATGTTTTAATTGAATTGTATGACACAGATAGCTTATCCGATGAACAGGAATTACGCTTATCCAGGCTACATGCTTCACGCTTGCTTGAATTAGATGCTGCCATGGGAGCAGCTCAACTGCGTTGGATAGGTGGCGATCGCATTCGTGAAATGGGTCGTAAATTAGCTCATTTTAGTGGGATTCAACAAGCTGACGTTCCGAAGCAATTTCTAGCCAAATTACGGCCTTATCAGCTTGAGGGTTTAAGTTGGCTGCAATTTCTACGTGAATATGAATTCGGTGGGATATTGGCTGATGATATGGGCTTGGGTAAGACGGTACAAGCTCTGTCGCATATTACTCTGGAAAAGACCAGCGGTCGGATGACGCAACCGTGCCTCGTCATTGCCCCCACCAGTTTAATGTTTAATTGGCAAATGGAGGCAAAACGTTTTTCGCCTGAACTAAAGGTATTGCTTCTGCATGGAGCTGACCGAAAAGAGCAATTTGATAGTATTGCAGACTATGATTTGATCTTGACAACGTATCCATTGATTGTGCGAGATAAGCACATATTGCTTAAGCAACATTTTCATTTGCTCATTTTGGATGAAGCACAATGCATTAAAAATGCGAAGAGTCAGGCAGCGTTGGTTGCCATTCAACTCAAGGCTTCTCATCGTCTTTGTTTAACAGGCACACCAATGGAAAATCACATGGGCGAGTTGTGGTCCTTATTTCATTTTATGATGCCGGGCTTGCTGGGAGATCAGAAATCATTTCAACGTCTTTTCAGAACGCCTATTGAAAAACATGAAAATCAAGAGCGTCGTCAACACTTAAATCGGCGTATTGCACCCTTTTTATTACGTCGTACAAAAGATAAAGTTGTGCAAGAGTTGCCAGAAAAAGTTGAGATGATTCGCCATGTTGAATTGGAAGGTGGGCAGCGCGATCTCTATGAAACCGTACGCATTACGATGCAAGAGAAAATACAAAAAGAAATCGCTAAACTTGGCTTAAAACGAAGTCATATCATCATTCTCGATGCACTATTGAAACTACGTCAAATCTGTTGTGACCCACGACTACTAAAAGTAAAAACAGCAAAACAAAAAGCATCTAAATCAGCAAAACTAAACTTGCTCATGACTCTGTTACCAGAACTCATTGAAGAAGGTCGACGCATCTTGTTGTTTTCTCAATTTACGGAAATGTTAGAGCTCATCGAGGAGGCAATTATCAAAGCGGATATTCCCTACGTAAAATTAACGGGTCAAACCAAAGACCGAGCGACACCGGTACAACAATTTCAATCGGGGGAAATACCGTTATTCTTGATCAGTTTAAAAGCGGGGGGAACGGGACTTAATCTGACCACGGCCGATGCTGTTATTCATTATGATCCTTGGTGGAATCCAGCTGTAGAAAATCAAGCCACTGATCGTGCTCATCGAATCGGACAAGAAAAAACAGTATTTGTGTATAAATTAGTTGCCAAAGGTACAGTGGAAGAAAAAATTTTAGAGATGCAGCAACGTAAAAAAGAGCTTATGGATGGATTGTTTTCTGATAAAACTACTAGTAAATTAGAATTGTCTGAACAAGACTTAAATGGACTGTTTGCCGCATTTTAAAAATGGGGCTATAGTTTAGGTGGATGGATTTTTGACAGTGTTTGTCCAAAGTCCAATAAGCAAGGAGCGCTTATGAAGTACACTGGTATTTTATCTATTGCCGCAGCCATCATGCTCACATGCCCACAGTCCATTGCTGGCACAATGGGTCCTATTGCGGCCATCAAAGATTGGACGTGGGTAGGCACCATCAGTGCAGGCCCTATTTGGGAAAGCGCAGGAAACACACAGACCTTTTATTTGGCACCAGATATTATAAAAACCTATGCCGCATCGAATCTAACAAATGCATTAACAGATGGTGAAGTTTTTGTGGGGATTCAGAAAAAATTAAGCCACATGCTGCAAGGCCAGGTGGGCTTGGCTGTCGCTGCGACAAGCAATGCGCCGCTAGCTGGTAACATTTGGGACGATGCAGATGCAACGTTTAATAATTACAGCTATACCTATCAAGTCCAACATACGCACGTTGCGGTAAAAGGCAAACTGTTAGCCGACCCTGGCTATTGGGTTATGCCATGGGTGAGTGCCAGTTTAGGCGTGGGCTTTAACAGCGCCTATGATTTTCAAAACACTCCTTTGATTTTCGAAGCCGTCACGATGCCAAACTTCGCATCTAACATGCAAACGAGTTTTACCTACACGGTTGGCGCAGGCGTGCAAAAAGCCTTAAATCCACACTGGCAAGTAGGGGCCGGGTATGAATTTGCCGATTGGGGTCAAAGTCAATTGAGTCGCGCATCAGGGCAAACCTTGAACTCAGGCTTAAGTTTAAATCATCTGTATACCAATGGTGTGTTGTTTAATTTAACTTATGTCGCATAAGAGCTTGGGGCGATGAAAATGATTTATTCGATTAAAAAAAATACGATTATGGTTTTGTTGTGGACCATCGCATCCTTATCGTATGCCGGGTCACCTGTATGGACGTTTACACCGTCAACACCTACAACACTTGCGGTGCCCTCGAATGACACAAGGACAGTCAATTATACCGTAACGAATCAATCGAGCAGAGTGCATACGCTCAGTATGCAATCGATACAGGGAATTACGCAAATAACCACAGGCTTGAGGGTTTGCGGCAATCCATTTGTCTTAACAGGCAAAACATCTTGTACGTTATCGTTACAAGTAAATGGCAGTCAGTTAACTGCCCCTATCAATGATGGACCAAACGTATGTGAACAAGGCTCAAGCCTGCTTTGCTATCGCCCTGCACCAAGTGACATGCTTCATATCACACAAGCACCAGCAATAACGGATGCAACGATAACCGTAACAGGCTCACCGCTGACGCTAACAACAAATGGTCCTCCAGGCACCTTAACGATCAACAACACCTCACTGATTGTAGCTGCGACTAATATCACGTCGAATTTCACGGGAACAGCGCTGGATGGGAATGTGACGGAGACGGACAATACGTGCGCAAATGTTGCACCTCAAGCAAGCTGTACGCTGACGTACACACCAGGAAACACGGTTGTCGCGCAAACGAGCTTTCCGATTCAAGGCAGCAATACGAATGCAGTGACGGCAGCGATACAAGTTGAAGCCGGTATTACTATCGGCACCGTGAGCCCTTCTTCTGGTCCTACTGTAGGCGGAACAGGCGTTACGTTAACCGGCACTGGATTTACAGGCGCTACCAGCCTCACATTTGGAGGAACCGCCGCGACCAGTTTAAATGTAATAAACTCAACCACCGTAACAGCCGTGACGCCTGTGCATACGACGGGTACGGTGGATGTTGTGATTACGACACCCAGCGGCAGCGCGACAAAAACGAATGGTTTTACTTATGAAACCACCGCGGTGGGACAACCAGCTTATGGTGGGAAGATTGCTTGTCTCAATGGCGGCTTGAATAATCTCATTGCAACGACTACGGATATTAGTGCCGGAATAATTTGGGGTCCAGTCGGAGTTTCAACGGGTGCTTCAAGCACGACCGATGGTGCCACAAATACCGCGAGGATTGTCAACACGCTTGGCACAAACGGAGGTACGCCTTATGCGGCACTACTTTGTTCTAATTATGAAATTGATTCACAAGGCAATTCGCCCTGTGAATCAGGAAACACTTGTTATAACGATTGGTTTGTACCCGCTGGGAATAACACGGAGACCACAGGGCAGATCTATTGCCTGTATATCAACAGGACTGCAATCGGTGGGTTTAATCGTAGCGCTTACTGGAGCTCTACCGGATCTAACAATAATAATTTGGCCTGGGCCCAGTTTTTTAATGGTACTCAGGTGGCAACACTCAAAAGTTCCACCTTCGCTGCTCGGTGTGTACGAAATTTTTAGGATACTCGATTTGTTTGCTTTGGGTGCGTTTCTTTCCATTGGCTTCTATGGTACATAGCCATGCCCAGAAAGTAACTATTTAATTATCAAAAATTACCGTATAGTGTAGGGTTTTTAAGTAGGCACAACATCCATGCTCAGTTATCAACATGGTTTTCATGCGGGCAATTATGCCGATGTGATCAAACATCTGGTCTTAACCCGTCTATTGTCGTATATGACCATCAAGGCCAAACCTCTGCTTTATCTCGATACCCATGCCGGCAAAGGCTGCTATGATTTAAATGCCGCACAAGCACTAAAAACTGCCGAGGCACAACAGGGCATTGCACGCCTGTGGCGTGAAAAAAATACCCTTTCCCCGCTTTTCCAACCCTATATCGCTTGCTTAAACAGCCTCAATCCCAATGGCAATTTACGGTTTTATCCTGGCTCACCCTATTTGGCAGCGCACTTGCTGCGCAACCATGACCGTATGGTCATCTGTGAAAAACATCCTCAAGAATTCAGCGCGCTGTGCACGATGTCGCAGGGACGCCCTAACCTCGCCTGTCTGGAAACAGATGGCCTACATACATTGAAAGCACATACTCCCCCCAAAGAGAAGCGTGGCTTGATATTTGTTGATCCCAGTTACGAAATAAAGACGGAATATCGGCAAATACCGCTTGCGCTCGCGCAAGCATGGCATCGTTTTGCCACAGGTACTTTTTGTCTGTGGTATCCAATTGTCGATCCCTATCACCATCGCCAAATCCTTAGAAATTTAGCCGTTGCTGATCAGGACGGGTTGCGGTTAGAGTTTTACCTGACCCGTCAGCCCCAACCCGGGTTGTGGGGATGTGGCTTGTGGATTGTCAATCCACCTTATATCTTAAAACAGGAATTGCAGCACATGCTGCCGCTGCTGTGCAAGCTATTAAACGCCGGCGAGGCATGGTTTTTGCTGACTGAAAACTTGACGACACCAGGTGAAACGAAGTAAAACCCAACAGATGCTCAATTGCAAGGTATGAGGGATTTAGGATTAACATGTACGTAATCCAGCAAAACTGCCTACGCATTCTGTGCGGTTTGATGCTGATGGTCTCCACAGCTTATGCCACTGACACGATTTGGGATGTGATGCGCACACAATTTCGTCTCGATCACGCCGTCACGCATCCACGAGTCCAACAACAATTGCGCTGGCTATTGTCGCACCCCCATTATTTAGAGCAATTGGCACAAGCTGAGCCGTATATTTATCATATTGTGAATGAATTAAACAAACAACAATTGCCAGGAGAAATTGCCTTAATTCCAATGGTGGAGAGTGCGTATAACCCGTTCGCCTACTCTGGTATGGGTGCCGCAGGTTTATGGCAATTTATGCCAGATACCGCACAATCTTTTGGGTTACAACAAGATTGGTGGTCAGACAATAGGCGCAGTATATTGTCTTCGACCAAAGCTGCCCTAAGCTATCTGCAGCGTCTGCAGCAGTTATTCAATCATGATTGGCTGTTGGCATTTGCGGCCTATGACGCAGGTGAAGGGAAAATCATGCGACTGAGCAAAAACAAACAAGGGGGATATGCGGATTTTTGGACTTTGAACGTACCCGAAGAAACCAAACAGTATGTGCCGCGTTTATTGGCGCTCGCAGAAATTATTCAACACCCGCAACACTATCATATCCAATTGCCCGCCATACCATCTGCGCCTTATTTTAGCGAGGTCACTGTAGCGCATCAAATTGACTTAAATCAAGTGGCGAAATTGGCCAATATATCCTACCAGGAACTAATCAAATTAAAATCGAGAATCAAAATAGATAATGATGATATTTCAGTTGGCACTACAACAACTCTCGGCGAAAGACGTTCGAGAACTAATTATGATTTAGATACAACATTTCAATCCGCAACACGTATCGAGTTTAAATATAAAGAGTTCACTGGTATTCTTTTCAAAACAA
>DAIOSQ010000002.1:0-34639 GCA_036752465.1 Legionellaceae bacterium | reverse complement strand
GGCGGGGGTGTAACTTCTGTAACAAGTGCAAATGCTTCCATTACGGTCGCTGTTGAGGGCATTGATCCGGACTACCTTGAAGCGATGATGTGTGCTTGGTTAGCGGCAGAAAGGTTAGCTGGCAAGGTGCAAGACTTGCGCCAGGTGACGGGCGCTGCTACGCCCCATCTAGTAGGCGTTTTATATGGTTTGGGTTGAAATGCGCAGTCAGTATTGTTAATATCTAGCCATCGATGTGTCAGTGGCTGAACGCCTGGGGCAAGATTTGATAAAAGTGCTCATTGTTGACGACCATGCTTTGGTGCGTATGGGGATTAAACGGCTATTGGAAGATTTGCCGGATATCACCATCGTAGCGGAAGCCGAGAGTGGTGAAGTTGCATTGTCCTTGGTAAAAACATGCCAGCCTGATGTGGTATTGTTGGATATGAAAATGCCGGGTATGGACGGATGGGAAGTAACCAGGCGTTTGCAGAAAAGCAATCCAGATGTCAAAGTGATCGCCGTAACTGCATTGTCTGTGGATGGATTATCTAGCCGCATCTTGCAACTAGGCGCCGTGGGCTATCTGACCAAAGAGTCTACGCCCGAGGAAATGGCGCAAGCAATTCGCAAAGTGGTCAAGGGCGATATTTATCTCAGCGCGGAAATTGCGCAGAAAATGGCGCTGAATAGTTTAATTGCCTCCAAAGGATCAGCCTTTGATTGTCTCTCGGAACGAGAAATGCAAATTGCCTTGATGATCACAACCGGGATGACCGTACAGGATATTGCGGAGCAATTGTTTATTAGCACCAAAACAGTCAATAGCCACCGCTATCGAATCTTTGAAAAATTACTCATCAAAAACGATGTTGAACTGACACATCTTGCTATGAAGCATCGTGTGATCGAGCGTCCCATTGATTTTGCAAACAATGCATGACCTCCTTCCATCACAAGAACTGCGCGATTTTTTAGACCATTTGACAACCGCTCCTGGCGTTTATCAAATGCGAGATGCTTCGGGTACTGTATTATACGTAGGTAAAGCCTTAAATTTAAAACGACGCGTATCGTCATATTTTCAAAAACAAACGCAACCCATCAAAACGCAGCGTTTGGTGGAACAAATTGTCAGCATTGAAGTCTGTGTAACGCACAGTGAAACGGAAGCTTTGCTGTTAGAAAGCAGTCTCATCAAATCATTGCGGCCAAAATACAACGTCTTGATGCGAGATGATAAATCCTATCCGTTTATTCATGTGACCCAACATGCTTTTCCCAGCATGAAATTGGTGCGGGCCAAAAAAAAGCCACAATCAGGACAATTTTTTGGTCCATTTCCTAGTCGATATGCTGCACAAGAGACTTTATCGGTGCTGCAAAAGGTTTTTCAAATCCGCAACTGTACCGATGCTTTTTTTCAGGCTCGCACCAGACCTTGTTTGCAATATCAAATCAAACGCTGTTCTGCCCCTTGTAGTGCGTATATATCCGCAACTGCGTACCGCCAGACACTGCAAGATGCGGTGGGTTTTCTCCAAGGTAAGAATGTTAATATGTTAAAACAGCTGGAACAACAAATGGCACAGGCGGTACAACAACTGGCATTTGAGCAGGCTGGGCAGCTGCGTGATCGCATCAAAAGTTTACGTTTGGTTCAAGAGTTTCAAGCGATTGTGGCGATGAAAGGCGATGTTGATGTCATTGTTGCTGCAGTGCAGCCAGGATTTGCTTGCCTGCAATGTGTGACTATCCGCCGTGGTGAGGTGATTGCGAGTCAGCATTTTTTCCCTGCCATGCCAAAGGAAGCACTGGATCATGCTGGCAATTTGTGGCAAGCAGTATTTTTCGCTTTCGTGACATTTTACTATCTGGAGCATGTTGAGCGTATTCCTCCGCTCATTCTGCTGGATCAAGCATTGCCAGAGCAGCAAGCTATTGAGCAATTATTAAGTCAATTGCTGCAAAAAAAATGTCGTATCCAAATATCTGGACGGGGTATCAAGGCCAAATGGCTGGAGTTCGCTAAATTAAACTTAGGCTCAGTCATGGCTAAGCACCAAATGACGCAAAGTGTGCTGGCGCAGCGCTATCTGGCGTTACAAAATGCCTTAAAATTATCTAGGCCTATTACCCGGATGTGTTGTTTTGATGTCAGTCATACGCAAGGTACTGCCACAGTGGCAGCGTGTGTGGTATTCGATGAGCAGGGTCCGTTGAAAAGCGATTACCGGTTGTGGAACATTGACAACATCACACCTGGAGATGATTATGCAGCGATGGAACAAGCCTTGACTCGCTGTTTTAAACGCTTGCTCCTCACCAAAAACTTCCCCGATCTACTGATTATCGATGGTGGTCGTGGCCAAGTCGGCGTCGCGCAGCGGGTGCTGCAAGCCTTGCAAGTCCCGGCAATGGCGATTATTGGTATCGCCAAAGGGCCTGAGCGCATTGCGGGTCTTGAGCGCCTTATTTGGCAAGGCCAAGAATTATCATGGCCAGCTGATTCATTGGCTTTGCATCTTTTGCAACATATCCGCGATGAAGCGCATCGTTTTGCTATCAGTAGCCATAGAAAAAAACGTCAAGCCAATAGTTTACATTCGAGCTTAGAAGATATTCCTGGGATTGGAGCCAAAAAAAGACAAGCATTGTTAGCACGTTTTGGTGGTTTGCGTGAATTGCGGCAAGCCACAGCAGAAGAAATAGCCAAAGTGGATGGAATTAATCAAAAATTAGCCGCTCGCATCCTACAATACTTGAAATCATAGCGATTTTCGCATGATTCATCTAAACTTTTAGCAGGATCGACCGAAACAGTTTATACAGGACAATAGGGAAATCAAATGAAACGAAACGTGATGTTACTCATGCTGTGTTGGCCGCTTATTTCGTTAGCTAAACTTGCCACCCACACAGAAATACCGCCGGTCTATTACGGCCCTGGGCTTTGTCAGTATCCACAATTTCAATGTGTTACAGTTAGCAGCGGCGATACGTGGGAAAAATTATTTGCCGATCCGACACAACGTGATTTGGTGCAACGTCTGAATCGTACCAATAATTACTTATATCCTGGTAAAGTTTTGGTCGTACCAAAAAATTTAAACACCGTGACCATGCTGGATTTGGCGCCTTTCGCACATAAAATCAATACGGATCATGAAAAACAAGTGATTGTGGACCAAGACAAATTGGCTTGGGCCGCTTATGATGTGAATGGCAATTTAGTTAAATGGGGGCCAATTTCCTCTGGTCGTACCAAATGTCCGGATAGCAATAATCTGTGTTTGACCCTTACCGGTATTTATCGCGTGTTTAGCAAAGAGGATGATCATTGCAAATCAGATATTTTCCCTATTGGTAAAGGGGGGGCAAAAATGCCCTGGTGTATGTATTTTCATAAAGGGTTTGCGTTGCACGGTTCAGATGATATCCCAGGATATCGTGCCAGTCATGGCTGTATCCGCATGTTTACTCCAGATGCCAAATGGCTTAATCAAGAATTTGTTGATATGGGCAATGAAAAAACTAACCTTCCAGGCACCATCGTGATTGTGCGGCCTGTGACTTTTGCTGAGACGACGATATGAACACTTTCAAGCGTACGTGTATTGTGGCAGTACTGATCAGTGTTTTTGCGCAAGTACTGTGGGCTGAAGATGTAGAAGACAGTGAGGATGATGTCGAAGACCTTGGCAAACGTCCGTTGGGATGTAAAGATGTCGGTTATCGCTTTACCTTAAATACCTTGTCATTATTGCCACAAGTCAATGGTGACAAACAATCGTTGTATTTTATTTATAATAAACTCAAGGAACCGGTGCATTTGTATCAAATGCGTCAGGAAGAAAGTGCGCACAGTCTGTTTCTTAATCATACTATTTTGGCCGAGCAATGGGGCGCCTTGGCAACCAGCGAACCAGAATTAAAGTATATTTGTACGGTCGAGAATGTCAAATCAACCTATGGCAACATTGTTAATTGCAATGAGGCAGTTGCTGTTTGTGAGTATGCGCGGGTCAAATTTGGCTTGAATAACAAAGGTAATTACTGGATAGTCAACAGTAATACACGTGACGCAACCGTGCGCGATGTTACGCGCTACGGTATTATTCCTCGTTAAGCATAATCGATGTGAATAGCGAACTTCTATAGAGGGAGGGTACATGATGAAAGCCATCATGCCATGGGCTTGTTTGTTAGCAATGGCCAATGTAGATGTTGTATTTGCCGATATTGGATTGGATGCTTACCGTACCGGTTATTACAAAGAGGCGGCACAACTCTTCAATCAGAGCAGCAGTCATGATCCAGTCGTGAACTACTATATGGGACGAATGCGCTTGTATGGGTATGGTGAGTTAAAAAACAACGAGCAAGCGCTGAATTATTTTGTGGAGGCCGGGGAGAAGGGCTATGTGCCAGCACAAAATATTATGGCGCGTGTCCAATTACTGCAAATGCATAATCCGGAAAAAGCGTTGTACTGGTTCAAAAAAGCGGCCAACTTGAATGACGTGGTTGCCCAAATGTACTGTGCGGGGGCTTATTTATATGGCTATGGTACCGCGCCCAACGAAGATATCGCGCGCCGCTATTATATTGCGGCAGCTAAAAATGGCAATGCCATTGCGCAAAAGCAACTGGCAGAAAATTTTATTGGCACGCGTCATGGCGCCAATCTAACGCTGGGATTGTTATGGCTGAACAAAGCCTTAGCGCAAGGCAATCCAGATGCACAATTGTTGATGGCACGATTATATGCCAGCGGTCGTTCGGTGGATAAAGATGTTGCCAAAGCACAGGGGATGACCAAAACCTTAGCCACGCAAGGATACCTGCCGGCGATTTATCAAATGGGTCAATTTGCCGAGCAGCAGGGTAATCTCAATGAAGCCAAGGATTGGTTCGATCAGGGAGCGAAACTGCATGATGAGGCATGCCAATTGGCATTAGCGCAGCTGTATTTGCAAGCCAAAAGCCCCTTATACGATAGCAAAAATGGCTTTTTGTTGATTTTAGATGCGGCACAACAAGGCTCCGTAGCTGCGCAAAATCAATTAGCCGATATGTATCAAAATGGCATTGGCGCGGATAAGAGTGATGACCTAGCCAAAGAATGGCGACAAAAAGCCAAGCAGACCGCGCGTGATGCGGTCGAGGTGCAGCGTAAAGTATTGGCTTGGTTAAGTGGTGGTAAGGCTAAAAATTTCGCTGAGGCAGGCATCAGCATGTCGGGTATTTTGAGTGACTGGCATAATGCATTGACTTTAAAAGAAAACATTTATAACAAGGCTCCTGCCATGGAAAGGGTCGATCGAGCGGCATTATTTCAGCCACAGTTTAGCATGGTTGATCCGCTGGCGTTGGGTATCAACCTGTATTTTAACCAATTGATGCAAGCAAAAGCTGCAACCCAAGTGAGCGCGAATTTTCCACGCTACCCCCTGATCATGCGAGTGGATGCGAACAAAGCTGGGCAATCGGCGCAACCAAGCGCGACATATGATTATTTACAAGCCAACGCGGGTCAGCAAGATGATGCGTATTATCAAAAATTATTCGCACAATTGCAGCCGCAGGCAATTTTAGGTGACGCGGTTGCACAATTTGATGTGGCGCAAATGTATTATTATGGCAAAGGGGTAGCAAAAGATATGGAGCAAGCCATTAAGTTTTATACTATGGCTGCGAAACAACAAGATTTGCGTGCGGAATACACTGTGGCCTTGGTATACCTGCAAGGTGAAGGGGTTCATGCGGATTATCCGCGCGCCCTAGCGCTGCTAAAAGATGCTGCTTTCAAAGGCAATCCTTATGCGCAGTATGTGGTAGCGACTATCTATGAACAAGGATATCACAATGCCAACGGTGAGCTTGTGTTACCAGCTGATCCGACACAAGCGGTTGCCATGTATGATTTGGCGGCAGCCAATAATTTCGGCTTGGCACAAAATCGCTTGGCACAAATTCTGGCCAGTGCCAAACCAGGCGATTTGTCCGTCGCCGAACTCAACCGACGACATGGTTTGATCAAGTCACTCTATCAAGGGGCGCTGCGGGATGGGGTGGCAGATGCAGCTTTGCCGTTAGCATTTTATCAGGCAATGGACACGGATAAAGCGAAGCAAGCACAGGCTTTTGCGGTGGCACTGCAAGCTGCTGGCGAAGGGAACCAAGAAGCGCAGGTATTGTTAGGCTTGCTCTATGACCGCGGTATTGGGTGCAGCCCAGATAGGCATGAAGCCATGCGTTGGTATCAGAAGGCTGGCGATAATCCGGTCAGCCAGTTTGTAGTTGGCACGTACTTGAGTCAAGGCCAAGGTATTGAACAAAATGCTGAACAAGGCAAGGCTTTGCTGGCTAAGGCAGCGAGTGGTGCGTTCTCGTACGCCAATCTCAATTTGGCGATTCTACAACAGCAACATCAAGAAGACTTTCTGCCGCAACTGATGAATGCACGTCTGCTGGGCAATAGTCAAGCCGGGTTATTGTTGGCGGATTATTATTTATCTGCTGCCAACAATGATGATCGTATCAAACAAGCACGTGAAATATATCAGCAATTTGCGGAGAAAGGTGATCCCACCGCGCAATATAAATTGGCCTACATGATGGAACATGCACTCGGTGGCGGGGTTGATATGGCGGAAGCCGAGCAATGGTATCAAGACTCTGCGGCCACTGGACAGCCGATTGCGCAATATTTATTGGGTCTTTTTTATCAATTGGGTCGTTTGGATGGTAAGCCAGATTACGTCTTGTCCAAAAAATGGTATGCCACTGCGCAAGCTCGCTACGCACCAGCTGCGGTGGCGCTAGGGTTTCTGTATGATACCGTGGATGATAATTATCAAAAAGCTCAACATAGCTATGAAATAGCCAAGCAGTTAAAAAGCGCAGTAGGTGAGTATGATTTGGCATTAATTTATGCAGAAGGCAAAGGCCAAACAACCGATTCGGCCAAAGCACAAGCGATGTTTGAAGATGCTGCAAATCAGGGATACCCTTTAGCGATGTTGTCATTGGCTGACCAATATTTTTATGGTGAGTTGGGTCGTCGTGATGAAGCCGCAGCGTTGGGTTGGTATAAAAAAGCAGCAGCAGCTGGTAATCTGGATGCAGTCTACCAGCTTGGTTTGTTAGCAGAGACCGGCGTTGGCACGCCATTGAGTTATGCAGATGCGCTGCGTTACTATCAACAAGCAGCAGTAAAAGGCGATAGCAAAGCGAAGTTGGCATTGGCGCGGATGTATCAATTTGGTTTGGGTGTCAACAAAGATGTGCAACACGCCAAGGAGTTGTATCAAGAGTTGGCGCGCAATGGCAACGGTTATGCCCAGTACCAGTTAGCCTTGCTCAATAAAGATGAATTGCACCAAGGTGCTGAAACCCGCCGGTTATTGCAACAAGCTGAGGGCAAAGGTGTCGTGCCAGCGCGTAAAACCTTGCAGAAATTGAATGCTCAAAAAATGCCTCAGGTCAGTTTTATTGAGTCTATCCCTGCAGAAACGTCGGTATTGTTTAGCGAAGACTCTGCCGAGCTGATGTATTTTGATGCCGTGAATGCATGGAACCACGGGGATGAGCCGGCATTCAGAGTTATTTTAGGGCGTATTCTGGGTCAGTATCCAAATTATTTACCAGCCAAACAGGCCTACGAGCAATTGAGCCCGGGTGATTGGGGGTAGCCAGCGATTTTATGACCAGTATCCAGCATAAGAAAATTCTATTGGGTGTATGTGGGGGGATTGCCGCTTACAAATCGTTATATTTGGTGCGTGAATTGGTACGCTTGGGTGCCGAAGTACGTGTGGTGATGACATCAGCAGCGACCGAATTTGTTACGCCTATGGCGTTTCAAGCCTTAACCACGCAAGCGGTGCGTACAGAGTTGTATGATGAGCAGGCTGAGCGTGCCATGGGCCATATTGAACTGGCACGTTGGGCTGATTATTTATTGATTGCGCCGCTGACCGCCAACACCATGGCCAAAATGGCCCATGGCATCGCGGATGATTTATTAACGACCTTATATCTGGTTGCGACTTGTCCGGTTTTAATTTGTCCCGCCATGAATCACAGCATGTGGCACCATCCCGCCACACGCAGCAATTGTGACACCTTATTGGCGCGCGGTGTGCGGCTAGTTGAGCCGGATACTGGTCCACAAGCTTGTGGTGAGTTTGGTCTGGGGCGGATGGCAGAAGTCACCGAGATTGTTTATGCTGTGGCCTATGCGCACTTGCATGCACAACTCAGTGGCCAAACCATATGTATCACCGCCGGCCCTACACAAGAGGCTATTGATCCAGTCCGTTATCTCAGCAATCGCAGTTCTGGAAAGATGGGTTATGCCTTGGCACGGGCGGCCTATATGGCCGGGGCGCGCGTGGTTTTGATCTCGGGCCCCACCCATTTGCAGCCTCCCAGCGGCGTTGAAGTGATCAAGGTGGTTAGTGCGCAGGAGATGTTGCAAGCCGTGCAGCAACAATTAACTCCCGGCATGGTTTTCATTGGTGCTGCGGCCGTGGCAGACTATCAGCCCCAGCAAGTGGCTGCAGCCAAACTAAAGAAAGCCAAACACGCGCTCACCCAGCTCACGTTGCAGCCAACCGTGGATATTTTGGCGACGGTCGGTGCGAGCAAGCTGGCGCGTTATGTGGTTGGGTTTGCAGCAGAAACCGAGCAACTATTGCCGCATGCGCGTGCAAAATTAACCAACAAAGCCTTGGATATGATCATTGCCAATCAAGTAGGTCCTGGTATGGGTTTTGAGCAGGATAGCAATCAAGTGACTGTGATAACAAAAATGCAACAAATCGAACTTGGTTTGACGACTAAAATGCATCTGGCGGCGCAACTGATTGCAATTATTGCAGAAAATCTGCAAAATGACGCATCATAACCAATCTTCAAAAGGAAGATGATGCAGGACGTCCAATTAAAAATTCTAGATCCGCGCGTCGGTACTACCATTGCTTTCCCAAACTATGCTACCGCGGGCTCCGCTGGTTTGGATTTGCGAGTTTGTCTCGATGCACCGTTGCAAATTGCCGCCAATCAAACCGTGTTATTGCCAACTGGGATTGCCATCTATCTCGCCAATCCAAATTTGGCTGCGGTTATACTGCCACGTTCAGGCTTGGGTCATAAACACGGCATTGTCTTAGGCAACTTGGTAGGCTTGATTGATTCAGATTATCAGGGCGAGTTGAAAATTTCCTGTTGGAACCGCAGCGCTGAGCATTTTACGGTACAGCCAGGTGATCGGATTGCGCAACTTGTGTTTGTACCGGTGGTGCAACCGCGTTTCGTACGGGTTGATAGCTTTGTCCAATCTCCTCGTGGGCAGGACGGTTTTGGTAGCTCTGGGAGAGAATAATGACGAATCCTTATCAAGCAACAGTGTCGGTGCCCAAAGAAGTTTTTCGTGCCTATGATATTCGTGGGGTTATAGGTGAGCAATTGGATGAGTATGCTTTTTACCAAATTGGCCAAGCAGTGAGTTGTAGCTTGGCAGCGTTACAACGTCAGCGTCTGGTGGTGGCTAGAGATGGCCGCTTAACCAGCGCCGCTCTGGCCACCGCATTGATCGCGGGCTTACGTGATCATGGCGTTGATGTAGTTGATTTGGGGGAGGTACCCACACCGGTGATGTATTTTGCCACCCATGTGTTGGAGGGTATTGACAGTGGCCTCATGGTCACGGGTAGTCACAATCCTTCAGAGTATAACGGTATTAAGTTAGTATTGGCGCATAAAACCTTGGCCGATAAAGATATAGAAGCATTGTATGCGTTGAGTCAGCAAACAGCGCAGCCAGCTGCGGTGCAAGGTACCTACCAGTCGGTCGATATCCTGCCTAGCTACGTCCAAAGAATTGTCACGGACGTTTGCTTAAAGCGGCCACTGAAGGTGGTGGTTGATTGCGGTAACGGCATTGCAGGTCCGATTGCGCCAGAGCTTTTGCGACAACTTGGGTGTGAAGTTATTGAGTTGTTTTGTGACGTCGATGGCCGCTTTCCTAATCATCATCCCGATCCTACCGTTGAGGATAATTTATTGGACTTGCGCGAAGCTGTACAGCAGCATCGTGCTGATATTGGGTTGGCATTTGATGGGGACGCCGATAGGCTCGGGGTCATAACCAATCAGGGGAGCTTAATTTGGCCTGACCGCTTGATGATGTTGTATGCCCAACATTTGCTGCAAGACTATCCTGGTGCAACCATCGTGTTTGACGTCAAATGCTCTAGCCATTTGTCTGATGTCATCCGCAACGCCGGTGGCCGGCCAAAAATGTGTCCTACAGGTCACTCAATCGTCAAACGCGTGATGCGCGAAGAGCAGGCGTTGTTGGCTGGTGAAATGAGCGGGCATTTGTTTTTTAAAGAGCGTTGGTATGGCTTTGATGATGCGCTATATAGCGCCAGTCGCCTTTTGGAAATCATCAGTGCATCGCATGCTACGGTAGAAGCACAGTTTATGAATATACCTAATAGTATCAATACACCTGAAATTAAAATTCCGATTTTGGATCAGGAAAAATTTAATTTTATGCAACGCTTTACCCAAGAAGCTCGCTTTGCAGATGCGACCCTGATTGTTATCGATGGGTTACGGGTTGAGTTTGCGGATGGTTGGGGCTTGATTCGTGCCTCGAATACCACGCCATGTTTGGTGGCGCGTTTTGAAGCACATAGTGACGAAAGCTTGCTACAGATTAAAGCTTTATTCAAAGCGCAACTGCATAAAATAGATCAGGCTCTGAGCATTCCTTTTTAAGCAAAAAGCGATAGCAAAAATCCAGTACCGAGCAGGTAGAAAGAGAATATATTGCCAAGTTATGTAAATAGTTGGATCAGTCTATCTGGATTTTTCACAAAAGGTAGGACGCGGCAGTGAGGTCTGTCTTATAAGCAAAGGATCGCGAAGCAATGATCGACTTCCAGTGGCGCTAGCACCGGGTCTCAAAGTAGATCATCCGACAATCAAGCTAAACCGATGGAGTATATGTATTTATTCAAACGCTTGCTATAATCCTGAAAAACGCAGTTGCTATCTGCTACGCAGTCAATCTGTGTTTTCAATACATCTTGATCGCTCGCGACGATGGCAACTGCGTTTTTCAGGATAATGTGATAGCAAAATTGTACTTTACTCATAGACTTAGATTACTGATAGGAACAATATGAGAACACAACTATTGGCCATTATTGGTCTAGGACCTGAAGCCACAGAACAACAGATCATCCATGCTTTTATGCACACGATCAGAACAAAAGATCTAACTCTGTCAGAAAGTGAAGAAGACGCTAGAATTCTTGATGCTTACGAAAAGTTGTTTGCCACAGATATAGCGCTCGGTAGGACATGTGGCGCCCTGCATTCGATATACCACGAGTTGAACCAAGCCACCCCTGCACTCCATGATGAGCTGGCTAGATTTGCAGAACTGAAATTTGAGCCATTAGAAAGGGTTGCATACAATATGAGCGCATTGAATGGTTATCAATTTCTTGATAAAGAAAGTTGCGATTATTTAGTTGCACATTTAAACGCGCAATCCGATGGCATGTATAACACTGAGATTTTAAAATTTATTTTTTCGAAACTGGTAAATAAAGCAGGTTTATCACTACCACATTCTGATCAATGTAACTTATTGTATTATAGTGGACTTATTAAGGCATTTAAAAAATTATCCGGAGATCCTACTGATGATGATTCTTGGACTCCCGCCACTGAACATATATTAACACAAGCTCGCTTAAATTATTTAATGACACATGCGTCTGTAGCAGAGCAACTTGCTGGTATTCTTGAGCAAATCTCCAAAAAAGATTTACTAAACGATAAAAATGAAGAGTTTGTGTTATTTTTATGTAAAACCCAAGATGAGGGTTCTTTAGAAAGAATATGTGAAGCGCTTTCAACTTCAACGACAGAACAGGCAATTGAATTATTGGATCAGCTTCAACAATATCGCTCATCACTTGAACGCTTAACAACAGGTCGATTTTTTCAAGATTCGGACGATTCAGATGATGATGAGGCAGCTGAGACGAAGAGAGAGATTGGTGCTGACGAAGAAGAATGTAAAATAAGACCAAAGTAGAAATTGCGCATCGACAGCAATCTAGCGACGCGTGCTGCTCACGCTCCTCAGGACCTGACGATACCACAGCCTTTTAGGACGAATGGTTCTGGGAAAAGTGCGGTCAAGCACCAACGGTTACATTTTTTGGATGAGATAGACCATAACCGCTAAATCTTCATGTTGTTGTTGTCTTGCGACCATTTGCGCCTGATGGACAATTGCCAGTGACGGGCGCTGAGAATTGGCTTGATGATGGGCATCGCATAACCGGCGAATGTAGTCCGGGTGGTGGCAGAAACGGGCAGTTGCCTGGAGTTTCCATGGGTCATCGGTGCTGATTTCGGTGCTGAAAATAAAATAGCCATGCTTGGCTAATCTTGCTGGTAAGTAGCGCCATAATAAAGCCAAATCACCCATATAGGGGAGAACATCTGCGGCGAATATCAAATCATAGCACTGCTTGTCTTCAGCTAAAAAATCGAGCATGTCTTGTTCAACCAAACGGTCATATATTGATTTTTCACGCGCAATTTTGAGCATTTTTGTGGCCATATCAACCCCACAGAGCTGGATGCTTAAGTCTTGTAAGACGACACCACTTAAGCCAGTGCCGCAGCCCAGATCTAAGGTATGTGGCACTTGCACCAAACCCCTTTCATGTAAAATGCGCACCATCTGGTAGGGCAATTGGTACTTTAATTGATTTTGCACATGATCATCATAATGAATCGCGTAATTGTTAAACAAATTGCTGACATACTCGGGGCAAGCGGGGACCTGCACCTGTGTGCCTTGTAAGGCTTGTAACATAAATTGGCAACAAGGATCTGCTGGGTTAGCCTGATGTGCTGCGGTTAACAGCGTCAAAGCCTCCTCAGGCTGATTGAGTCGCGAATGAATGGCGGCCAGATTGGTTAACGCAGCATGATGTTGGTTATCTTGCTGCAGCAGGTTGCTAAAATATTGGCGGGCTTCTGGCAGGTGGCCCAAAATCATTTCTGCCACCCCGGCATTGTATAAGTATTCAATATTGTGGGGCGCATGTTGCAGCAAAATTTGGTAATGGGTTAACGCATTGGCATACCGATCGTGGTGCATATAGGTCGCTGCTAAATTGTTTCGGGCCTCGCTGTGGTTTTGATCAAAAGCAAGCGCTTTGCTGAACCACAGCAATGCAGCTTCAGCTTGTTCTTGCTGCAGGGCAATGACGCCCATATTGACCAGCGCATCACAATGTTCCGGGTCGATCGCGATCACGCGCGCAAAATAAGTTTGCGCTTCTGTGGGTTGCTGCAGATCAAGGTACAGGTTACCTAAATAAAATAGCGCTTGGAGATGATCTTCATCCAGGGCGATGACGTTGTGAAATTGTATTTTGGCGTAATCAAGTGCTTGTCGGCGTAAAAATAGCAAGCCGAGATGATAATGTGCCGGGGTATAATCGGGGGCTCGCTGTACGGCTTCTTTGTAATAACCCAAGGCGCGTTCTTCGTCGCCTTGCGCGGCATATATTGTGGCTAGATGATCATAGGCAGGGGCATAATCCGGTGCTAGGGTCACTGCTTGTTGGTAATGTATGATGGCGCGCTCAATATCGCCTTGTTTTTTGTAGGCGTTGGCGAGGTTGTTGTGCAGTTGCGGGTCATCTGTGGTCAAGCTCAATGCGCGTTGCCAGGTGTCAATTGCCGTGCTGAGATCACCACGTTGGGCGTGCAGCAAACCCAACAAGCGCGAGGCTTGGCCATCAGCGGGGTCATGCAGCAAAATTTGCTCATAGGCGGCAATCGCTTCTGGCCATTTCTTATCCCGATGTAGTTGCCAGGCAATTGCCAATAGGGTGGTGTGCTCGGACATGGTAGTTTTGGCGGCCAAATACTGTCAGTATAACGTTTTTTTTAACTGCTGCAATGCCATTGCACGATGACTGATGCGGTTTTTTATGGCCAGCGGCAGCTCGGCCAACGTTAGTTGATAGGTGGGCAAGAAAAAAATCGGGTCGTAGCCAAAACCCTGCTGACCCACGCCATGGGTATGGATGACGCCATCGAGACGCCCGATGGCGATCAGTGGGGTCGGATCGGTGTGGTGCTGCAGTAACGCGAGTGCACAATAAAAATAGGCTTGTCGTGCGGTGATGGGTGCGAGCTCGGTTAATAGCTGTTGCATATTCTCTGTGTCGCTGGCGTGGTTACCGGCAAAGCGTGCTGAATAAATTCCAGGGCGTCCATTCAGCGCTGGGACCACCAGACCAGAATCATCTGCCAAAGCCGGTAGTGCTGCATGTGCGCTGGCATGCCGTGCTTTGAGAATGGCATTTTCGATAAAGCTCAGGCCAGATTCGGCAATGGAGGGGATGTGCAAGTCACTTTGCGCGATGCAGGTTATCGGTGCCAGCAACGCGCGGAGTTCTGCGATTTTGCCAGGATTGTCGGTTGCTAGGAGTAACTGTTGCATCGCGGTGCTCTTATCACGTCATTCGAGAAAAGTGTGTGGATTCAATGCAGATTGACAGCAGGATTAGTTATCAACTGCGTTTTCAGGAGGATATGTGATGTTGTCAAGGTCAATTATACAGACAGTCTATACTGGATGAACCTAGCGACGCAAGCAAAACCATTCCGGAAAAGAGCGCGTGAATCTGTGGCTTAGCACCTGCGTTTTTCAGGTTAAAACGTGCAAAGCGATAGAAACTGGCAATGCTGTTTGTTGACGAGATATCACGGTTCGTGATGCCGTGGAATGTTATAGTTTGTATTGATCTGCCTCAGATCTGCTGATATGATCTCAGGATGGTCACTCTGTGATATTGGATAGCTATTTGTTTGCTATGGAGTGATTGATTTTTATAACTTGAACGCTAGAGGTTTTATGCAAACCAGAACAATTGAAGTCCAGCAACACCGAGAATCTGATACACTATCTATGACCAACGTGCCATCGCAACCGCTTAGTCTGCGCGAGTTATTACCTGCGGGAGCAAAGATCAGTATATCTGCTTCGATCGTATCGAAAGAAGGATCAAAGCCTATCATTCTTTTGGCTTACCATGCCAGCTCTGATAATGACTTGGGTCAACGAGATTCCGAACGGCGATTTATTCATGATCTCATTCCTTTACTTGCCCAACAGACCGGAATTAATGATATTGTTGTGGCGGGTGATTTTAATGACAATGCCTACGCAGGCAACTCAGATGCGTACGTTATAGATGGCGATTTAGCGCGAAGATTAGCTGAGCTGTCACCAAATGTTGTCGGCTTGGGATTGGCACAAGCTGTTGTTCTCAAAATCAGAGGTTCGCTTCGAAATAATGGTAGCTTTCAGGGTCCTAACCTCTATTTAAATCAACAACCGAAGAAAGATGGTCTCTTGGTAGCAGACAGTAAAGATATGGTTGTGCATATTCAAGTGGATCCACAAAAACCTTTGGTTGATCTAACTGCTTTTAACCTTGCTGAAATCCCAACGCTTGAGTTTGTTAGCCAGGATACCGGTGGAACCGACCATGCTGATGCAACCTTGGAAGTTAATGGTATTGTGGTGGTTGCCAGTTCGTTCATGTCCACCAGAGGTTTTAAAGGATTTACGCGTGTTGAGGAAAAATATCAGGAACTCCTGACTGAAGAAAATAGAGATAAGCAAATCCAGTCTACTTTGGTGTTGTATGGATTAGTTGCGACTCAATTTGGAGTCCCGTTTGATAGAGCTCAATCAGCGGACAGTGCGTATATCATTAAATTCGTCAAAAAATTGCATGCTCAGATTGACCCGGAGAAATTTGCAGATGCAGGCGATCGCCTCACAACTTGCCTTACGGATTGGAAAGCAAGTAGCGAATACCGTATCGCTCAACAGTTGCTCACAGAAGAGATACAACGTGCTAGCGATTTTGAACCTTCTGCACTAGCAGCTCAATGTCTTGCAAAACCAGGCAAAGCATTAGATACGATTGCACAGGCTTTGCAAGGTCAGCCATGTGCAGGGTATATGCCTGAAGTTAATGGACATAAAGAAGGTGTGGATAATGCGCTGATTGACATGCTGCACATGCGTAAAATGATGGGTCTAGCAGAAAAACATGGCAATAAAGACTTTTTCACCATAACTACTGAAGGTGGCATTAAATCAAAAGACCCAGCTTTCGCGCATGAATTGAGTGCTGGATTGCAACCGATCTTGACCTTTGCCGGTCTTAATCCAAACCGTTTATTTGGTGACAGGTCGGAAGAAAAAAAAGCACGCACAGAGAAAGAGAAAGACACAGCTTTTGCCCCTCGATAGGCTAAGCAAGTTAATTTTGGGCCTTGGTTTTCACCAAGGCCTTTTTTTTACATGCAGTCGCCGAAACTAATCCCAGCCTGCCAGTACACATGACGTGGTGGGGAGTTACCTGATCTTAATTTATTGCTTTAAAAAAGAATAGTATAGATATAATTTAGACATCATGCTATAATGCCCTTTTTGCTAAGAATCTCTGATATGACTTTATTATACGAACCAGAAGCGTTAGAGCTATCATTAA
Organism: Legionellaceae bacterium; assembly: GCA_036752465.1. GTDB lineage: Bacteria > Pseudomonadota > Gammaproteobacteria > Legionellales > Legionellaceae > DAIOSQ01. Next base: position 18,026 of record DAIOSQ010000002.1, on the reverse strand, counting down.
AGACTGCCGGTTATGTAGCCAAAAATGCTGTGTTCTGGCGTGCCGACTCAACCAAGGCATATAACGAAAACTGGTATAAGCAATGGTACACTGTCTATGATGATTTTGACGAAGTTTATCATGAATTACGAGGCTTATTCTTAAAACCGCTGGTATGTACGTTATTGCTTGCAAATAAGGTCACACAATTAGCGTTTGGTCTGGTTTGTTTGCTGCTAGATGGCATGACCTGCCATAAGCATTGGCAAGCATCTGCAGCTAATGTGGGTAGATATGCCCTAAATTTAATCGGTTACCTGTTGCTTACTGCAGTGACTGCTGTTACGGTGTTACCCATATTTTTGCTGCGTTGCCTACTGACGATCAGTAACTGCCTGTTGTCGATGGCTCAATCGCAAGGCTCACAGAACTCTAGTCGCACTATACCTAAGCCATATAATCTTGAAGACGATGGTGATCTGCATGAAAATGAATCAGTTGAAATGAAGGATTTTAAACTTTTTGAATAAATTAAAAACATTCAAGGCCGCCGCAAGTGCAGCACCACAGGCATCATACTGTTGTGAGGCGTGCAATCCTTCGCGGCATATTTCGTCAGTTTAAGATGCGCGCTTGCTAGTGCCTAGCTTGATTTTCGGTTCCGTATGGTTGTACAGACGTATGATGTTGCTGCTATGCTGATACAGCACCAGTGCGGTGATCACCAGCAATGGACACATGGCGAGGCTGTCTTGCGTGAGGTATACCCAGTACACAGGGGCGATGCTGATGCTGAGCATGGAAGCCAGGGATGAAAAACGACTGATGGTGGCAATAAGCAACCAAGTCAGCAAGAGCAGACCGCCTAATATTGGGTTTAAACCAAGTAAAGCGCCCAGCGTGGTGGCCACGCCTTTGCCTCCTTGAAATTTAAAAAATATTGGATACATATGGCCTAGCACCGCTGCTAAGGCGCAAACACTGACCAGCCATGTGGGCATGTGCATAACATGTGCGCCGCTGACTGGGATTAAGCCCTTTAACATATCAACGCATAACACCAGCAAGGCATATTTTTTTCCGGCCAAGCGCAACACGTTAGTTGCGCCAGGATTGCGCGAGCCTTCTCTGCGCGGATCCGGTAAGGAAAATGCCCGCGAAATTAACACGGCACTGCAGATAGAACCGGACAAATATGCACCAAGCGTGCAACCTATTGCTAACCATATTACCGTAACTGCCATCATGACCTCTAAAATCGACTATACTTGTAAGGTGAAGATACAACGAATTCTCGCTTGCGCGAGCATGGGGTGTCAACCGCTAAGTTAGGGGGAGATCATGACTGACAGTGTTGATGTGGACAAATTCAAGCCCAATAAAGACGAGATTATAGCGACTATTCGGGCAAGTGTTATAGCAAAGTCGGCGCTTGGTGCCTTTGCCGGTGATCCGCTGCAGGTTCGGCAGGAATTTTTTTCTAACCTGTCAAAAAATCCCTGTTTCAACTGGTTATCGCAGCCAGCACTGCAGATGTTCAGTCAATTAAGCCAAAGGATGGCTTTGGCATCGAAGACAACTTCTATGGATGCACCGGATGATCCCGCAGCAAAAACTATTGGACCAGCTGCGCGCTGATGTGGCCTAAGGGACGTGTACCATGACACTATTTGTCAAAACAAGATTACAAAATTTGGCGGACATTTTGGCGGTCATTATTGAAGCCAACAGCGAACGTTACACCTATGTGCTGGCTGATTTGAATGAACAAATAAGAGATTTTCCTGATGATGTTGACGTCACTACTGCAGCAGAGTTGCTAGCACGCCTGATAGACATCACCTACCAATTGACCGCTGTCCTCAACCATGCTACGCATGCCAACTATTTTTTGGATCAGCATGAGCTCAATGTGTACACGGCTTTCAAATTAATCGAGAGTTTAGAGTTGGATTTGGCCGGCTTTTCTGCCACCTGAGTCTGCATCACAGTCCCATAAATCAGGAAAATAGGCGCACAATGAGTTTAACTTTTTTCTGGTAACCAGTACACCAACACACTCGCTACCAGGGTACATAGCGGCATCACCAGCAAAGCGATCTGATAGTCATGCACAGTATACTGTTTTCCAGGGTTGGCAATATCGAGCAAAAGCCCAATCAATGGTTGTAAAATAGGTGCGGTTAGCACCGCAAGGGTATTGGTAAAGCCGGTACAAGTTGAGGATGCGCCTGCTGGTGCCAATTCGTTGGCAATGCTATAACTGAGCATGTAAGCACCACATGACAGACCGATGCAAAACATACAGCATGTCATCAGCGTGATATTCTGTACCGGTAAATAAATGACGACCACCAACCAACCGGTGGTGGCTAAGCTAGATGCGCACATCAACGGCCGTCGATGGCGCAATACCGCCGACAAACTGCCAAATAAAGGGCAGCTGACACCGATGCCAAGAAAAAACATAGCGGTCAAGAAACTGGCACTTTCGATATTACAATGCAGTTTTAATTGCAGAAAAGGCGCCGCCCACATCGCGCCAAATACAGTGACCACCGCAAAACACAGCCCTACGAATAGCCCGTTGTACCAAGCCGTTCTGTTTCTAATGATCCGCAGCAGTTGGGCCAATTGCTGCTGCCCAGTGGGGCTAGTCGGTGCTTGCTTGGGAATTAAAATCCAGCATGCCATGGTGAGTAAACAGCCTAGATAGCCAATGTTGGCCATAAATCTGCGCCATCCCCAGTGTTGCAGCCACAAACCAAGGCTAATGATGCCCAGTACGCTGACACAAAAACACAGCGTTTCAGATAGACCAATCATAAAAGCAAAACGTTTAAGTGCAAAATATTGCCGTAGGACGTGGGTTAAGCCTACAAAGGCAAATGAAGCGCCAATGCCTATCAGCATACGACCAGCAAATAAGCTAGGCAGATCATGGCTGCGCGCAAAAACAAGGCAGCCAACGCTGCATAATAGGATATTCAGTGTTAGCAAATTGCGCGTGCTTTTGCTATCAAATAAAGCTCCGACAGGTATTTGCATGGCGGTATAGACAACATATAAAGCACTGCCCAACAATCCTGCAACAAACCCAGAGAGGTGCATGTTTTTCATGATGATGCCGACAATAATGCCAGATGACAGTTGTAAAAACAGCTGAAACAACAAAAAAGATACACTGATCAGCCAAATAACAAGAGGAAATGTACGCATATTAATAAGCATCCATAGGGTAAAAACGCGACAGCGCGCGCGGTATATGCGGCATATTATCCTAAATTAGGCAGTTGAAGCTACTGCGCCGCATGGCCGACGTTGTTGCTGAGGAATGCTATACTCAATATGAAGCTTTATCTGGCAGATAGCGAGTATGAATCAGCGCACACAGCAAGCACACTTAGCTATGGATCCACTCACCGGGATTGCCAGTCTGATTTGTCTTAGAGAATCTCTGGAAACCTTAGTAGTAAGGCAGCCTGGGGTAGACCTGTCGGTATTGCAACTCGGGGTTGATAATTTTAAAGTTGTTAATGACATGCTGGGGAGTGTGATCGGTGATTTGGTGCTGCAGCAATTGGTGGTGCGCCTGCAAGCATTGTTGCCCAAAAATGCTATGTTGGCGCGTAAAAGTGGCGACGAATTTTTGTTGGTATTGTTGGATTCTGGCGCGCAAAAAATACGCCTATGGGTCAAAAAAATTTTACAGGAGCTGTCACGACCTTTTTTGTTAGCAGGGCAAACAATTTATATTACCGTGAGTATCGGCATCAGCACCTATCCAAAGCATTCGCAAATGATTGATGAATTATTAGGATTTGCGGATTTTGCTTTGAGCCATATCAAAGAACGCAGCGAAAATAATTATCAATTCTACACCCAATATATTGGTAAAAAATCACATTATACGCATTTGATTCAACAGGATTTACATCGTGCGATCGATCAACAGCAATTGTTGCTATATTATCAACCGAAAATTTGCTGCCGTGATGAGCGCATCATCGGCGTTGAAGCGCTGTTGCGTTGGCAGCATCCAAGGCTTGGTCTGATAGCGCCTGATGCGTTTATCCCCATTGCCGAAAAAAGAGGCTTGATTATGACCATAGGTGAATGGGTATTGATGCAGGCATGTATGCAGGCAAAAATTTGGCAAAAAACTCATCATGAGGCCATTGTCATGGCGGTGAATGTTTCGCTGAGACAAGTTCAACGCGTGCATGGTCGTCGATTGATAGATGTGATTGCTCAGATCCTCAAAGCCACAGCACTGCCGCCGCATTTGCTTGAATTAGAAATCACCGAAAGTACGTTGGTCCATGAAGACAAATATGTAAGAAAAATTTTGCAGCAAATCAGGGAGTTGGGGGTATTGATTTCCTGTGATGATTTTGGAGCGGGGTATACATCTTTACGTCAATTAAAACGTTTGCCCATTGATATTATCAAAATAGACAGATCTTTGATCAAGGATGTAGCACACAATATGATTGACCTTAGCATCATCCGTGCTATTGTCAGTATAGCGCGTCAATTGAAGGTGCAAGTGGTTGCAGAAGGTGTAGAAAACGAGGCACAATATTTGGCATTAAAAGCCAATGGCTGTGATGTGGTGCAAGGTAATTATTTTGCGAAAGCCAGTCAAATCAAACGGTTCAAGTGGTTATGAAATCGTACCATAAGGAGGAGTTTTGACGACACTTGCGGTAGAACAATTGAGTCTGGCGTTTCGCAGCCAAACACAAGATACTATCGCGGTTGAGAATGTCTCATTTGTTTTGCAAGCCGCGCAAACCATGGCTTTGTTAGGTGAGTCAGGTTGTGGCAAATCGTTAACTTCTTTGGCAATTATGCGGCTATTGCCCGAAAACGTAGTATATGCCACGCATACCGCGATTCGTTTTAATCAGCAAGACTTGTTGAATATATCAGAATGTCTGCTGCAGCAATTGCGTGGCAAGCGTTTGGCCATGATCTTCCAAGAACCCATGAGCGCGTTGAATCCAGTGTTGAGCATCAAGACGCAATTGCGAGAAGCGATTTTAAAACATGCTAAACTGAACCACCGTGCACTAGAAGCACGTATGTTGCAATTATTAGAAGAGGTGGAAATTAGCAACCCACTGGCGCGCTTGCAGCAATATCCCCATCAATTATCTGGTGGGCAAAAGCAGCGGATCGTGATTGCGATGGCTTTGGCACATCATCCGGATGTTTTAATTGCCGATGAACCAACAACTGCATTGGATGCTAGCATTCAATTACAAATCTTAAAACTGTTACAAAAATTACAACAGCAATACCGCATGAGCTTATTGCTGATTACCCACGATTTGGCGGTGGTGCAAATGATGGCACAGCATGTGTGTGTCATGTACGCGGGTGAAGTGATAGAATCGTCAGCCGCAGTAGATTTTTTTCGTAAACCTTTGCATCCTTATGTGCAGCAATTATTACTGGCCATGCCCTCGATGGCCAAACGCAATTGCCGCTTACAATCGATTGTGGGATCGGTGCCGCAGTTGGATGCTATGCCGTCTGGCTGTCGGTTTCATCCGCGTTGTGCGCACACCATGCCCGTATGTGTTACAGACAAACCACAACCACAAATGCTGGCTGGGCGCATGGTGCGCTGTCATCTTTATCCGCACATGTCACAGCCCCCGGCGTTGGCGGCAGCGAGCGAGCGTCGTCCCGTAGTGCAAGAGGCGTCACCGGTCATTTTGCGTGTTTCACAGCTGTCGGTGCGATATAGTTTGTCACATCATATGTTGCGCAAAAATCAGGTGATGACCGCGGTTGATACCATTTCATTTGACTTGTTCCAGGGTAAAACGTTGGCGGTGGTCGGTGAGTCTGGCAGTGGCAAAACTTCACTTGCGCGTGCAATTCTGCAATTATTGCCTATGCAAGGCAATGTTTTTTATCATGGTCAAGCGGTGTCAAGCATGCGTGGCCAAGCCTTGCGTCATTATCGACATAAAGTACAAATGGTTTTTCAAGATCCATTTGCCGCGATGAACCCACGCATGACGGTCGGTGATGTTCTGGCGGAGGGGATGTTGGCGCAGCATATGTCGCGTCAGAAGATTAGCCAAAGACAAAAGCAGCTATTGGACCAAGTGGGGCTGGCCAGTCAAAGTGTTCATCGCTATCCACATCAATTTTCCGGTGGTCAACGACAGCGTATTTGTATCGCCAGAGCTTTGGCGACTGAGCCTGAAATTTTAATCTGTGACGAGCCCACCAGTGCGTTGGATGTTTCTATTCAAGCGCAAATCTTAAATTTATTGCAAGACTTGCAAGATGAATATGGTTTGACTTACCTCCTAGTCACGCACAACATGGACATTGTTGCCTACATCGCTGATGAAGTCTTGGTTATGCGCGCAGGCAAAATGGTGCAGATGGGGCCGTTTTCTGAGGTAATGGCTATAGGTTTGTAGTGAGTTTTCAGTTATAATGGTTGATAGCAGTAAACATCATCAAAGGATGAAGATGATCCCAGCTATAACTTATCTAGTCGGTATTGGTGCGTCGGCTGGGGGATTGGAAGCCATCCAAAAATTCTTTAATCACATGCCGAAAACCGACGAGTTGACGTTTGTGATTGCACAGCACTTATCGCCAGATTTTATCAGCATGATGAGTGAGTTATTAGCCCATCATACGGCGATGCCTATTGTGACTGTAAGCGACAACATGCAATTGCGTGCGGGTACTATTTATCTGATCCCGGCCTCTTTTGCAGCAAGCGTTGCAAACAATCGTTTTACCTTAACCCAATTAAACCGGCAAGCACATGCGTTTCCCATTGATATCTTATTGACATCAATTGCGGCAGCTTATCAACAGCATGCTATTGGCGTGATTCTCTCGGGTACCGGATCGGATGGCATGGTGGGAATGACGGCAATCGCAAAACAGCAGGGTTTAACCTTAGTACAAAAACCGACTGAAGCTAAATTTCCTGATATGCCGAAACATGCGATAGCCAGTGCACAGATGACAGGTGTGTTGTCGGTTTTGGATATGCCTGAGGTAATCTTTGCGTATATTCATCAATCACCCGAGTTTGCGAATACCATTAAAAAAATAGAAAGCATTGGCAAATCGAAATATGCCAACATATTTGCCTTGCTTGAAACAAAGTACAACATCAATTTTAACGTATACAAAATGGGCACTATGTCTAGGCGCATCCAAAGAAGAATGCAACTGTCGGAAATCAGTGACATTGCCGCCTATCTAGCTTATTTACAAGCTGACCCATCAGGATTGCAGATCCTCTACCAAGACTTATTGATTGGCGTGACCAAGTTTTTCAGAGATAAAGAAGCATTTGCCATCTTAAAAGCGCAAGTTATACCGGCGTTATTCAGCAAACGTGCCAAACAGCAAGAAGAGATCCGCATTTGGATAAATCCTTGCGCAACGGGTGAAGAGGCATACAGCGTGGCGATTTTGTTAAAAGAATATGCCGAGGAGCAACATGTACCGTTTGCGGTGAAAATATTCGCATCGGATGTTTGCCCAGCATTTATCAAACAAGCAAAAAAAGGCTGCTACTCGCATCAGGCGGTCGCATCTGTGCCGAAAGCATTGCTAGATAAATATTTTATCAAATCAGCAGAGCACTACCAAATTATCCCAGAAATTAAGCAAAAGATCTTATTCATCACCCATAACGTGTTGAATGATCCACCGTTTACCAAAATGGATTTGGTTTGCTGCCGCAATTTGTTAATTTATATCAATCATCAAGAGCAAAAACATGTCACGGATATGTTGCGTTTTAGTCTCAATGTGGGTGGTTTTTTATTTTTAGGGCCAAGTGAGGGTCTGGTTTCTTTGATGCCTGATTTGATTGTAAAAAATCAACATTGGAAAATTTTCAAGAAAATTAAACACAGCGGGCACACAAAATTTTTACGGCAAGCTTATGTCGATCCCTTGAGCAAACAACTCCCCAATCTTGCACAGCAACCAGGAGCTACGGCATCCTTGCCATTGTACGCGTATCACGCCATATTGCAGGACGTGGTGTCATCCGGATTTATTATTGATGACACGCTGACGGTGAGGCATTGTATCGGTCAAGCGCGCGCATTGCTGATCTATCCAGAGGGGGCACCGACCCTCATCTTACCAAAAATTATTGTAGATGAGTTAAAAGGACCACTCATCATCGCCTTGCATAAAGTGAAGCATAAACTCATGCCGGTGACCTATGATAACATTGTGATGCACCAGGCTAATGACCAGCAACATATCGTCAAAATGGCTGTGCATCCTATTTGTGATAGCTCGCAAAAAATCACATATTATTGGATCCGTATAGACCAAACTACGTCAGAACCAAAACCTGTAGCAGATATTATTGTTGCCGGATCCGCTGAGGACACACACCATCATCATGTCATTGTTGCGCTCGAGACCGAACTTGCCGATACCAGAGTCTTGTTACAATCTTCCATGGAAAATATGGAAACAATCAATGAGGAAATACAGGCAACCAATGAAGAGTTGATGTCGTCGAATGAAGAATTACAATCCGCGAATGAAGAATTGCAATCAGTCAATGAAGAGTTATACAATTTGAGTGCTGAGCGGGCAAAATCAATCGAAGACGTTGTTGAAGCTAAAAATGACATCCTAAACTTAATCAGCAGTGCAGAAATATCGACTATTATTCTCAATAGCCAACTAGAAATCCGGATGTTTACGCCTGCTATGGAAAAATTTTTCCACTTGGTCAGTCATGACATCGGACGTCCACTGAAAAACTTTCGGCACACGTTACAACTTGAGCACTTCATGGATCTAGTAGCCGGCGTTTTACAGCATAATAAACCATACGAGAGCGAAGTAAAAAACCAGCAGAACCATTGGTATTTTTTAAAAATGGTTCCATATTATGCCTACCAGAGTCAAGAAGCCGTCGGCGTAGTGATCACATTAACCGATATTCATTATACCAAAGCGTTACAACAACAAAAAATAGCCATAGAAAAAGATTTAGGCTTAGCACTCAAAGCAGGCATTATTGGGGTCTGGCACGTTGATATGAGCAACGATGCGTTCAGTTATGACGATACAATTCAATATATTTTGGGCTTAGATAAATCATCTAGCTTGCAGAAATTGCAGCAGTTTCTTGCCAGCGTCCATCAAGACGATCGCAAGAGTGTTGAACAAGCGTTTGCCCAGGTCAGTTTAAACAATACCGATTTTGACCAAAGTTTCCGGATCGTGCAACAAAATGGCAATGTGCGTTATCTCTCTTGTTCCGCTACGATGCATTATGATGAATCAAAGGAACAACCATATCTCACCGGCGTTTGTTTCGATATGACCGAGCGTTATTGGTTAGAAGAAAAAATTATTGATGCTGAGCATTTGAATTTGGGCTTAGATGCCATTACGGATGGTTGGTGGGATTTGGATCTCATCACTCAGCAGGTCTATTTAAGTCCATTATTAAAAAAGACCTTAGGCTATGCAGATTATGAGTTGCCCAATTTGCTGGAAACTTATGAGCAATTAATGCTCGCCGAAGATCGACATTTGGTTCGGGCTAAAATGGACGTATACCTTGCCAACAATAGTACCCAGCCCATGATCACTACCTTGAGATTTAGGCACAAAAACGGTGATATCGTTTGGGCACTTTCTCGTCGCAAGGGTATTCTCAACCACCAAGGCAAGGTGGTGCGTGTGATCGGCACCATCACCAATATCACAGTTTTAAAAGAACATGAAAATTTCCTGAAGCAAATGGCCTATAATGATTTTTTGACCAAAGCATGTAATAAGCTAGCATTTATTGATGCGACTGTGCATGCCATTGCACGCGCTAAGCGCAATCAGCAGCAAGTTGCAGTGATTTTTGTCGATTTGGACAACTTTAAAAGTATCAACGATACTTGGGGACATCATTTTGGTGACGAGGTTTTATGTCGTGTCACGCAAATACTCACGTCTTTTCTGCGTGTTAGCGATTTATTGGCACGCATGGGCGGCGATGAATTTGCAATCTTGCTGGAGGATATGACCAATTCAGAAGAGTTGCGTGCCGTAGCTGCGCGGGTTATCAGTGCTTTTACTGAGCCGCTGCTGATTGAGAAAATTAAAGTACCGGTCACCATCAGCATGGGGCTGGCGCTGTATCCAGTGCATGGTAAAACTGAGCGTGCTATCTTAAAGCATGCTGATCACAACATGTACCTTGCGAAACAGCAGGGTAAAAATCAGTTTGTGCTATGATCCTGTGGTTGCTGGCTAACGGTTGTCGTCTTGCAGCTTAGCTGCTAGCAAGGTATGCACCTCTGCCAGTGGCCACAATGTTGTGGTTTCATCACAGCGCCCTTTATACTCGATTAAGCCCTGATCAAAGTTGCGCTCACTGATAACCAGTCGATGTGGTATGCCGATCAAGTCGTTATCGGCGAATAATACCCCTGGTCTTGCTGATCTATCATCGAGTAAGACATCAATGCCTTGCTGTCGGCAAATTGCATATAGGTTTTCTGCGGTTTCTAATAGCAGTGGATTACGATTGCTCTGGATTGGTATGATGACTAGGGTGAATGGGGCGATAGCGCTGGGCCAGATGATGCCTTTGTCATCATGGTTCTGCTCGATTGCGGCAGCAACCACCCGCGAAATTCCCAAGCCGTAACAGCCCATAGTAAGCGTTTGTTGTTGCCCATGTTCATTAATAACTTGGGCTTGCATGGCTTGCGCATATTTTTCGCCTAATTGGAAAATATGACCGACTTCAATGCCGCGACATGTTTGCAAGGTGCCTTGGCCATCGGGGCTTTGATCACCCACTTTCACATTGCGCAGATCATATGCATCATGATATTCAGCATCTCTCTGCCAAACGGCATCTACACAATGCATGTCTTGTTCGTTGGCGCCGCAAATGAAGGAGGATAATGCCAAGGCATGAAAATCGGCAATAACTGGGATGGCAAGCTTCACCGGTCCAAGAAAACCTACCGGTAGCGATAACTGTTGCTGTACCTGTTCATCGGTGACTAGGCGCAACGGTGACTTAACCAGTGGATGTTTGGCTGCTTTAACCTCATTTAAGCTGTCGTCTCCGCACAGTACCAGTGCCACCATGGGTGACTCGGATCCCTCGACTATGAGTGTTTTCAGGATGTTTCCTGGCGCAATATTTAAAAAACAAGCAACTTGTTCAATGGTCTTTTTGCCTGGCGTGGCTATTTTTTGCATGGGTTGGCTGCTGGCAGCTGCCTTGGCTGGTCGCAGCGAAGTGGCTTGTTCGATATTGGCAGCGTAGTCGCTGGAATCACTGTACACCAGCACATCCTCTCCAGCGTCAGCCAATACTTGAAATTCATGTGATACGGCACCGCCTATCGCACCGGTATCGGCTTCTACAGCCCGAAAACGTAGCCCAAGGCGTGCAAAAATCGCCGTATAGGCTTGATACATAGTAGCATAAGCCTGCTGTAGGCAGTTGCTGTCTAAATGAAAAGAATACGCATCTTTCATGATAAATTCACGCGCACGCATCACGCCAAAACGTGGTCTGATTTCATCACGAAATTTAGTCTGGATTTGATAGAGCGTGATGGGTAATTCTTTGTAGGATTGTAATTCATTGCGCATCAAATCGGTGATCACTTCTTCGTGGGTCGGACCAAAACAATAGTCCCGTTGATTGTTATCTTTCATGGTTAACAATTGGTTACCAAAGGCTTGCCACCGTCCAGTTTCTTGCCATAACTCAGCCGGTTGCACTGCTGGCATGAGGATTTCAAGTGCACCTGCGCGGTTCATTTCGGTGCGTACAATATGTTCTACTTTTTGCAGTACCTTGAGTCCCATGGGTAACCAGGTATACAGACCGGAGCCGAGCTTGCGAATCATGCCGGCGCGAAGCATTAATTGATGCGAAACTATTTCAGCATCATGCGGTGTTTCTTTTAAAGTGGCATAAAACCATTGTGATGCACGCATGTTATCTCCTATTGCGCATGAAGGGGATGATCGCAATTTTGTTGCGTTTGACTTGGAGCCGTGTTGGTTGTCAGGATATCATGAAATTCGCAATTTACGGTATAAAGTGTTGAGGGCGATCTCAGCCATACGCAAGCGCCATTAATAACGAATGGTTTCTTATGTTATCGTAGAAGCTGTGGGCAAATCTAGCATAATATCAGAAATTATTGATTCATTTAGGGATTGTCTGGGCTCAGCTAGATCATTTTCTAAATGTTTAAAATCCCATAATTGCTGATCCATTAACTGGCTTGGTCTAATATTTTGCAGCGCACTCAAGATATTGCTGGGTATTTTGACATTTTCTTTGGCCAATGTGTCGATCAGATGCCCGATGCGTTTGCGTGCTAAATTATCTTGTGACCCACATAACGTACAAGGAATAATCGGATATTGTTGCGCCTGGGCGTAGGCGATAATATCGTTTTCTTGCACGTAGCAAAATGGACGAATGACCATATGTTTTTTATTGTCTGATAATAACTTAGGCGGCATCGAGCGAATTTCGCCATTGTATAGGATAGACATCAATAGCGTGCGAATCAAATCGTCGCGATGATGCCCTAAGGCAATTTTAGTGAAGCCATGCTCTTCGGCATAGCGATAGATAATCCCGCGTCTTAAACGTGAGCAGAGCGAACAGTAAGTGTTGCCTGCTGGAATTTTTTCTTTGACAATGCTGTAAGTGTCGCGAGTGAGCACTTCATGGGGGATTTTTTTATCCACCAACCAATGTTTTAATGCGGTGTCATCATAGCCCGGCTGTGCCTGATCCAACGTGAACGAGAAGATAGTGAATTTCTGTTGTGAGCGCTGGCGTAATTTTTCTAATATAGATAATAAAGAGAATGAATCTTTACCGCCGGATAAACACACCATGACGCGGTCGCCTTTTTGAATCATGTTAAAATCGTGAATCGCTTTGCCGGTATAGTGCAGCAGTTTTTTTTCAATGGTTGATATATTCATGGGTTACTCAATTTGGTAGCAGAAGAAGATGCACAGCCGTGGGGCCAGTCAATGGCAAACAGCTTTGTCAGCGTGATGACGGGTCTGCGGGGTGGTGCTTAGTGGTTGCTATGGACACATTATGCAGCTGTAGCCTATTAAAATACAAATTTTTTGTGCTGCATCGGTTCTATGAGCATCGGGATATCGGTGGAAAATAGGTTTTGCACATGCCATTCACCGTTGCTTTGCTGCTGATGCAGCTGACCCTGCATAACGGGATCTTCGCCAATGATGGCAAATAATTTACCGCCGGGTATGACTTGTAAACGATGCACATCATATAATGCTGGCAGCCCACCAGTCAGGACGATGATATCAAAAGGCGCATGATCATACCAGCCGCGAGAGCCATCTAAAGTGTGCAGTTCGACGTTATGACAACCGTACTGGTGCAAAAGCTTTTGGGCTTGCTGGGTGAAATCCGCGAAATAATCTAAGCTGTGGACTTTGTGACATAAGCGGCTCAACATTGCGGTTAGAAAACCACTGCCTGTGCCCACCTCGAGTACCGTCTCTGTACCCTGCAAAGCCAATGCTTGTAAAATAGAGGCTTCTTCAAGGGGGGTAAGCATATATTGCCCATGCAGTAAGGGTATGTGCATATCAGAATACGCAAACAGCTGGTGTGCTGCAGGGACAAAATCCTCACGCAAGATGTCTTGATATAGTTGGATAATTTTTTCATCAACGATGTTGCCGGTGCGCAGTTGTTGCTTGATCATATTGATTTGTGCAGTTGTGCCATTCATGGTTATGTCCATCCTGAATAGAATTTTTTAAATTTTACCAAGAATTATTAAAATACGCATACTTTTTATGATATAAATCGGCGAGGTGTGAAGATCATGTTGGATTTGGTAGCTTGGCAGCGGTTATCTTGCCAGTATCCAAGGATAACGCGTCTTAAACAAGGCGGCTAAAGGAGAAAAATATGCACAAGCGTCTGGATGATTTTTTGCATACTGAATTAGACAAACTCAGCCAAGAGGGGCTTTTTAAAACAGAGCGCGAAATCAGCAGTGCGCAGCAAGCTGCTATTGTGGTAAATGATAAGCAGGTGATCAATCTCTGTGCTAACAATTACCTGGGTCTTGCCAATCATCCAAGTTTAGTGGAAGCAGCACAATCAGCGCTATCAGTCTACGGTTATGGTATGGCTTCTGTGCGTTTTATCTGCGGTACACAAACCCCCCATAAACAGCTAGAGCAAGCGATCAGTTTTTATCTCAACAAAGAAGAGACTATTTTGTACTCCTCTTGCTTTGATGCCAATACAGGTCTTTTTGAAACCTTATTGACCGAAGAAGATGCCATTATCAGCGATGCTTTAAATCATGCCAGCATTATTGATGGTATTCGCTTATGTAAAGCGCAGCGTTATCGCTATGCAAACAACGATATGGCGGATCTTGAGCGGATGTTGGTGGCGGCGCAATCTGCGCGCTTTCGTTTGATTGCCACCGACGGAGTTTTTTCTATGGATGGCACTTTGGCAAACTTACCGCACATTTGTGCGTTAGCCGAACAATATGATGCTGTTTTGATGGTGGATGATTCGCATGCGGTTGGTTTCATGGGACAGACCGGTAGAGGCACGCCTGAACATTTTGGTGTAATGGATCGAGTGGATATTTTAACAGGTACTTTGGGTAAAGCATTGGGTGGTGCGTCTGGTGGTTACGTCGCTGCCAGCAAAGCTACGATCAGTTGGCTGCGCCAACGTTCGCGGCCTTATCTGTTTTCCAATAGCTTAGCGCCCATGATAGCGCATACTTCGTTGGTTGCTTTGAATATGCTTGCCAATAGCGCAGATTTACTGGAAAAATTAAGGCACAATAGTGCTTATTTTCGCGCAGGCATGAGCAAACTTGGGTTTGATTTGATTCCTGGTGAGCATCCAATCATTCCCGTGATGTTACACGATGCGAGCTTAGCAACCGAAATGGCACGTCGTTTATTGGCAGAAGGCATCTATGTGATAGGGTTTTCTTTTCCAGTGGTTCCTAAGGGCTTGGCGCGTATTCGCACACAAATGTCAGCAGGTCATGAGATCAGTCATTTAGACCAGGCGTTGCATGCTTTTGCTAAAGTAGGGCGTGAATTGCAGCTGATTTAAGCTATTAGGAGTTCGCATGAAAGCATTGGTTAAAAAAAATGCATGCTCAGGGTTGTGGCTCATGGATGTGCCGGTACCTAGCTATGGCGCAGACGAAGTTTTGATCAAAGTACAACAGGCTTCTATTTGTGGCACGGATATCCATATCTACGATTGGGATCAATGGGCGCAGGCCAATATTCCGCTCCCCATGACGATAGGGCATGAATTTGTGGGTGAGATTGTTGCGTTTGGCTCTGCTGTGACTGGCTTGAGCCTAGGACAAACGGTTTCTGCTGAGGGCCATATTGTATGCTGGAACTGCCGTAATTGTCGTGCGGGTAAGCCGCATATGTGTGCCAAAACCTTGGGGTTGGGGGTACATCGCCCAGGTTGTTTCGCTGAGTTTTTGGTGTTGCCAGCAACCAATGTGATCACACTGCCACCAGGATTGTCTACCCAAGTTGCTGCAATTCTCGATCCTTTGGGCAACGCGGTGCATTGTGCCACTTCGTTTCCCTTGGCTGGCAAAGATATACTCATCACGGGAGCGGGTCCTATTGGCTTGATGCTGCTTGCCGTGGTTCGCCACATGGGTGCTAACCGTGTGGTCATGACAGACGTGAATGAATACAGGCTGGATATTGCTCGCAAAATGGGGGCGACCTACGCGGTGAATGTGCAGCAGCAAGCTTTGTCGACAGTGATGGCCAGTTTGGAAATGCAGGATGGGTTTGCGGTCGGTTTTGAGATGTCTGGTCAGCAAGCTGCATGGCATGATTTGTTAGCAGCCATAGCATACGGCGGTAACATTGCGATCCTTGGGATTCCGGCCAGTTCTATGCTCATTGATTGGAACCAAGTTATATTTAAAGGGTTAACCCTGAGGGGTATATATGGGCGAGAAATGTTTGCTACCTGGGACACCATGCTGGGGATGTTGCAAAGTAATCTCGCAGTGTCGCCGGTCATCACCCATGAGTTTTCCTTCGACCAATATCAGGAAGCTTTTGCCTTGATGCGATCATCTCAATCTGGAAAAGTGACCTTGTATTGGTAGACAAGCAGTCCGCTTAGCGTCGCATGATTGACTTTTTTAAGCTTTGCTTTATGCTGCCGCTTTGCGCTATTTAATCGTGAGTGAATATGTCCCAATACATTTATACCATGAATCGCCTCGGCAAGATTGTCGACAATCAAAAATTTATTCTCAAAGACATTTCATTGAGTTTTCTGCCGGGGGCAAAAATTGGTGTTCTTGGACTGAATGGTTCTGGTAAATCAACCTTGCTACGGATTATGGCGGGCATAGATACTCGTTTTGAAGGTGAAGCCAGAGCGCAACCAGGTATCAAGATTGGTTATCTCCCCCAGGAACCCGAGATGGATCTTGACAAGACCGTGCGTGAGGTGGTTGAAGAGGCAGTTGCTGAGCTTAAACAGTGTCTGGTTAGGTTTGATGAAATCAGTCAGCGCTTTGCTGAGCCTATGAGTGATGATGACATGACAACACTTTTGGCAGAACAAGGGGAGTTGCAGCAGCAAATTGAAGCCCAAAATGGTTGGGAGCTTGAACGAAAATTGTCGGTTGCATCCGCTGCTTTGCGTCTGCCCGAATGGGACAGCAGCATCGGCATACTTTCAGGGGGAGAGCGCAGAAGGGTGGCTTTATGTCGTTTGTTGTTATCCAATCCTGATATGTTGTTGTTGGATGAACCCACCAATCATTTGGATGCAGAGAGTGTGGCATGGCTGGAGCAATACTTAGAAAAATTCACCGGTACGGTGGTCGCCATCACCCACGATCGCTATTTTCTGGATAATGCAGCAGAATGGATACTTGAATTAGATAGAGGTGAGGGTATTCCTTACAAAGGCAATTATTCTGCTTGGCTTGAGCAGAAAGAGGTGCGCTTGCAGCAGGAGACCAAGCAAGAGCAATCGCATATCAAAGCCATCAAAACCGAATTAGAGTGGGTAAGAATGTCGCCCAAAGGTCGGCATGCCAAAAATAAAGCGCGTCTGGCTCGTTTTGAGGAAATGAATTCTAAAGAATTTCAGAAGCGCAATGAGACCAATGAAATTTACATTCCACCAGGTGAGCGCTTAGGTGATTTGGTGATTGAGGGGATCAACTTAGCCAAGTCTTTCGCCGGCCGCGTATTGTTTGATAAGTTGAGTTTTCGTTTACCAAAAGGTGGCATTTTGGGTATTATTGGTCCAAATGGTGCTGGAAAATCAACCTTTTTAAAACTGTTGACTGGCCAGGAAACCATAGATGACGGTGAAATTCGTATAGGTGAGACCGTGCAAATGGCTTATGTGGACCAAATGCGTGATGATTTGCACGGGGAGCACACAGTATGGCAGGAAATTTCCGATGGCCAGGATATTCTGCAAGTTGGCGCATTTCAGATGCCCTCGCGCGCTTATGTCGGGCGGTTTAACTTCAAAGGTGCAGATCAGCAAAAACGGATTGCACAATTATCAGGTGGTGAACGCAATCGTGTGCATTTGGCTAAGCTGCTCAAGCAAGGCGCGAATGTCTTAATTTTAGATGAGCCAAGCAATGATCTTGATGTTGAAACTTTGCGGGCCCTTGAAGAAGCTTTATTGAGCTTTCCGGGAAGTGCCATTGTGGTATCCCACGATCGTTGGTTTTTAGATCGGGTGTGCACCCATTTTCTGGCATTTGAAGGTGATTCTCAAGCGGTTTTCATTGAAGGCAATTATACAGATTATGAGGCAGATCGTCACCGTCGCTTGGGCGATCAAGCGGACCAACCTGCGCGCATCAGATATCGTCATCTGCAAGCATAACTAAGCGTTTTGTAAGGATCATAGTATGGTAAAGAAATGGCTGGCGCTGCTTTTTTTGACAAATATTTTGACGGCTTGC
>DAIOSQ010000001.1:0-43135 GCA_036752465.1 Legionellaceae bacterium | reverse complement strand
AACTCAATATCTAGAAATCCAGTCAGCGCTAAATGTACACAATCCGTAGGAGTCCCTTCAACACTATAATAGTGATTATCCAGTTGCTTGACCCGCACAGGCTGAGATAAGGTTAAGGCATTACTGACGCCGCTGCGATTCCTATCCGGTGCCATAACGACCACCGATGCGAGCGTAGATAAAGCCTCTACCAGCACCTGTAAACCAGGCGCATACACACCATCATCGTTGCTCACCAATATGTTCATCCTCAACCCTCCGGCGTTTCCAACCACTTCACGATTGCCAAGCGTTTCTTCAGCTCTAGTTGGGTATTATTTGATTGACCGTCTTTAGCTGCAGCAGATTGTAATTGCATAATTGTTAGACCGAATGCTTGCGGTTCATCACGCAACTCATCGGCCAAGCTATTGATGCGTGACGCAATCGCAGCCAAGGTCTTGCAGGATACTCCTTTAGGCGCTTTATCTGGGCATTGCATAATTACTGCAGACAATGCTTTTGGATTGAGCTCATAACACAGGGCATCGCATGCCAAGCAAATGCTTGCCCATGCCATGCAACTGAATAGAACGATTGACTTAAACATGCAGATTCTCGGTTGCAGAAACAGACGATTATTATATCATGAACAATCCGCTAAGTTATGGTATGATGCATTATTTACTGGTTACTCTGAGGGAGCTTTTATGCGATTTTTAAACTGCAAGCTGTTGTTTTCGCCATTACTGTGCGCCTGCATTACGGCCTGGGCAGTACCACCGAAGCAACTTATCACGCACAATACCACAGACGTTGAAGCAAATGCCTATATCGCCGGCAAAATTCCATCGCAACATCCGACCAAACCTAAAAGCGATAACAAAGTAGCCTGGACTTCGGTTAAAATTGCCTGTTATGGCCACGTGACCAACTCAAAATGTTCCGCACTCATCAAGATGGGTACTGACACAGCCAATCCAGTTGACCTGGGATATCTACAACTCGATCTCAACACTGGCGAATTAACACCTACACAAATCAGTGGTAACGGTTATGCCCTGATTGTTAATGGGCCTGGTGAATGTACCTTGATTAAAACTCAATAATAACCAGGTTAGTTCGTAGTGAGCGATCATAATATCGATGCTGTGATATCCTGGGTTGACGGGAATGACCCACAATATCAAAAAAAACTTGCAGAATTTTGTTTTGCTAACAATATCCTGCGTGATTGTGCCATTGCGCCTACTCGCTATCAGCAAATTGGCGAAATAGAGCATTGCGTCTTATCTTTGCTGCGGTTTGCACCTTGGTTAAGAACCATATACTTGATCACCGACCACCAAGTGCCGGCACGTTGGGCTATTTGGCAAAAACAATACGGTGAGCAGCGTTTGCAAATCATCACACAAGACAGTTTGTTTTATGGCCAAGAACAGCACTTGCCAGTTTTCAACAGTTTGTCCATCGAGTGGGTGCTGTATCGAATTCCTGGCCTCTCACCACAGTTTATTTATTTAAATGATGATTTCTTTTTTACCCGAGCGGTCTTACCTGAGGATTTTTTTCGTGATGAAAAACCTGTTCTGCAAGGTAACTGGAAAACGTTCACTGAAAAAAAATGGCGCAACTTGCACAATCCCAGCAGAGCTTTGGCAAAATTAGCGGCGCGAGAACCTCATCGGCATTGGTATGAACAAAGTGCGCGCCATGCCGGCTTCAACAAGAAATTTTATATGTTAAAACACACCCCGTATCCATTGTTAAAATCAACCTATACTGATTTTATTGCAACCCATCCAGATATTTTTGCAGCCAACGTGCGGTATCCGTTCCGCGACAGTAAACAAATAGCGCCGGTACCTTTGATGGCACACTTAGACATCCAAGCCGGGCGTGCGCATGTCAAATCAAACAAAAACACCCATATATACATTCATGCAAGCCACCACTCTCCCACCACCATTGACCACCGTTTGCAGCAAGTCAAAACAAACCAAAACATCAAATTTCTTTGTATTCAAAGCATGGATCAGACCACGGTGGATAGGCAGAAGTATTTACTCAGCTGGCTTGACAACATCTACCTCTTATAACTACCTGCGCTTGACTCGTTTCATTAGACGTTGTTTATGTCTGATTTGCCTTGGAGACGGCGTGTTTCTTTTTTCTTTAAACGGGTTTTGACTGTTTTTAAATTCAAGCCTCAGTGGCGTACCCACCAAATTTAATTGTTTAATCATTGCGTGACTCAAATAGCGTTTGTAACTATCTGGCAAGGCGTCCAATTGATTGCCATGGATCACGACTATAGGCGGATTATGCCCACCCATGTGTGCATACCGTAGTTTTATTCGACGTCCTTTGACCATCGGCGGTGGGTGTTGCGCCACTATATCCTGGAGCAACCGATTGAGACGGGGCGTCGATAAGCTTTGCATGGCAGAGGCATAGGCCAATTGTATATCTTTGAAGAGCGTCCCTACCCCGCTGCCATGCAGCGCAGAAATAAAACGAATCTGAGCGAACTCAGCAAAACGCAAACGTCTGCTCAGTTCGTTTTTTACATGATCTTTATGCTCGACATCAAGACCATCCCATTTATTAACCACGACAATAAGTGCTTTGCCTGATTCAATAATAAACCCTAGAATATGCATATCTTGTTCGGTGAGACCTTCGGTTGCATCCAGCAACAGCAAACAAACATGTGATTCTTTAATCGATTGCAAGGTTTTCACTACTGAAAATTTCTCAATAAACTCTTTGACCCGACCTCGTCGACGAACGCCAGCTGTGTCAATAAGGACATATTCTGCACCATCACGCGCAAAAGGAATAGCAATACTATCCCGCGTAGTCCCAGGCATGTCATAAACCACTACTCGCTCTTCGCCTAAGATACGATTGATTAGAGTTGATTTGCCAACATTTGGCCTGCCGGCAAAAGCAATTTTGATGACGTGGTTGTCATCATCAGCAGTCACTGCCGCGTCTTCTGGAATCTCATAGGGAGCAAGCACAGTATGTAGTAAGTGCAGCACCCCCCGGCCATGAGTGGCAGAAATAGCGAAAAAGCAAGCAAACCCTAAGGACTGAAATTCACTCAGAATAACGGTCTCATCCAGACCATCTATTTTATTGACAATCAGATAAATAGTTTTGTTCCATTTGCGTAATTTTTTGGCAATCTCTTGATCGACTGCTTGCAATCCTGAACGACAATCTACCACAAAAAAAATCATGTCGGCTTCTTGGATGGCAATTTTTGACTGCGTTGACATCAAAGCATCTACCGCAAGATCGTCTACGCCAATACCACCGGTATCAATGACAATAAAAGGCTTATCTTCAAAAACTGCATCACCATATTGCCGGTCACGCGTCAGGCCCGGATAATCTGCTACTAAAGCATCTTGGGTCCGTGTTAATCGGTTAAATAAAGTTGACTTGCCGACATTAGGCCGACCGACCAGGGCGATCACAGGAATCATTCTAGTTACTCATACGAAGTTGATATAAACGCCCTTTGGCGGTGACGACGTAAACATGTTGACCAGAAATTACGGGATCCGTTACAACTGCGCTATCAAGTTGTTTTCGACCGATCATGTCGCCTCTATCTGTGGAAAAAATATGTACCAATCCCGTTTTGTCCCCGACCACAAGACGCCCCTGTATCAAAGCCGGCGCGGTAAGTGCGCGTGATTGTAATGCCGTTTGCTGCCATTTAACCTGGCCAGTTTGCTTGGATAAAGCCCAAACAGTATCGTTGCTATCGACATAGTATAGGTTTTCTTGATCCATGACCATGTTTTTATATACTGAAGCCGCTTTAGTCCATAAAAAATCACCGTTGGTTAACGACATCACCCCAACATACCCTTGATAGGTTGCCAAATATACTTTGTCACCATCAACGATAGGATCAGCGTCTATATCAACCAAGCGCTCAACATCACTAGAACCATTGGCATACGCAATGCTTTTTTGCCAAAGCACACGACCCGATTGCGGATCTAGGGCATCCATTTTACCGTCAGAGTAACCGACCAGAATCATGCCGTTATGCATCACTGGTGACGAACTTGCTTGCAGGATGAGACTGGGCGAGCCATGCTCTGCTACCCACAGTTGTTGATTTGATTGCGTATCAAAGGCATATAAATTACCATCGATTGTTTTTGCGTACAGCATATGATTGGCTAACAAGGGCTTAGAGAGCACATCCCCAGACACTTTGTGACGAGCAACCAACTGACCATCCACTTGTTTGAGCACCATCACCGTTCCTGCAGCAGTGCCCAAAACCAACAAACCATTGTGAATGACCGGTCCACTGGCGATAGGTTGATTGATTGAGGTTTCCCAAACCATACGACCTGTTCGTCGATTAATCGCCTGCAAATGCCCTTTTTCATCAACAAAATAAAGCAACTTATGCTGCACCAAAGGCTTTATTTTCAGAGCTTTGATCTTTTTGGCTTGGCCCACAGGTGCAGACCAATTCACATCCAGCTGCGCTTGTGCGACGATAGGCTTGAGCAGTTGAGGAACTGGTGTATTATCCTTGCCTAACATAAAGTCATCGATTTTAGTACAGCTTTGTAAGCTTAAACACAGCAAACCACATATCCAAAACTTTTGCATCATCAGTACTCTAGGTAAACGCCGCCAATTCATTGGTTTTCATTTCTAAAAATAGATTACCTATACCATGTAACTGCACCTGGTTGTTGGCTTCTTTATACGAGGCGAGCGCTTCTTTATACCGCCCGGTTACTGCAAAAATATCCCCTTTAAGCTCACTAACTATCGGCAAATAGGTGGCTTCGGTGATTTGGGAAAGTGCCTGCAAGGCCTTATCATAGTTTTTTTCTGCAATGAGTAGTCTTGCCAAGCGAATTTTTGCTACTTGCTGGAAAGCGCCGACTTTAGAATGTTGCACAATAAACTCCAACTGGTCACGTGCTTTGACATATTCAGCATGGGACACCAAAATCTTTGCCAAAGTCAAGCGCGCCGCATCCGCATAAACAGATTTTGAAAATTCTGTTACCAACTGATTGGCGTAGGAGCGCACGCCTTTATCATCTTTGTTGGAAAAAGCCAGCATCATATGCTCGTAGGCATCAGAAGCCTGTTGATGGCGTTTATCTTCGTACCAAAACCAGTACTTGTAAGCTGAGACTGACAATAAAACCAACGAGACTATTATAGTGATGATATTGCTATACCGTTGCCACCATTTTTTAATCACATCTATTTGTTCGTTTTCGGTCATATATACGGACATGCTTATGCTCCTATGCTCATTAGAGATGCAAAATTTTGGCTCAGGTAGTCCACCAAATCATGTTGCAACACGGTAACTTGTTCACCTGATCCGCGTAAATCTTTGACGCCTACCGTTTTCTGTTGCACTTCTTGTTCCCCTAAAATCAAAGCGAGTTTAGCGCCGCTTTTGTCAACTTGTTTGAATTGACTTTTGCAACCACCACTCCAAAATGGCGTCACAACGATGGCTTGCGGAAAATGTTGGCGCAAGGTTTCCGCTAGTACAAGTGCCGGGGTTGCAACATCGCCAAGTGCTAGCATGCAAATGGCTGGTTTTGGCGTTGCAGTTAAAGTTTGGCCGCCGTTTTCTAGCAACAACACCAGCCGCTCCAAACCCATAGCAAAACCGAGCCCAAAATTAGCCGCTCCGCCTAATTGTTCAACCAGTCTGTCATAACGGCCACCCGCACAAACCGTTGCCTGACTGCCCAGTTGATCCGTCACCCACTCAAAAACTGTATGTCCGTAATAATCCAACCCTCGCACCAAGGTAGGATTGACTTGATAAGGGATATTTAGCGCATCCAAGCCGGCACAAAGCTCAGCAAATTGCCGCTTGCTAGAAGCACCCAAGCATTCGCTCAAGCGAGGTGCCGCGGCAATGATCTCATGCAGCGGTTGATGTTTGCTGTCCAATATCCGCAGGGGATTTCGCTGCAAGCGACGCCGACTGTCATCGTCCAAGATGTCTGTGTGTGGTGTAAAATAAGCCACCAATTTATCCAGATAAGCTTTGCGCTCGGACAGCTCACCTATGGTATTGATTTGCAACTTGAGTTTATCCAACAGGCCAAGTTTAGCAAATACGCTTTTGCACATCGCTATCATTTCAAGTTCAACCGCAACCCCGGCTATGCCCAGGGCTTCAACTCCTAGATGGGTGAATTGACGCAACCGACCTTTCTGTGGTTTCTCATGGCGAAACATAGGACCAATATACCATAATTTTTGCTGTGCATGGTGTAACAGCCCATGCTGCAAACAGGTTCGCAAGACACCTGCCGTACCCTCTGGTCGTAACGTGATGCTTTCCCCATTCAAATCGTCAAAGGTGTACATTTCTTTTTCGACAACATCGGTAACCTCACCGATCGCTCGCTTAAACAGCTGTGTACTCTCAAGCACAGGCGTGCGGATTTCCTGATAGCCGTAAGATAGCATGCACTGCGCAAACACATGTTCAACCAAGCGAACTAAATCGATATTACCAGGCAAGATGTCATTCATCCCGCGTATTGCTTGCACCCGTTTAGTCACCCGATGCCTCCGTACCTGCGTTAGGCCGTGTGATTTGATCACCGGGCGACAACAGAGAACGCATCCGCGACAAATCGGTCAATTTAACCTCACCCTCAGCAGCTTCTGGTGATTTTATATTAGCCACCTTGCGATTCGATTCGGCATGATAGAGATGTTCATTGCCTTGATTGCTATGCCACCAAATGATTGCAGCACCCAAAACAATCAGCGCAAAAGAGCCGGTCAGCCAACGGACGACATGTTCCGCGCGATTAGATTGCTTTTTATTTTGCCAAAGTGCTGCCCCAGCCCGATCAGCTTTTTTCTCCGCACTGTCATACAAAATGTGAAACTGCTCGAGCAATGGCTCAAAACGTATATCTAGCAAATTAGCATACGCGCGCAAATAGCCTTTGATAAAAACCGGTTGTGGCATATTTTCGTAATCGTCCAGTTCGATAAGTTCAATGACATGCACCCGCAAATGCAACTTGCCTGCGACGTAATCTTGTGAATAACCACGTTGCTTGCGCATACTGGCTAAAATTCCGCCTGGCCTTTGCGCACTTTCTGCAGGGCTGTGATCGACGATGTTTGATATGTTCATTAGTAACTCCTCATGTCAGAGCACGACGATAGCAAAAGACTGATTGTGCGGTATTTTAACTTGATCATCACCATTAAAGAAAGTCCCCAGCCATCTATTCATTATGGATGGTTGCCGCTGACCTTAAGTCATGCAGTTTTTGCCAACGTTGTGAACGGCTGGTCCTGTCTTGGAACTGGCCTGCCAATTGTCCACATGCAGCATCTATATCATCACCCCGAGTTTTACGCGTGATGGTGTTAATGCCTTTTGCAGTTAATATCGCCCGGAAAACGTCAATACTCGCTGGGCTTGAACGCTGGTACTGGGTCATGGGAAATGGATTAAAGGGAATAAGATTAACCTTAGCCGGCACATCGTTCAATACGCGAGCCAACGCTCTGGCATGTGCTGGTGTGTCATTGACGTCTTTAAGCATGACATATTCAAAAGTTACCACTCGTTTCGGCTCATTGTGGAAGTAGTCACGACAAACGTCCATTAGCATGGCCAAAGGATATTTTTTATTCACCGGAACCAAAATATCTCGTAACTCATCCGTGGGTGCGTGCAATGATACCGCCAAAGAAACCGGACTTGCCTGCCGTAACCGCAACATTTCTGGCACCAGCCCAGACGTACTTAGGGTGACACGCCGTTTGGATAGTCCATAGGCCAAATCATCCATCATGACATCCATAGCACTAACCACAGCATCAAAATTGAGCAAAGGCTCACCCATGCCCATCATGACCACATTGGTGACTTGTCGGTCG
Organism: Legionellaceae bacterium; assembly: GCA_036752465.1. Taxonomy (GTDB): domain Bacteria; phylum Pseudomonadota; class Gammaproteobacteria; order Legionellales; family Legionellaceae; genus DAIOSQ01. The sequence goes on along the minus strand of DAIOSQ010000001.1, from coordinate 35,215 downwards.
TGCATACCCTGATGTTTCGATAAAGCTCGCACGGCTAACCACAGTTGACCCACGATTTCGGCCGTAGTCAAATTGCGATTAAAGCCTTGTTTAGCAGTGGCACAAAAACTGCAATTTAAACCACAACCTACTTGTGAAGATATGCACAAAGTGCCCCGATTAACTTCTGGAATAAACACCGTCTCAATCGCATTGCCACACTCGAGTTTCAGCAGCCACTTATGGGTACCATCAGCAGAAACTTCGCTCCTAATAACCTCTGGCAAGCGAATTTCCGTGCATGTCAACAACCGTTGTTGTAACGCTTTACCAATGTTGCTCATGTTGGCAAAGTCATGCGAACCCACTTGATGAATCCACTGCATCATTTGTTGCGCACGAAAAGGTTTTTCACCAAGTTCGACAAAAAACTGGCGCATTTGCTGCGCATTTAAATTCAACAAATTAACTTTGGAGTTCATCCGGTTTTTACCTGACTAACCACGATCACAGATATCATGTGGTGCAAAAAAATAGGCGATTTCCTGATGTGCGGTTGCTAAACTGTCTGAGCCATGCACCGCATTGGCATCAATACTGTCGGCAAAATCCGCACGAATGGTACCTGGCAACGCTTCCTTAGGATTAGTAGCCCCCATTAGCTCACGATGTTTGCTAATCGCATGTTCACCCTGCAGTACTTGGATCATCACGGGCCCAGTGATCATGAAATTCACAAGATCAGCAAAAAAAGGCCTTTCTTTGTGCACTGCGTAAAATCCTTCGGCTTGTGATCGCGTTAACTGTACCATTTTGGCCGCAACAATATGTAGCCCTGCTTGTTCAAAACGACTGTAGATTTGACCGATCACGTCTTTGGCAACTGCATCAGGCTTAATAATAGACAATGTACGTTCGATAGACATAACTTCTCCGTGTAAAAATTATAAACAATTAAAAGCCAGCATTGTACACCAAGTTACTGCTGGTTGGCGAGAAATAGTTAACATGTACTAGACTTAAAAGGTAGGTGTTTAAGCTTGCAGACAGAATTCCGGCAAATGATCGAATGGTGCGTAGCTCAGGGAGAAGATGTGACGAGAACATCCGGCAATACAGCGATAGCGCACGATGCACCCTAGGGAGAACAGTGATGACAACAGCACGAACAGAATTGGCCAAGGTCACCGATTACCACACTCTGGCTGGCACGCTTAATCCAGCCTGGCCACAGGATGCCAATTTTAGCAAAATAGTCGCAACAGCCCAAGCAATTGCTGCGGATATCGAGGCCTATTGCAACACCCCAGAGCGGATCAGCTCACTTGTTGATAGATTAGTGAATACACCTCAACAGAACAAAATCTTACCTGGCGGCCTGTTGTTGGCACAAATTGCTGTTGCAACCTATCTGGCTACCCTCAGCGACAACAGTCAGCAAAGACCTAGTGTCGAAGCCATACAAAATGCCTTGCGCGACATGAACAACTCAAACACAAGAAACGAAGGATTGAGTGCATTTGACCGTCTCTATGCTGCAGCGCAACAATGGCACGACTGCTTGCTATCTGAGGAGGTTATTGCGTTAGAACAAACTGAAGCGTGCCTGTCGATACTGCACGTCACACTATCTATCATTGGCTATCGCGCACGCACCTTGCTCAACAGCTTGGGGTTTTTAGCTCCAACAGCAGCCTGGGACCGATACAAACAAATTGGCTGTAACGAAAATCTATCATCCGCTGCCTATCAGCCACCCGCGCACACACTACTAGGACTTATATCGGATGCGCACTTAAAATTAAACACTGCGCACCAGCAAGCAGCAGCCAGCAGCGACATCGCGTCGCAGAATAGCCTACAACACCCTTTATGTTCCGATTCTCCAAGGCAGTCAGCGTCAACCAGCAGCACAGACAGCGAACAATCGGACGATTCTTTATCCCAGCCCTGGCAACAGAAAATAGACAGCCTGCTACGGCAAGTGCAAAGTCAAGCGATGCGCGCCACCGCGCAAGAATTCAGTCAACTGCAAATGAAACTTGACAGAATGTTTAGACTTTCCTTTATCGATGATGCCATTCGCAGAGTCATCAAACATAAAACATCTCTTAGGGAGAGTCTGCCATTCATTGGAAGTGCGTTGCGCGCCAAAAGAGATCAAAAAATACTAAATGCCGGCAAGGGAATACTTTGTACTGGGGAAGACGAAGATGATGCTGATAAAGCGGAGATGAATCAGCCATTCCAGCATATTCGGAGTATATTAAACGAATTACAACAACATTCCGTGCGAGAATTACAAGCATACGCGCATGCCAATAACGAGGCATTAACGCTCATCATGGCAGAACTTATCAAGCAGCCAGAATACCTGCCGTTATCTCCCGAGCAACCCCAAACAACAGCTGACAGCATGCATCATAACCAACCACCAAACACCGCAACGGTTAAAGATAAATTACACAATTTAAAAACTGATAAAGCCAGCAACCACAACGCAGGAGACAGCCCCACTTGTAAATAGCGATAGCATCTCATGGATCATATCGCTCAGAACGTATCCTGCGGCGGCGTAGGTGAGATAACCCATTGGAATAGCATAGAAACGATGAAGACTACGGCGACACTGAATATGATTTTTAGAATCAATCCGCCGGACTCTTGGTATTTTTGACTCTTGTCTTCCCAATCAACGGGTTGCGCTACCTCAGCATGATAAATTTGATTGTCTATATAATTAGAAGCAAAAAATGCCACCAAGGCGGCAACTACCGCGATACTTAAGAACCCAAGAAAAACCCACCACTGAGCTGCTTTCATCGCTAGCTGGTATTTGCTCATCACGTAAAAACCTAGATCCGAAAACAATTTCGGAAGCGCGTAATGGATATTAAACAGCAGATAAGGCAGCACATATAAACACACACCAAAAAAACCCAAGCTGACAATAAGCCCGATAATGCCACTGATAAAATAGGCATGACTTTGTTCATAACGATCCGGTTCCATGTCAATGATCCCCAGCAAACATTGTTTCGTCGTAACGATAACCACTTGTAGCCGAGATTTCGGCGCACACAGTTCAACATAGCAGACAGATCCCAACTTGCCAAGAGATTGGCACGACTTGGCCTCATGCAACGTGCGTTTTTCACTATAGCGCGAAGTATATACTCATTTTACTTGATGAGTTGCTGCTGTTGGCACCATTCTGCATAACCTCCGCGAAAAAATTGCAGCGCTCCTTGTTCTGGAAAATGCAGAATCCTGTTCGCGATTTTTTCAACAAAATAACGATTATGACTCACAAAAATAACTGTGCCTGCAAAGTTTGCTAATGCTTGTGCCAACATATCGATGGTTTCTAAATCCATGTGGTTGGTTGGCTCGTCTAATACTAAAACGTTTGCCCCCTCAAGCATCACTTTTGCCAGCAATAAGCGTGCCGCTTCACCGCCACTTAATGACAATACATTCTTGTCGACATCATCCTTAGCAAACAATACTTGCCCCAATACCTGCCGAATACGCTGATCCGGCACATGGGTAACTTGTGCCATCAACCATTGCAAAACGGTAGCGGACTGATTCAAGAGATCATGGTGATCTTGCGAGAAATAACTGACATGGCATTCTTGACCCCATAGCAGCTCACCCTCGTCCTGGGCGACAATACCCATCAGAATTTTGATCAGAGTAGATTTACCCCGCCCATTCGCACCAATAATCGCGAGTTTGTCCCCTCGATGAATTTCGAGCGTCAATTGTTTGAATAATGTACGATTCTGATACGCTTTGCTGATGTGCTGCAATTTACAAACCATTTTCGCAGATGGGCGTTTGGGCACAAACTGAAAATGTGGCGCGATGCGTGAAGAATTAATAATATCGGGAATTTCAATTTTCTCTATCATTTTCATACGCGAGCGTGCTTGCGCAGCTTTTGAAGCAGTCGCGCGAAAACGATCAACATAACGCTGCATATGTGCAATTTTTTCTTCTGCACTTTTCTTTTCAATTAATTTCTGTTCTTGAATCAATTGCTTTTCAGCTAAGAAACGTGCATATTTTCCTGAGTATTTACGTATTTCGCCGTAATCAATATCTAAAATGTGATCAGCTAGGTGGTCAATAAATTCGACATCATGTGAAATAAAAATAACCATACCTGCAAAACTTTGTTTGAGAAAACCTTCTAACCATTGAATAGAGTCAATATCAAGATGGTTGGTCGGCTCATCCAACAACAAAATTGCCGGACTTTGAAATAATGTTTGTGCTAATAATACCCGTAACTTATACCCGCCGGACAATGCTTTTAGTGGTTTATCGTGATATTCACTGGTAACCCCCAAGCCAAGCAAAATGGTTTCAATGGCCGCATTGGCATGATACCCATCTTCGTGCATAATCACTTCTTCCAATTCCGCAAAGCGCATCCCCATTTCGTCGTTCCACGACTCTTGCACCAATAAGGCTTCTTTTGCTTGCAAGGCTTGCCAGAGTTTATGTTTACCCTGCAAAACAATATCGCGAATAATCGTATGTTCATAACGAAATTGGTCTTGTTTTAACCAGCCAATGCTGGCATCTTTGGGAATCAAGATTTCGCCCATACTGAGCTCCTCTTCCCCTTGAATCAACCTAAATAATGTTGATTTGCCACAGCCATTGGCGCCGACCAAAGCATACGCGCAACCACCATTTAAATTTAAACTAACGTCACAAAAGAGTAGTTTGGTACCATATGTCATACTGAGCTGTGTAAAAGCAATCACGAAGATATCCTGCACAAGTTTGTACCTGTATTATTGTGATCCTGAGTGAAAAAGCAACCGTAATTTTTTGCCTGCAAGCGTCGCGAGATTGACAATTTGCGTACTTGCGCCAAAATAGCTTGATTTTCGAGCACGAACCGCCGCATACACACGCTATGTGCGCGGACTTCAACGCCGCAAATCGGGCGATTATGACCATTGTTGATTAAATTTATTGTTAGGACGGTAAAATGACTCGATTGAGTGTAAATGTTAACAAACTAGCAACCTTAAGAAATGCTCGCGGTAAAAATCTACCGAATCTGTTGCAAGCCACGCTTGATATTATTGCGTATGGCGCCGAGGGTATTACAGTCCATCCAAGACCTGACGGACGCCATATCAGACCAGCAGATGTTTACGCCATCGCCAGTCATATCAACGTAGACTTCAACATTGAAGGGTACCCTGATCAGCAATTTCTTGCGTTGGTCAAGCAAGTTGGACCGACACAATGCACGCTGGTTCCTGATCCACCCCATGTGCTCACATCTAATGCCGGCTGGCAACTCGCCAAAAACCGGGCATTTTTACAAGATGTGATTGCAGAGCTGCAACAAAGCAATATTCGTACCTCGCTCTTTGTTGACCCATATCAACTAAACCAGGAAGAGCTTGCTGCATTGCTGCAAATAAAATCTGATGGTATCGAGTTGTATACCGAGGCCTATGCAGACGCTTTTGGCACCCCAAAGGGCGCGGAAGTGCTTGCAGTGTACGCACAAGCAGCTCATGATATCCATGCGTTAGGTATGGCTGTTCATGCCGGACATGATCTAAATCTAGACAACTTAGCACCTTTTATCGCGGCTATTCCAATAATCCAAGAGGTATCTATCGGACACGCCTTGATTTGTGATGCATTATATTTTGGTTTACCCGCCACCATACAAAAATATCTGCAGTGCTTAGGGAAAATTGACCGATGAATCGTCCTCGCACATCCGATCTAAAAACCATCCTAGCGGCCATCGCTGGCACCGCCTTGCAATGGTATGATTTCGCAATATTTGGTTGCTTCGCACCCATTATTGCCGCGAACTTTTTTCCGCAACACAATGCCACAGCGGACCTATTAAATGTATTTGCTATGTTTGCGGTAGGTTACCTACTCGCACCTATAGGATCTATCCTATTTGGGTATTTAGGCGATCGCTATGGTCGAAAATATGCGCTCACACTCAGTATACTGGGCATGGCAATCCCAACAGCACTGCTGGGTTTATTACCCAGTTATCAAAGCATTGGTCTTTGGGCCCCGATCGCAGCAACCGTTTTACGCATGCTACAAGGCTTGGTTGCCAGTTCTGAGTACAGTGGCGCCGCAATATTTTTAATAGAGCATGCCCCGCCACATCGAAGGGCCCTTTATGGTTGCATTACCAGCAGCGCATATAGCCTAGGTGTACTCATAGCCAGTCTTATAGCCGCCTTATTAACTGCCAACTTTATGCCTAACTGGGCTTGGCGCGGCGCCTTTCTGCTGTCATGGGTAGCAGGGTTGTTAATCTTTTATGTACGCCGCTTGCTGACGGAGACACCGGCTTTTGCAACGACCCCGCAGCCGCAAAAAACCAGCTCGCCCCTGCTGCTGGCCGTCAAGGAGGCTCCCTATGCTTTTATCGGCGTGATTGGCCTGGCTTGGTGGATTGGCATCGCAACTTTTGGTACGTATGTGTTCACTGTCAGTTATTTTCATGTCTATTGGCAACTATCAGTTGCACAAGCAAGCCTCATCTGCACGCTAGGTTTGTTGTGCGATGCCTTGATAGAGCCTTGTATGGCAATATTTGCTGATCGTATCGGGCATTTGCGGTTGATTATGGCCGGCGCCGCCTTGATGCTGCTACTGTCCGTGCCTATTTACTGGCTTTTTAGCAGAGGGCAGCTGGCAGGTATGATAACCGGGATGATTGCAATGTCTTTGTTGATAGCGATATCATTTGCAGCCATTAACGCGTATATGATCTCGCTGTTTCCGCCAGCATGTCGCTATAGCGGTTTCGGGGTATCCTTCCACCTTGGAATTGCTTTATTCGGAGGAACCACACCATGGGTGATGTTGTGGCTTATAGAGCGCACTCATCAGCTTACAGCGCCCGCCTATTATTATATCTGGGGGTGTTTGGTGGGTGTCATATCGATTTTAATTTGTGAGTACGGTCGCCACAAGAAACAGTCAACTGTTGTGTCCGACGCACATTACAACGAGCTATTGCTAAGTTAGATGGGTCAATCAAGATATTTGGTGGCTATGGGTGGACTCGAACCACCGACCTCAGCATTATGAGTGCCGCGCTCTAACCGGCTGAGCTACATAGCCAACGAGCGGTGATTTTCACTGTTTGCATCCTAAAAGTCAATCGTTTTTGTAGCTATTTTCCCCAAATCTGCAAACAATTGTTTTGCCCAGAAATGACCGGTATTATATATCCATCCCTCATGAAGAGACTGGATTTTCGCTATCGCGCGCATCATCCTAGGAGTGACTATATTGAAACGTTTTGTTTATATGATATCAGATGGTACCGGCATTACTGTCGAGTTTTTAAGCAATAGTCTCATCACTCAATTTGAAACCATAACCTTCGATTCCCAGGTGTTCCCTTACATTGATACCATTGCGAAAGCGAACGATTTGGTCCTGCAAATCAATCAAAGCTATGCGGCCACCGGTCGTAAACCCCTGGTTTTTATGACCTTAGTAAATCCAGAAGTAAGCGGTGTATTTCAAAAAGCCAACGCCCGCGTCTTCGATTTGTTTAATATTTTTATTGCGCCACTGGAAGAAGAGCTTGGCACCCAAGCGTCTGATATTGTCGGCAGAGCACACGGTGTCGCCAATACCAAAGCGTATAACCATCGCATTGAAGCAATTAATTACGCATTATCACATGATGACGGCATTAAAAACAAAGGCTATGATAAAGCTGATATTATCTTAATCGGCGTATCACGCAGCGGCAAAACTCCCAGTTGTTTATATATGGCGTTACAGTTTGGAGTGTTGGCTGCAAATTATCCATTTACTGACGATAATGGCTTAGCAAAATTTAAGATCCCAGAGGAGCTGATGCCTTACAAAGCAAAATTATTTGGGTTAACCATAGATCCGGAGCGATTGGCACATATCCGTTTTGAACGTAAGCCACATTCAACATATGCATCGCGCGATCAATGCAAAATAGAAATCGCTGAAATTGAGGAAATGTATCGCAACGAGCATATTCCCTACATCAATACCACACATTACTCTATCGAAGAAATTGCCACCAAAATCATGGCGCAAGCTGGGATTACCCGACGTTCATGAGCGAACGTTTGCCAACAACGTCATAAAATCGCTCACTGGCAGCGCTTGCAATGTTGGCAGACTCGCTAATGCATCGGAGATAGGCTGCAGTTGTTGCGCGGTGAAATGTGTTTTCATATTGCGCTCGAATTTTTGCAACAACAAAGGCACGCCCTCTGTGCGGCGACGTCGATGACCCAAAGGATATTCAATTGTCTGCTTTGCCGTGCACTCACCATTGTTAAAAAATATCTGCACACTATTGGCGATTGCACGTTTTTCAGGTAAGTGATAATCAATTGAGAACTGAGGATTTTCCAATACAACCATTTTACTTCTTAACGTATCGATCCGCGGATCATTAGCCACAGCATCCTCGTAATGCTCGGCACGCAGATCTCCATATAATAGCGCAATGGCAATCATGTATTGCAGGCAATGATCTCGATCTGCGGGGTTATGTAATTGCCCTTGTTTACTGATAATACGGAGAGCGGATTCATGCGTTTCAATGGTGATAGTGGCAATTTGGTCAAGGCGATTTTTTATATCACAGTGCAGCATAACCGCACATTCAACCGCGGTTTGCGCATGAAACTCCGCTGGATAAGCAATTTTAAATAAGATATTTTCCATCACGTAGCTGCCATATGGTCGCTGAAATTGTAAAGCTGCGCCTTTTAACATGACATCATTAAAGCCCCACTTAGGTACCGTCAAGGCACTGGGATAGCCCATCTCGCCTTTCATAGTCAGCAATAGCAAACGAACAGCACGCGCGGTCGCATCTCCAGCAGCCCAGGATTTACGTGAACCTGTATTGGGAGCATGACGATACGTACGCAAACTCTGACCATCAACAAAGGCTTGTGACAACGCGCTCACCATCTCATCTCGCTGCAAGCCGAATAGCCATCCACCTACCGCAACACTGGCAATTTTTACCAACACCACATGATCATACCCTAAACGATTGAAACTATTTTCTAGGGCTAGGCACCCTTGTATCTCATGCGCCTTAATCATGGCAGTGAGCACATCATACATGCTAAGCGGCGGTTGATTGGGACGAAGATTGTTGCGACTAACATAATCCGCAATGGCTAAGATAGCGCCCAAGTTATCGGACGGATGACCCCATTCGGCAGCAAGCCAGGTATCGTTGAAATCCAGCCAACGCACCATGGTGCCAATATTGAATGCGGCTTCAACCGGATCCAATACATAAGTGGTGCCTGGAACACGTGCCCCCCGAGCTACATGAGCTCCAGCAACAATAGGCCCTAACAATTTGTGACATGACGGAAAACTCAGCGCTAAAATGGCACAACCTAGACTGTCTATCAAACATAGTCTTGCTGTTTCGTACGCTTCTTCGCTAATAATATCTGTATCAAGAACGTACTGCGCCATATCTAGCATGACGTGGTCGTAGGGTGGCTTGTGATTATTTTCCGCACACGAAGTCATATTATATCCTACTATCAATCGCAACAAATGCACGCGGTTCTGGACCTATATAATCAGAAGAGGGACGAATCAAGCGATTGTTGGCTCTCTGTTCATTGATATGTGCTGCCCACCCGGAAATTCTTGACATCACAAAAATAGGTGTGAATAAAAACGTTGGAATAGCACAGTAATGGTAAGCTGACGCGCTATAAAAATCCAGATTAGGATACAGGCCTTTTTCTTGCAGCATAACTTCTTCGATAATTTCCGAAATACGATATAACTGCCAGTTATTGGATTGATTGGCTAAACGATAAGACCACTGTTTGATAATGTCTGATCGTGGATCATGTTTCTTGTATACCCGATGACCAAACCCCATGATTTTAGCCTTGGCATCCAGCATGCTTTTGAGCTTTTCCCTAACTTCAGCCAAATTGTCAAACCGCTCCAGCAATGCCATAGCAGCCTCATTCGCACCACCATGCAAAGGACCGCGCAAGGTGCCTATTGCACTGGTTATTGCCGAATAAAAATCAGCACAAGTCGCCGCAGTTACCCGTGCAGCAAAGGTGGAGGCATTAAATTCATGCTCTGCATATAAAATAAGCGATGTATTCATCATTTCCCGCGCCAACGGATCGGGAGAATTTTGCAGCAACAATGCCAAAAAGTGGCCAGCCAAGCTTTTTTCTTGGCTATTCTCATCTATCTCTTGACCCAGATAGTGAAACCCATACCAGTAACAGATAATCGCCGGAAAAAGAGCTAACAACCTATCGGCAATATCATATTGCATCGTGGCATCTTTTTCTGGCTCAAGCACCCCCAGCATAGAACAAGCCGTGCGCAGTACATCCATAGGATGGGCGGTTTTAGGGATCATTTTCAGGACAGTTTTGAGGGTGTCTGGAATTTTTCGCAAATGAAGCAAACGGGCAACATACGTTTCTAGTTCCGTGCGCGTTGGCAACTGACCGTAAATCAACAGGTATGCCACTTCTTCAAAAGATGCATGTGCACATAGATCTTCTATGGCGTAGCCGCGGTATGTTAATCCCACACCTTGCTTCCCCACAGTGCAAATGGCTGACTCACCAGCCGTTATCCCTTCGAGCCCTGCAGTATTGTTGGTCATCATTTTCTCCCTGATCAAATTACCAGTCTACCTTTAGAATACCACTTACAACTTCCGGAAATTCGTACGCTGTTATCTAACACCTCAGAGTACACATCACCTTTACGATAAGCCCCTTGTATGCCATGTAACGACGTTTTACCTAATTTATTTGCCCAAAATGGCGCCAATAAACAATGTGCGGTGCCAGTGACCGGGTCTTCAACAATCTGATATTTAGGATAAAAACACCGCGAATAAAAATCAGCGTCCTCACAACCAGACGTCAAAACCAGACCGCGTTTAGGCAATTTTTCTAACATTTTGATATCAACACGCGCTGACATGACTTGTTGTTCTGTTTCCAGCTGAATCAAATAATCCAGATCACTGTCATACACGCCTTGGTAAGGCTTATCGACCAAACCAGAGAACAACAAACGATCTTCAACCGGGCGCACCGCAATTTTTGGTAATTGCATCATCAGCCGATCTTGTTTTTTGCGCACCGTGAGCGGACCACTCAAACTCGTAAATGCAACGTGATCAGCTTTACATTTACCCAGTTCGAACAACACAAACGCGGCCGCTAACGTTGAGTGTCCGCAAAGACTGATTTCACCTTTGAGGGTAAACCATCTGATTTGATAAGTATCCTCCTTGGTAGCCATAACAAAAGCCGTCTCCGACAAATTATTTTCTACCGCAATGGCCCTGAGCAGCTCATCATTGAGCCAATCACTCAACAAACAAATCGCCGCCGGGTTGCCGTGAAAAACTTTGTCTGTAAATGCATCAATTTGAAATATTTCGATACTATCCATGGCGTTCTTTTAATATCCTACGATAAAGATTAACTTCCGACCTGCCATCTAATCGAGTCGTGCAGCAAGCGGTTATGATTGCTTACACTGAGATAATACTCGGGCTGCCTTTTCCTGAGTACGGATAATGTCTGCCATTTGATGAGCAGCACTGACGAATCCAGCCTCGAACAACGACGGCGCAAATGATACACCTTCTTTTAGCATGCCGTGAAAAAATTTATTAAACATGGCCACATCAGAATTGGCAATATCTTGATAATTCTCGATGGTTTCTCGATCACTAAAACAAAAGCCAAACATTCCGCCCAAAGAAACACCATGCAAGCGGATTTGCACAGATTCAGCAGCTTCTTTTAACCCTTCGATAAGACTTGCCGTATTGCGCGCTAACGCTTGGTAAAATCCGGGTTTTTCAACTTCGCTCAGTGTGGCCAACCCAGCTGCCATAGCCACCGGATTGCCGGCTAATGTTCCCGCCTGATATACCGGACCAACTGGCGCTAACGCGAGCATGATATCACGTTTACCAGCGATTGCGCCTATGGGCATACCGCCACCAATCACTTTGCCCAAGGTAGTCAAATCTGGGGCAACATTGTAAATTGCCTGCGCCCCACCTAGGGCAACTCGAAAACCCGTCATCACTTCATCGAAAATTAATAAGGTTTGATAATGATCACACAACTGACGCAATTCTTGTAAAAAAGCTATATTCGGTAATATCATACCCATATTGCCGGCAACTGGCTCAATAATAACGGCAGCAATATCATCACCATGTTGCTCGAATAAGGCCCTTGTGGAGGCCAGATTGTTGAAATCAGCAATGAGGGTATGCTCGGCAACCGCTGGCAGTATTCCAGGTGAAGATGGGATGCCGCAGGTTAATACCCCGGACCCAGCCTTAACCAGTAAACTATCGCTGTGACCATGGTAACAGCCGTTAAACTTGATAATTTTTGCCTTGCGTGTGAAACCTCGCGCCAAGCGTATTGCGGTCATGGTTGCTTCAGTACCAGAATTAACCATGCGAATCATGTCCATTGCCGGCAGATGTGACAGGATTTTTTCTGCCAGTTCGATTTCTAGCAGCGTAGGCGCACCAAAACTCATACCTTGAGCGGCTGCTTCGGTCACGGCTTGAACGACTTCTACGGGCGCGTGACCAAGAATTAATGCGCCCCATGAGCATACATAATCAATATACTCGCGGTCATCAACATCGATAATGTGCGCACCATAACCCCGTTTCAGAAAAATAGGCGTACCGCCAACACTTTTGAATGCACGTACGGGTGAGTTAACACCGCCGGGAATAATGCGCTGAGCTTTGACAAATAACTGCTGGGACAACTGATGCATAGGCACTCCAAATTAGCTGTGGTTGATACCTTAATCTGTGCATGTAGCCAACTCACTCATCACCTGCACGAGCTAACGTGTATACAATAACCAAAGGCAGTGCAACAAGCAAGATTCACTGAAAAAGATGCTAAAGTTTTTTTTAGATGCGCCGATATGCTTGTGTGTCAATTATTCTCGGAGCCTGTTATGACCAACCCTGTCACTGAAAAAATGATCGCGCAACTCAATAAATTGGACTTCTCCCACGCCAACCAACAATTAGAGGAACTAAAAGCATTGATTTTTGATGTAGATATATCCGTGCAAGCCAAACTGAACTTTCTCAAAGAAGAATTATCCGCCGGTCGATACGTCATCCACAGTGAAAAAATTGCCGAAAAAATGTTGGCGTTTAGCACGTTTACCGAACAAGAAATAACCACCTGCGCGTAACCGCAGGGATCGCATGCTACCCTAGCGCGGTGCCATCCGCAAAGCACCGTCAAGTCGGATAACTTCACCGTTGATCATTTGGTTTTCCAACAGATGCAGGACCAAACTGGCAAATTCAGCTGGTTTACCAAAGCGCTGCGGAAAAGGAATGGTTTGCTTCAAGTTATCTTGCACGGCTACAGGCATGTTTAGCAACAGCGGTGTGGCAATCAAACCGGGTGCAATACAGTTGACACGAATCCCAAATTGCGCCAGCTCTCTGGCTAAGGGCAAGGTCATCGCCACAACGGCACCTTTAGAGGCACTATACGCCACTTGACCGATTTGTCCCTCAAAAGCAGCAATCGAGGCGGTATTGATGATCACCCCACGCTCTCCGGAATCCCCTGTTGCGGCCAGTTGTGTCATGTGTTGCGCCACATGGCGCATCACATTAAAAGTACCGACCACATTCACGTGTAAAACCTGTTCAAAAGAGCTCAACGGCAGCAGCCCGCTTTTGCCGATCATGCGCCCAGCAGGCGCTATTCCAGCGCAATTGATAAGTATCCTGGGCGTCCCACCCAGCAACTCTATGGTTTGTTGTAACGCCGCAGCCACCGCTTCGTCACTGACCACATCACATACGATCGCCTGCGGATCATCTACGGGCTGCTTGTCCCAGGACGCTACCAACACACCATGCGCACGCAACGCCTCCACGCATGCACGTCCCATCCCTGAACTGCCGCCGGTAACCACAGCGATTTGATGTTCAATATGCATCTATACCCCTTAACGCCTTACTTTGCCTGTATAAATGATTGACTTAAGGCTTTGAATACTGGTGTACCTGCTTGCTCTACCCACTCAAAAAATACCATTTCTGCAGTGACCAAATGGATGCCCGCACGCCGCATACGCTGGAGTGCGCAGTCGTGATCCTGACAATTTCTGCTTTGCACCGCGTCAATCACGACAAACACATCAAACCCCTCCGTCTTTAAATCAAAAGCAGTTTGCAAGACACACACATGGGTTTCAATACCTGCAAGCACTGCTTGCTTGCGATGAATTGCACGCCAAGCGGTAAGAAAACTAGCATCTTTATAGCAGGAGAAATGTACCTTATCGATTTTAACATCTTGGGATATCAGTTCTTTTAAAGGAGATACGGTCGTCCCGAGACCATGGCTATACTGCTCACTCACTAAGGTTGGAACATCCAGTTCAATTGCCAACCTCATCAACCAGTGACATGTTGATATTAATTGGTCTGGATGCATGATATGTGGTACCAATTTTTCCTGGACATCTATCAATAACAAACACGATTTGTGTTTTTGCAGGAGCATGTTCACTACACCAAATTTTTCAATATAGCATTTGTAATTCAGCTTACTGTGGTTTAAAGTTCAGCGCAATAGTCAGGGCATTATTCAGCACCTAACACGGCATTGCTCTGTATATCAAGCTTGGTGGCGTATGGCAGCACAGCCAATAACTTAACGTAGATACACTCACCTTTTCCGGAGAAGACACCCATGTGGTTTAACAATATTCAAATTTTTCACTATGAATTTCGCAAGGCAATTGATTTACCGTCGCTTTTGGCAGAAGCAGCGTTAAAACCGTGCCCACCACATGCCAGATTTATTTATGGTTGGTTACCTGTATTCAACCAGCAATTTACCCATGAACTCAGCGGTGCCAGCATATGTTGTATGGGCAAAGAGGAACGCCTCTTACCCAAAGGAGTCATTCAAAAATTGCTGCAAGAGCGCTTGGATATCCAGGCAACCTCAGAGCATCGACAACTTAGCCGGACCCAGAAAAAACAAATGGCAGAAGAATTAGAATTTGAATTGCTACCCAAAGCATTCTGCCTACAAAAACGCACATTCGCACTGCTCGATGAACAACACCATCGTTTAATTGTCAATTCATCCAGCCCAACGCAAGCCGCCACCCTGACCGCATTGTTACGCAAAACCTGTCCTGACTTGCAACTAACACCACTCTTAATTACAACAAACTTGGCCAAACAGCTGGCCAGCTGGATTGCTGACCCTGCTGCCTTACCCAAGCAATTTCAACTGGCCAGCGATTGTGCCATGTTCTGTTTAGATGACCATAACAAAAAAGTGCAGTGCAAAGGCTATGAATTGCCCTCAGAAGAGGTCCTCACCTTGTTATCGCAAAATCTTGCCATTAAAGAAGTGTCTTTGATCTGGCAGGATCGCATTCAATTCACGTTAACCAAAGATTTGATTTTAAAACGCGTTACTTGCCTCGATTATTTGCAAGATGCTTTTCAAGAAACAAACTCTCTCGAACCTTTAGAGCAACAAGATGCTGCTCTGGCATTATTGGTGGGTGAATTACGCAACCTACTCAATGACTTGCTCACCATTTTCCCGCAAACCGATGAACTCAATGACCGTGACAAAGCATGCCATGCAGCGGCAAACTTTGTTGAGTAACTATGCACACCGCGCCTAGGCGAGATTCAGTTTGATTTATGCAGACCATATGATTACTATTGTCATGTGTACATTTTGGGTGAAACTATGCGGCAATTAATTGGACCAGTTCAAACCTCCGGCCATTGGGCTTATTTTGATCATCGCGACAGCGTAACTGATTATTACGAACTGGCAGGCCACAACTGGGTCAAGCACCCATTTCCGCTGGGTGCTACGGTGTATGCCCATGACCCACAAGAGAAGCAATGTGTCGCTTTTGTTAACGATAATGATGGCAATCTGCTTCGTATCCCCCTCCTGGAACATAAGCATGCTGAGGAAAGCTCTCCCAAGTATTATGTCAATCAAGTATTTAGAGCCTTTTTAACGTCAACAGAGGTTCGTTGGATCCCGCTGCAAAAAACAGCCAAAGCATATCCCATCGACCTGACGTATTTTCCACTCGCCCTCCTAGCAGCACAACAAACCAATCCCCGCATACATATACCGAGTCTCCCCAATCGGGTACAAGCAAATATCATACCAACCGCGCCTTCCAGCAACCTAGTTTGCAGCGTCATTGATGCCAATTTGCGCATCCAGAAATCACGTTTGACGGCCGCACAGCGATCGCATGTTGTGCAGTTTATTGAAGTCAATGGGGATTGGCCATTAACTACCGAGATGACACGCGCAGCACAAAGAAGATGCTGTGTTGCCTTGATTACTGCAGCGACCAACGACAATCAAGCAGAACTGGCAATAGCACAATATAAAAATCCCCTCTTTCTGGCACAACTGATGGAATACAGTTTTTATCCTACGCAAGCGAACAGCGATGGCTATCGGACCACAGTTGCCGATGTGTGGTATTTTGTTAATCAGTTGTTATTGAGTGCGGCTAAAATATTGGGCTATAGAGATTTTATCGCCTTGCCCATACCGCCAAGAAACATGCGTTGCCGTGCAGCCAGGTATCTCGCGCAACAGCGTCAAAGTGCCATGGAAAACGGAGGGTTGACTGTACCGCAATCTCGCGTACATCAAATGGTTCTAGATGATATCGAACAGAGAGCAAATATAACCCAATTGAACATGTACCAACCAAGAAATTTACAAGATCTCTCCACTATATTACACCATATTCTCATGCGCGAGTCTGCGCAAATCGACCTGAGAGCCCAACTATTTCATGCGGTTGAGGCGTTAAGAAATAGCGATGACCCTGAGTTCATTAATGTTGAGTTAAACAGTGCGTGTATACGTGTTTTGAATAACATCTTACAACATCGCTTGCAGCAGGCATTACAAAACATTGCCCAAGAAGACACCATCGAACCTCACATGGATGAGTTGATTGATATCATAGGCTACAAAAAATACTTTGATTTAAGTTTGGCAGCGTTAACGGTACTCTCAGTGGCACAGCGAGGCAGGCTCGTCCAACGTCTAGGCAAAGATGCCAACCTATTATTAGCCATTGACTCCTACGCCACTTTCGTGGAGATGCTGCGGACGTTACCTGCAACACAGCATGAAGCCATGATTGCTTTATATCAATCTGAACTGCAACGCTTCCATGAAACGTCACCCATCAGCAGCAATGGATTAAATGGTATTTTGTCGCCGAACGCACGACATGCATTAGAAAAAACCCTTGGTATGCACTGGCAGCGACATCGTATGGCCGAAGTGTACAGACCGCCTACAAGCGCCAACACTGTTGGATTTTTTCTGCCCAGCACAACATCAAATGCGGCAGAAAAAACAACCGCGAGTTTTGGTTTTGCACCGGCACATAAAAGCTACAATAGCCATTAATTCGCACCTTGATTGCTCAACTTTTTTCAAAACCACCTTTTAAACGCATTAAAAAGGGGACAAACAGCAGCGCCAAAAGCATCGAAAACTCAAACAATCCCCGCCAACCTAACAGCTGCTGTAGCCCAGCAGCTAGAGGGCCTGAGAGCACTCGTGGCAAACTGGCGATGGCGACAAATACCGAAAATTGTGTGCCGGTGTATTGCTGATTGACACAATGCATCATCAACGCTACCAAAGCCGTTGCTCCCATGCCACCTATGAAATTGTCGCATGCCACGGCTAAAGCCAAGCAGCTGGTTTGCTGGCCAACCACGGCCAACCAGGCAAACAGCAAATTAGTCACTGCTTGTAGCACACCACAAATCATTAAAAAATGGTATAACGAATAACGCAACAACATCACGCCTGCGACCACACCACCGCAAATAATCGCGACTAACCCCACCATCTGATTGATATAAGCAATCGTCGCCAAGGAAAATCCCAGCTCACCCATTAAAAATGGCAATAAAATACCGCTGGTTGTGGTTGTAAACGATTCACCTAATTTATATAGAAAGATAAACATACATAGCGGAACAATATTGTCACGTTGCCAAAGTTCACGCATAGGGTCAACAAATAGATTGCGGTAATCAGAGATTCTGCCTGACCATGAACCGGAATGGGTCAATATCAAGGGGTGAGACGGCTCACGGCTCCAGACGATGACCAGGATGCCTGGTAACATCATCCAAGCACAGATCTGATAAGCCACATGCCAACCCCAATAGTAAGCAAAAATCATCGCACCACCACCCGCAAGCAACATGGCAAGCCGATATCCAAAGACCGCCACAGAAGCCGCCAATCCATGCTGTGCGCTTGCTACATATTCGGTACGATGCGCATCTATCGCAATATCTTGAGTCGCCGATAATATAGCCATTACCAAAGCGATCGCGGCCATTGTCTGAGCATGCGCTTGCGGGGTCAAGCAAGCGAGCAGATTAAAGCCCAGCAACAATAGTACCTGCATCGATACTATCCAACTTCTGCGCTTACCGAAGGAAAATAAAGTGAACCGATCAACCACCGGCGCCCAAAGCAGCCGATATACATAAGGCAATCCCAATAAACTTAACATGCCTGTGGTCACAATGTTCATGCCCGCATGTGCAAACCAGGCTTGTAATGTCGTGCATATGAGAGCATAAGGCACCCCGGAAGAAAATCCTAGGATACAAACAAGCCATAGCTTTTTGCTCATAAAAACCAAGCAAGTAGTAACTTCAACATCAAAAAAATTTGTCCCGCAGCTACAGGCCGGGACAAAAAGTTATCATCTGCCACCCCCAAAGGGATCATTTTTTGGCAGGTTCTTTAGAAATCAAATGAACGGTGAATATTAACGTTTCATTTGGTCCAATTAAACCACCGACACTGCGTGAACCATAGGCCAAATTCGCCGGAACATATAACTCCCAGGTTGAGCCTGTGGGCATCAATTGTAATGCTTCAGTCCAGCCTGGAATCACTTGCGTCAATTTGAAAGTAGCCGGTTTACCTGCTTTATCTGTGCTGTCAAAAACCTCACCGCTCAATAACTTTCCTGTGTATTCTACGGTTACGGTATCATCTTTGCTTGGTTTTGGCCCATTGCCAGCCGTAATAATCTTATATTGCAGACCACTGGGTAAGGTCACTACCCCTGCCAAAGCTTTGTTTTTGGCCAGAAACTCATCACCCTTGACTTTGTTTTCTTCAGCTTTTTTGTTGAAGTCAGCGCTGCGCTTGGCCATCAAATCTTTTTGAAACTTGGTGATCACCTCTTTCATTTGGTCATCGGTTAGTAATAAAGCACCGCCAGCAACACCATCTTTGATACCCTGCGCCATAGCATCGGCGTTGACCGCTATATCTTGCTTTTTAAAATTACGTCCCAGATCAGCGCCAATACTGTAAGATAATTTATCTATATCGGTACTGAGCACCATACCAGCAGCAAAAGCAGACGTCATAGATAAACCCATGACAACGGCTGCAATTTGTTTCATTTTCATAACAATCCCCTATGTTTTATGTGTATTACTCTGCATGCACCATTTTATTAACGCACGAAGATTTGCTGCCGCTCTCGAAATAACGAAGCAAGCTGCTCTATGCTGTAAAATCAACCTTCCACGAAACAAAAGTCTCCATCATTTTGCCTAAGTTCTCTAATAATTTCTAGTGTTTTCACTGAATGAGCTGGGAAGGTAAGCGTTTGCACGATTAAGACCGATTGGTTTCAATGATACGCCAAGTAGACCCACTGCTGCTATCTTCAATTTCAACATTTTTTGCCAGCAACATTTGGCGGATCTCATCGGCTTTGACCCAGTTTTTCGCTAAACGTGCGGCATCTCTGTCAGCTACCAAGTGATTGATTGTGGCTATTTCAGCATCTTGCAACCCTGCTTGTAGAAATATTGTAGGCACTGACTGTAAGATTCCCAAAATACCCGCCAAATACTTGAGGGTATATGCCAACTTAACTGACTTGGTTTTATTGATCGCATGGGATAGTTGAAATAACACAGCCAAAGCAACTGGGGTATTAAAATCATCATACATCGCTGCAAAAAATTGTTCTTGCCAATCCGGGTCTAGCTCGCAGGGCGTTACCTCAATATCTTTTAATGTTTGATACAACCGCGCCAGCGATTTATGTGCATTATCAAGAGTATCCGCTGAGTAATTCAAGGAGCTGCGATACTGGCTACTGAGAAGAAAATAGCGCACAACCTCTGGATGATATAAGTCTAGAACATCTTGGATGGTAAGAAAATTATGCAACGATTTCGACATTTTTTCTTGATTGATTTGCAGCAGCCCAACATGCACCCAGTAATTGGCGAATGTTTTATCGGTAGCCGCTTCACTTTGCGCAATTTCATTTTCATGATGAGGGAACTGCAAATCCAAACCACCACCGTGCATATCAAACGGTTGCCCCAACTGCCCCAAAGCCATGGCAGAGCACTCAATATGCCAACCAGGCCGTCCCTGCCCCCAGGGTGATGGCCAACTTGGCTCGCCTGCTTTTGCGCTTTTCCACAACACAAAATCCAGCGGTGAATCTTTATCAAGGGCGACCGCTACTCTAGCCCCTGCCATTAAACCATCCAAATCCTTGCGCGACAGTTTGCCATAATTCGTGAACTGCGCCACACGATAGTAAACATCTCCGTTGCTGCCAACATAGGCGTAGCCTTTGTCGAACAATTGTTGAATCAGTTGTATAACCTCGGTGATGTGTTGGGTTGCACGCGGTTCAATATCCGGGCGCAAAATCCCCAAAGCATCCGCATCGCGATACATTGCATCGATGTAGGTTGAAGTTAGATGGTCAATGGCAACACCTTGCTCTATCGCTCGGGCGATAATCTTATCATCGATATCCGTGATATTGCGCACGTAAGTGACTTCAAAACCAGCAGCACGCAAAAATCGAACCATCACATCAAATGCAACCATAACGCGCGCATGTCCCAAATGACATAAGTCATATACTGTTATGCCACAGACATATAAGCCTATTTTACCAGGTCGCAACGGTTGAAATGGTTCCTTAGTATGCGTCATTGAATTATACACGTGTAACATAAATAATCCTTAACTCAGTTTGGCCCAAGTATCTTTCAAGTCCACCACACGGTGACATCGACTGACCGTAGCCTGCTGCACCTCACTGACACAATAATACCCTTGTCGCTCAAATTGAAATACTTCATCGACTGCCTGCGATGCCATGGCAGGCTCGGCAAAAGCAGTGACAGTTAACTTGGAGTTATGATTGAGAAATTGGAGAAAATCCTCTTCTCGTTGTGGATTGGCATCATGAAACAAACGATCGTATTGATCAATTTCCAACCGATGCGCATATTGCGCAGAGACCCAGTGTATAACCCCTTTGACTTTGCGGTCCACCGGATTTTTACCAAGAGTATCCTGATCATATGTGCATTTCAACTCTACCACTTGACCCTGCTCATCAGCAACCACTGCATGACAGCGAATCACATAAGCATGCCTTAAACGGACCTCCGTGCCAGGCGACAAGCGAAAGTAGCCTTTCGGCGCGTCTAACATAAAATCAGCTCGCTCAATCAATAGTTCACGGGTAAAAGGCATCTGCCGACTACCCAACGACTCGTCCAGCGGATGAAATTTAACCTCTAACGTTTCGATTTGATCTTGCGGATAGTTCTCGATCACCACTTTAATGGGATCAAACACACACAAAGCCCGCTTAGCCGTAATATTCAAAGCATCGCGCACACAGGCTTCCAGCAACGCAACATCAATAATCGAGTCGCTGCGGGAAACACCAATCATCTCACAAAATTCACGAATAGCTTGGGGAGGATAGCCACGTTTGCGCATACCAGATAAGGTTGGCATGCGCGGGTCATTCCAACCATCCACCACACCCTGTTCCACCAAGGTACGTAATTTACGCTTGCTGGTTACGGTATGCGATAAATTTAAGCGAGCAAATTCAGTTTGCACGGGTCTAGCAGGCACTGGCAGATGCTCAATGAACCAATTGTACAATGGACGGTGATCCTGAAACTCCAGAGTACAGAGCGAATGGGTAATATGCTCCAGCGCATCTGAAATCGGATGCGCATAGTCATACATAGGATATATGCACCAGCTGTTACCGGTGCGTTGATGTGCAACCTTACGGATACGATACAGTACAGGATCCCGCATATTCAGATTCGCAGCCTGCATATCGATACGTGCGCGCAACACATGCGCACCATCAGCAAACTCGCCAGCTTTCATGCGCTTGAATAAATCCAGATTCTCGGCAATACTGCGCTCGCGATAAGGGCTTGCACGACCTGGCTCCTGTAACGTGCCACGATAACTGCGTATCTCAGCGATACTCAGACTATCGACATAGGCAAGTCCTTGTTCAATCAACAAGATGGCGTAATCGTACAATTGCTGATAATAATCTGATGAGTATTTGATTTCATCTGACCACTGAAAGCCCAGCCATTTGACATCCTCTATGATGGCGTGCACATATTCCTCTTCTTCTTTGATAGGATTGGTATCATCGAAACGCAAATAACATCGCCCAGAAAACTCGGTTGCCAAACCGAAATTCAGACAAATCGACTTTGCATGCCCCACATGCAAGTAGCCATTAGGTTCTGGTGGAAAACGGGTCACTACCTGCTGATGCAACCCGGAAGTTAATTCGTCTACTATCAACTGTCTGATAAAATGGGCTCTTTTTTCACTCTTTTGATGTGTCGTCATGTATTAGCTCGCTGTGCTTATTCCTGCTAAAAAAATAGGATTGGAAGTTTCCATCGGCATATTATACTCAGCCGGATAACTCACCCCCACCATATATAACCCATATGGTGGCGCTGTTTCAGCGCCCAATTTACGATCTTTCGCGTGCAAAACTTCTTCTACCCAAGACACCGGTCTTTTGCCGCTACCGACCGCCATCAAAGTACCCACAATGTTGCGCACCATATGGTGTAAAAAAGCATTTGCTTTGATATCAACCAACACCAAATCGTCTTTACGTAACACCCGGAGATGATGAACATTGCGCATCGGCGTTTTTGATTGGCACTCTATTGAACGAAATGATGTAAAATCTTGCTCCCCTAACAAATACTGAGTCGCATCTTGCATCAAACGATGATCCAATTGTCGATATTGCCACGTCATATTTCCGCGAAATAGCGCCGGTCTGATAGAGACATTGAAAATCACATAGCGATACGTTCTCGATAAGGCAGAATAACGCGCATGAAAATTGTCCGGCATTTCCCTGGCCCACTTGACACAAACATCTTTGGGTAAAAAAGAATTGGTCCCATGAACCCAACTACGGATATGACGTTCTTGCGTGCAATCAAAATGAACAATTTGTTGCGTGGCATGAACACCTGTGTCCGTGCGACCCGCACATACAACGGTGACCTCATGACAAGCTACTTGACTTAGTGCTGCTTGCAACACCTGCTGTACTGTACGCAGTCCAGTTTGCGCCTGCCAACCATGGAACTGCGACCCATCATACTCCACCATCAAGGCAATTCGCATGCTTATCCTGTTGATAAAAGGGTCAATGTATAACACCATATGTCATTTGTCCAGCGTCGCAGGCCATGATAAGGTATAGATAGAGCCAGCACACACCAGATAACTGCATGAATACTTTTTCTGCAACAAAACAGCTCAATCACGTCATTGCCGGACTTTGCACCACAGAACTTGAATTGTTTGTGATATTAGGTCTGGTTATGCTGATTTTTAGCATGATTTTAACCAGTCTTATCGCCAAACATATCTATGCGCGGCTACAAACTGAGTACAAACTGGCAGCTTCCAAAAAGAAACTGCAAACATCCATCAGAAATTTAACGCGCCATAACCAGGAACTGCAACTTTTAAAAGAGCTGACCACCGCACTGCTCACCAGTATTTCCTATGAACATGCCATGGAGCAGTTTGGTCGTTTTACCCAACGAATCCTGAAAAACACGGCTTGCGCAATCTACGTTCCCGATAAGCACCAAGCCAAGCAATTAAATCCGCTGATATCATGGGGGCGTCTGCAAAACATACCACGATCCCTACAAGTCAATGAGTGCCTAGCGTTGACCACACAGCAACCATACCTTATCGATGGCAACAAAACAGAGAGCAGCTGTCAACATCTGCATCAACCCGGCGATCGCGTCAAAAAATCGGTATGTATACCACTCTATATGCAAAATATGGTATTAGGTTTACTTTATGTAGAAAACATAACCAACCAAAGATTGCTTTCCCTATTGGAAGTCATGGTAGAACAAGTCTCTTTAAGTTTATACAACATCAAATTGCGTGATGAATTAATGCTTCAATCCATGCATGACTCACTGACCGGCCTTGCAAACAGAAGATTTTTTGAGCAATATGTATATAAAGAAATACAGCAAGCCTCTCGTGAATCGCTGCACTTTGCCATTTTATTGCTGGACATCGATGGCTTCAAACAAATCAATGATGCCTATGGCCACAGCATGGGCGATCGGGTTTTGCAAGCAGTTGCCCAACAATTACAAGTGAATTGTCGGCAAAGTGACCTGGTAGCACGCTGGGGAGGTGAAGAGTTCGCGATTTTTTTTCGCGATATCACGGAGCAACAGGCGCAAACAAGGGCCGAAGAGATTCGTCTGGCCATAGAGTTATTGGAAATAGCTCATCCACAGACCACGCGGCACATCATGATAACGGTTTCTATAGGCATCGCTTTGTTTCCTGAGGATGCTGACAACATCGAACACCTCATTTCAATTTCAGACCAAGCGCTATACACCGCCAAAAAAAATGGCAAAAACCAAGTTATTCTGTTTCAGGGGATAACATAGTTTTGGCTAAACTCCAGTCTTGATAGGCTGCTTTTTTGTCCTTGGGATGACGCAGTAAATAGGCTGGGTGATAACTAATAATGGCTTTAATTCCTTGATACTGATACAAAGTTTGCCTCATCATGGTCATGCTTGCCGTACTGTCAGTGATGAACTGCCCGGCGAAACGCCCTACTGCGATGATTAAATTTGGCTTAACCAATTGAATTTGCTCAGTTAAATAAGCACGGCATTGCGCAATTTCTAAGGCCTGCGGATCGCGGTCTTGTGGTGGTCGGCATTTTAAAACGTTCGCAATATAGACATCTTGTAAGGTCAAACCCAAACTTTGAATCATACGATCTAGCAATTGACCAGCCTTGCCGACAAAAGGTAGCCCTTGTTGATCCTCATGCAACCCAGGTACTTCACCCACAATCATCAACCTGGCGTTGGGATTACCTCTGGCAAACACCGTTTGTGTCCTGGTTTCGCACAATGCGCAGAGCTTACACTGCGCAACCTTTGCCGCCAAAGCCTGCAATGCTCCCAAAACAGTTGCATGCGCGGCAGGCTCGTTCGCTGGTCGCCGCCGCCAATCCGTAATACCCATCTGCCGTAAGTAATAATGATGCAGTGACGGTGTTAATTCGCTAAGTGGCGGGACAATGGTTTGTTTCATCGTATCTTATACACCCGGGCTTTCGACCAGTTTGCCATGCACTATCGTTAGCACGCGATTCATCTGTTTTGCTAAGCTGATGTCATGGGTGACTATCACCAGCGCGGTATGATGTTGACTGTTTAACTGTACCATCACATCAAATACCTTGGTCGCTGTGTCTCGATCCAGATTACCGGTTGGCTCATCAGCAAACACACATTCTGGTCGATGAATCAGCGCCCTAGCGATGGCGACGCGCTGGCGCTCGCCACCAGATAACTCAGAGGGTTTGTGAAACATTCTTGCCTCCAGACCTACTCGCGTTAACATCTCGGCAGACTGCTGTTGCGCTTGCACAACCGTGCCACCCGCTAACAATATGGGCATCGCAACATTCTCCAGCGCGGTAAACTCTGGCAACAAATGATGAAACTGATAAATAAACCCGAGCAACTTATTGCGCATCTGGCAACGTTGCCGCTCACTGAGTTCCTGCCAATCACTGCCGCAAATCTGTACCTGACCTTGCGAGGGTTTATCTAGCCCACCTAATAAGTGTAACAAGGTGCTTTTACCCGAACCAGAAGGTCCCAGAATAGCAATTCTGTCGCCAGAGCGTATGGCAAAATCAATACCGTTGAGCACGTGCAAGTGCGTATGACCCTCTTGGTATGATTTACCCAAAGCTGTCGCTTTAATAATAACTTTACTCATAATGCAAAGCCTCAGCAATAATAGTTTTTGCAGCACGCCATGCCGGATAAATGGTGGCTAAAAAACTCAGCAGCAAGGCAACTAAAGACACCTCCAGTACATCACTCCACATAATTTTTGAAGGCAAAAAGTCGACAAAGTAAATATTAGATGACAATACCCGCACCCCAAACAAAGCTTGCAAGCGATTGACAATCGCTGTCGCATGATTCGCCAGTAGTAAACCACTAAGAACCCCAATCAGGCTACCGACCACGCCCACCATCATCCCCTGCACCATGAAAATACGCAGAATCAACCCTGGAGTAGCACCAATGGTACGCAAAATGGCAATTTCTGCCTGTTTGTCGTTAACTACCATCACTAAGGATGACACCAAATTAAAAGCTGCCACCGCAATAATTAAAATGAGTATCATAAACATCATAGTTTTTTCCATTTTGACCGCATGAAAAAAAGCACCGTATTGATCCGTCCAGTTTTCGATTTGGTAAGCATCCCCCAACAGCTCGGCAATTTGCCTGGATAGCATGGGCGCTTGATAAACATTATTGATTTTAATTTTAAGACCCGTCACTCCCATGCCCAATTGCATGAGTTTCTGCGCATCGCTGATATCAATAAAGGCTAATTTGTTATCGAAACCAAAGCCATTGCCCGCGGAAAATACTCCGGCAACTGTAAAACGTTTAAACCTGGGGACCATACCTGCCGGTGTTACGCTGGCTTGTGGGATCATCAAGGTCAATTTGTCGCCAATCATCACCCCAAGGTTGTCAGCAAGCCCGCGGCCAAGAACAATACCAAAGTGTGACAACTTTCCCAGATCACCGATGAGCATTTTTTCTTGCAAATGTGTGATGGCTTCTTCTTCTGCCGGCAATATTCCAGTTAAAGCCAAAGGCAATACTTGCCCTTCAAACGTCAACAGCCCTTGTCCACCGATAAAAGGGGCAATAGCTTTAATGCCAGGCACTGACAATACACGCGCTTTCACTGCCTGCCAATCCAGCATTTTACCATTGCGATCCATCACCGTAATTTCAGCCGCCATGCCAAAAAATCGTTTATGAATTTCGATATCAAAGCCATTCATCACAGACAAGACAGTAATCAGCACCATCACACCAAGGCCAATACCCAACATAGAACTTAAGGAAATAAAGGAAACAAAGTGATTTCTTTTTTTTGCACGGGTATAGCGAAGTCCAACAAAAATTGCCACAGGAGAAAACATATGTACTTCGAGTAAGAAAGTTAAGCTATTCTATCCTTGTCTACGGGTGAAGCTCAAGCATAAACTTCACTGGGTAGTGCTGCTATGGCAACTTACCCAGTTGTTCAGTTTGCAACAATCCTTTGCTATCTATATCAGGCAACCGTTGCAAAATACCCGAATAGTAGATGTCTCTATTCACCGTAATGCCAGAATATGGAAAATCAATCATCAACGCCATGGATAGCACAAACGCTAAAAAAAGATTAAATGTGCCGATCGCAATCATACTGGGCAGATCTTTTGTTCGACAGAAAATACCGAGTAAACAAGCAACCAAAACAGAAAAAACAATGATCGCACGCCGCAAGCTTATGGGGACGATGCTACTCATGCCTTGTATGCGAAAATTTCGATAACTCGTCAAATTTTCTAAATAAGTCAGGCTGTGGCTAATATAGAGCGAGTTGACAGCCCCCGGTAACTTGCTGAGATTGAAGACCGCACGGTTCAGCGCATACCAAGCCTGTCGTTCTTCTGGCAAGGTGTAACCAAGACTCATTGCTCGCCATTCCGGCCCTCTGATAAGGGCCACATACATAGCAGCTGATTGTAACGTTTGTTTTGAAAGCGCATCATCATATTGGCTTGTCCACCCAATGAGACTTTCTAATGTACTGGCTTCCAACGTTGCGTTTTTTGAGACTTCCTGCAAATATCCCCAAACATTCATGATCACAAAAATGATTAAAATATACAACCCACTGCTGATGATACCTAAAAATATCATCAAGGACTGATGTAACGTGTCAGCAAAAACTGCTCGCAAGGGTCTGAATAAAAAAAACCCGAACAAGGTAGCGCAACCAAGAACAACAACACACGACAGAAAATACTCGCCAAAAGGCAGCGTGTCATTTATATATCGAAGCTCCCGCGTAAAGTCACTCAGCATGGTATCCGCTCACCAAAGTTAATGTACCCAGCATACAACATAATCACCGATTGCGCATATAGCTAGGGCAACTGGCCAATTTTTTCAGTTGGCATCGAGCCGTTATTTTCTAGCTCTGGAAGCTCTTGTAAAACACCCATGTAGTAAATCTCTCTGTGCACAGAAATCCCCGAAAATGGAAAGTCTATCATCAAAGCCAACGATAAATTAAACGCTAAAAAAACGATAAATGTGCCAATCGCCATAATATTGTGCGAGTTATTTTTGCCCGTAAATATACCCAAAAAAAGAGATACCAACACAGAAAAAATGATCAGTGCTTGTCGTAACCCTGGAGGTACAATACTGCCAATGGCTTGCAACCGAAAATTCCGATACAGCGTCAACTTTTCTAAATTATCCAAGATGTGACTGCAATAGACCGTGTTTGCAAGCTTGGAATCCTGTGCGATAGTGTCGACCGCAAGCACCAGCGCATACCAAGCCTTGCGTTCCGAGATCAAACTATACCCTTTACTCATAGCTAACCATTCCGGTCCTCTGATAGTGGCCACATAGAGGCCAACTGCCCTTACAATTTGTTGTGATTGCTTATCAGTATGTCGACTTGCCAGCTCTATAAGATTCGCCAATGAGCTAGCTTCTTGCATGGAGTTTTTTGAGGTCTCCTGTAGATAGCCCCACACATTCATGGTCACAAAAATGATTAAAATATATAAACTACTGCTGATGATGCCCAAAAATACCATCAATGACTCTTGCAACTTCACAGAAAAAAAATCACTGATTGGCTTAAATAAAAAATGACCGAGAAATGTAAAAAAAAAGAGCACGAACGAAGAGATGACAAACCCCAACCAAAATGAAACGCCATTGTCCAAAGCGCGCACCAACCACTCAAAGTTAGCAGACATAGGCACCTCTAGAGTCAAGCAACTTAAATAAAATATAGCACATAGATAGGGTATGTACTCAGATACTCCGGATATCGTCGGCTTAAATAGAGGGAATTTGCCCCAAAGGACCATGGGAATAGAGGTTATGGATACCTACATTTGATGCAATTCCGGTATATGGAAACTCTAGCATCAATATAAAGTCTAGTCCAAATGCGAGAATAACTATATAGCCGACTACGCCAAACGTAACGACCATGTGCCCAGCTCGAAAAAAAATGCCCAAAGAAAATACCATGAGCAGGCAAAGCAGGACGACGCCTCGCCTGAGCTCTAACGGCACAATACCACGCAACGAAACCCAACGTGATTTTCTGTAGTACACAAGGCTGTCCATAACGGTGACTAAATGACTATAAAAAAATGAATTTTGCAATGCAGGTAGCTTCGCCACCTGATCAACCGCCAAATACAGCTTGGCCCATATTTCTTGTTCCTTTGGTAAGTCTTCTCCCAGATTCATAGCTCGCACCCCGGATCCTTTGATGATCCCCACATATTGCTCGAGGGCATACCGTATCAAAGGCGCTTGCTCATTCTGAGCACTGTTGACAAAATGCCATAGAGCTACCAAAGCACTGGCTTCTCTTGCCGAATTTTCTAAGACGTCCTGCGTATATTTCCAAACGTTCATAGAAATAAAAATCATGAAATAAAATAGACTACTGCTGACAATACCTAAAAATAATAGCAATGTTTCTTGCAATTTATCAGTTGTGTACACATGAATTCTTTTAAAGAAGAAATGGCCGCATACAGAAACAAATAACAATGTGAATAGACAAATTAAAAAACCATCAGAAAAAGAAATATTTGTGACCATTTTTTGCATGGTATGTGTGAAATCAGAAACCATCGTCAGTTCCCCCTTCGCCATATGCAAAGGCTGTAGTTGGCGTATCTAATCTTTTCTGGTACTGTCATCACTCACTTCGCATCGTTATAAATAATCGTTAAACTTACCCTAACCAAACAATTACGCTTCGTCAGGTACCCCGTTAGATTCAATCTAGCCCATAGTGAAACCAATGTCACGCGTCGCTAGCGCAAGAAATTTTGCCACGGCACATCCGTGGTAAACATGGCACGCGCAACATGAGCATCTTCAAGAAAAATGGGTATATACTGTAGATACGATCTGATTTAAGGAATAAACAACATGAGGGTAGCGCTGCTGTTTGGCATGTTGGCAGTGGCTGCACTGGGTTATGCCTCTCCACTACCTGGTCCGGTCAACATAAGCACAAACATTAGCCGTGAACCCATGTGGTTGACTAATATTGCTATCGTTCAAAAATTGGGATTGCTGACCTACGCCAATCACTCATTGCTGGATATCCAAACCATGCTACACACCTCAGCGCCAACGATGAGTGAAGCTGTGATCAGCAAAGTCATCACCGTGCTATCTTGCGGCCATCGTGCGGACACAGAAAACAATAACATCTTAACAGTTATTGATTACTCCTTGCCTTCTAATAAAAAAAGACTGTGGGTATTTGATCTAAGCAACAACCGGTTATTATACCACACCTACGTATCACATGGTCTGAGGTCTGGGGCATTATATGCCAATTATTTTTCCAATAGGTCCAATAGTCGCAGCAGCAGCATCGGTACCTATGCCACCTCACAAAGCTACTATGGGCGTGATGGCGTTTCGCTCAAATTAACTGGTTTGGATGTTGGGTTTAACGACAATGCCGAAAACCGCGCAGTGGTCATGCATGGTGGTTGGTATGTAAACGAAGTCTTTATCAAAAAATATGGCAGAGCTGGGCGTAGTTGGGGATGCCCGGCATTACCACTTGAGTTAAGTACCGACATTATCAACACGATAAAAAATGAATCCTTGCTAATTATCTATTACCCCAGTGAACGATGGTTTCGGCAATCAAAATTTTTAAACTGCGGGTTTTTTGGACAAAAAATGCCTACCACAGATTTGTTTAAGCCATTTTTACAGCCGGATGACCCTCTCAGAGAAGAAATTCTGTATGTGGATTACAATAAAAATAATCGCCACGAAGAAAATGAACCCGTCGTCGTGCTTGCAGCAGACCAATACATGATTTTATTCAAACAGCCAGCACCTCTTGAACGCATGTTGCGCAGACAAATTAACGAAAAAGAATACATTGTACTCACAGCAGCAGAGCTCGAACACATCAGAATTCAACCTATGGCTGCGCACGATGGACAGCCACCTATCAATCTCCAGGCTCTGCGGTTTGTTATACCGGTGATGAAAATGAACCGCGGTTATTACCTCACGCAAATGACGATAGTTAATATTGGCAAAGTTACCAACATTAACCACAATCTACAGGGGTTAGATCAACCATATAGCCTGGAGGTCTCCGGCAGAAAAAGCTTATCGCTCAAAACCACCCATGAGTTTATCCGTTGGCTTGGTCTATAAGAGCACCCGTGAGGCGGAGGCCTCATCCAATAAGATACCGCTGCGCAACCACAACTCGCAACCCAGGCTCATCGCCTGATAGAGAAAATGTATCAAGTTTTTATTGCTAATTTGTTCAAAATTGGTAGAAAGTAACGTCTTTTTTTCACAAGACCAATATTGTACTACGGTATAAGGGTAAATTATGTTATAAAAATGAGGGCTACACACATGCACATTATCAGGAAGATATCATGCGCACGCACACACAACTGAGTACTAAAACATACAGCTGGTTGATCACTGGGGTCGCAGGATTTATTGGCTCTAATTTGCTGGAAACCTTGTTAAAACAAAATCAGAAAGTAATTGGTATTGATAATTTTTATACGGGCACTGTCCACAATTTGCAGCAGGCGTTGGCCCATGTGAGCCCACTACAACAGCAAAACTTTACGTTTGTCGAAGGGGATATTCGTCATCAAATCACCTGCGACAAGGTCTCACAGAGTGTTGATTTTGTGCTACACCAAGCTGCGCTCTCGAGTATTCCAAAATCGGTAGAGCAAACGCGCTTAACCCATGAAATCAATATCGATGGCTTTTACAATATGTTAGAAGCTGCGCGCCATCAGCAAGTCAAGCGTTTTATCTATGCTTCCTCGTGCGCGGTCTATGGCAATGCCAAGCAATTACCTAGCCAAGAGAACCAACTCGTGCATATATTATCGCCCTATAGTGCGACCAAGTATATGAACGAAATTTACGCGAAAACGTTTTCGGCGTGTTACGGCTTAGAAACTGTCGGTCTTCGCTACTTCAACATTTATGGTCCCAGACAAGAAGCAAGTAGCCCGTACGCGGCGGTAATCATCCGCTGGATCCATGAATTGATACAACACAAACCAACCTATATCCACGATGAACATCAGCAGTCCCGCGATTTTTGCTACGTCGAAGATGTGGTTGATGCCAATATTTTAGCTGCCACAACCACCAATCCAGCAGCAATCAACACGGTGTACAATATTGCTACCGGGGAAGAAAGCCTGTTGAGTCAGGTGTATGCTTTGTTGCTTAAGGCATTAAACATCAAGAGTCAAACGCCAATTTCACAAAAAACTGCACAAGGAGAGTTGCTTCATTCTCGAGCAGATATCAGCAAAGCACGCGAATTGCTGGGCTTTGAACCAAAATTTAATATCGAACAGGGAATTAGTAAAATTGTCGGCTTAATCCTGCAGGAAACATGTTAAACCAGCCATATAGCAAGCATGACCGCCTATTATTAAGCCGCGCCTGCCTGGCTTGTTTGCTGCAATTATGTATGCTGGACGCCGCTCATGGACAATATGGTTTGCCCGCAGTGGCTTTGTATTATGGCGACAAGCCAACTCCGCTACTACGGTTATATGACACGGTCATCGTACAACCCAATGATGCAGTTGATCCCAAACAATTTAATACCACCTATCGTCAAGCGATTGCCTATGTCTCTTTGGGTGAGGTTTACTCGCTAGATATGTACCAAAAAGCCATCAAACCAGCCTGGATTTTAGGTGAAAATCGGGCCTGGCATACCCGAATTATCGATCAAACACAGCAAGACTGGCGGTCTTTTTTTATGCAGCAAGTCATAGATCCGCTCTGGCAAAAAGGTTATCGTGGCTTTTATCTGGATACTTTGGACTCTTATAAGCAAGTCATTCATGATGCAGCCTTGCAACACAAACAACAACAAGCCATGATTGCAACCATTCAAGCAATCAAACAACGCCATCCATCAGCACATATATTGCTCAACCGTGGCTTTGAGTTATTACCTGCGCTGCATCACGTGATCCATGGAATCACGGTAGAGTCAGTATTTTATGGTTGGGATAACCAAAAACAACGTTATTTTCAAGTACCCGAGCAGGCCAGACGCTACGTGCTGGCGGCGATCCGCACCGCACAAAAACTGGCAGTTCCAGTAACCATCATTGATTATATGGATCACCCAGATCCACCCGCGATCGCATCGCTGGTGGGAAAGATTCGTGCCTTGGGTTGTGAACCCTGGATAACCAATGCCAAGCTTGATGCCATCTATCTGCAACCGTCCCAGGCTTTGGCACGTAAAATTTTGATCCTTTACAATGGTAAATTAGCAGATCAAGACGAAAAAATGGGATCACCCGCAGTAAAATTTTATACCATGCCGTTAAATTACCTTGGCTATACTGTCGAATTACGAAATATCAATGAGCCCTTACCGCAACATCTGTCACCCCAGCACTATGCCGGAATTATCATGTCAATTAATGGGATTTTATTAACCAGACAACATGCGTTACAGCAGTGGTATCGGCAACAAATGCAACAACACATACCCATACTCATTCTCAACGATTTTGGTTTTATGCTGAGCAGTCAAAGTTTACAACCATTCGGTCTGAGTCTACCAATGCTGACCCATAAACACTTGGCCAAAAAAGTGGTCTATCAATCCCCCATGATCGGCTATGAAATTGCGCCTGGGCGCAACATCAATAATGAAGTCGCAGTCCAGATCCAAGCACCGCGTGGCATACCGTTGTTGCGAGTGCGCGACAATATTGGCTTACTCTATGATATTGCCGGCATTATGCCCTGGGGCGGTTATTATATGGGGCCGGGATTTTTACCCAGTGTCGGCGAAGGTCAGTATCATTGGGCCATTAACCCATTTGCATTCTTTCAACAAGCCTTACAGCTGCCGAAAATACCGATACCAGATACCACCACCGAAAATGGTCTACGCTTGATGTTTGCGCATGTCGATGGCGATGGCTTTTCTAATCAAGGCGAGTGGTTTGGTGCGCCCTATACCGGCGAGATCATGCTTGAAAAAATTATCCAACGCTATCCATTGCCCATTACCGTTTCAATTATCCAGGGTGAAACCGCGAGCAACGGCTTGCATCCGGACGCATCACCGGCGTTAGAAGCCATAGCACGCCGCATCTTTGCTCTCCCGCAGGTAGAAATTGCCAGTCATACCTTTAGTCATCCGTTCAATTGGAAAGATGCTGCATCTTTTCAGGGCAAAGGTAAAAATCCTTATATTCTACCTATCCCCAATTACCGCTTTGCCTTAGCAGCAGAAATCAACGGATCGGTTGACTATATCAACAAAAACTTGGCCCCTGCTAACAAATCCTGCCGCATGTTTTTGTGGTCGGGTGAAGGAGATGTGCCAGAAAAAGCGCTTAAAATGGTCAAAAAGCTACATTTAGGCAACATCAATCCAGGCACCATGGTGACTCGTTACAATCCGTCCCTTACACGAATATCGGCACTAGGCGTGGCTGCAGGGGATTATTTGCAAGTTTTTGCACC